>JAIXOZ010000114.1 GCA_027486495.1 Comamonadaceae bacterium | reverse complement strand
TGGAAACGTGACCGAGTGGCCGAAGGTGCTCCCCTGCTAAGGGAGTATGGGGTGTAGAGCCTCATCGAGGGTTCGAATCCCTCCGTTTCCGCCAAGACCAAACCCTAAGTGATTGATTTACTTAGGGTTTTTTCTTTTGTGCTTCCGTTGAGTCACACTCCAAGTCACACCAATGTGCTGGACTTCACCCCTCTAACCACGACATATCTGGACAATGTCGCTGGGCCACAACGCTTCTCATTCGATTCCATACTTCTCTTCGTGCCGGTGACTGGTTGGCGCTGGGTGTATCTTTATGAATATTCAAGATCACTTTTTTCAAGCAGGTGTCTATCGACTTGACAAAGCAAGCCCTTGTGACATGGGAAACGACAGCCTTACCTCCACTTACGTTATCAGAACGCCCGCTTTCTGCAGCAAGGACTTCTATTCCGCCACCAGCTGTTCGTGCGATTCAAGTACCAAATGTTGAGATAAAAATTAATTTTGTCATAATTCTTCGTGATAGTTGACAAATATCAAAAAGATAAAATCTAGCTATTGCTGATGTGATTGCCGTTTTTGCGCTCCAAGGGTATTCCAAAACTGAAGGACGGAGTACCTCTACAGAATCTACAACGCTAAGTTCAAGAGGTTTTCATGATATTTCAACGCAGGGCTTTGAGCACGCTGCTAGGTTCTCTGGCACTCGTCATCCTCCTGACGTGAATCGCACCGGGTTTCGTGGAGGCCAGTTGGTTTAAGTTGAGACCTCGGTCTCGTTGCTCTCGGCTAACTGCCGGTAGTAGTTCACCTCAGCTTCAGCCGGTGGAATGTACCCAATCGAGCTGAGCAGTCGGTGGTGGTTGAACCAAGCTACCCATTCAAGGGTTGCCAGTTCCAGTGCCTCCTTGGTTTTCCAGGGCGCACGGCGCTGGATCAACTCGGCCTTATTCAGCCCATCAGTTGACCATTACCAGTTTGCCCTTGACGCTGCGCGAACCCATCAGGGTGTAGGCGGCTTTGAGCTCGCTCATGGGCAGGGTGCGGTCCAGCACGGGTTTGATCTTGCCTTGGCCGTACCAATGTGCCAGCTCGCCCATCATGGCCGCGTTGGCTTGGGGTTCGCGTTTGGCAAAGTCCCCCCAAAACACGCCGACCAGGGATGCGCCTTTGAGCAATGGTAGGTTCAATGGCAGCGAGGGGATGGGGCCGCCTGCAAAGCCCACCACCAGATAGCGTCCGCGCCAGGCGATGGAGCGAAAAGCGGGCTCGGCCAGATCGCCGCCCACGGGGTCATACACCACATCGGGGCCCTTGCCTTCGGTCAGGGTTTTCAGGGCCTCGCGCAGGTTTTCGCGGCTGTAGTTGATGGTGGCATCCGCCCCCAGTGTGGTGCACAGGGCGCACTTCTCGTCGGTGGATGCAGCCGCAATCACTTTGGCCCCCATGGCCTTGGCAATCTGGATGGCCGCCGTGCCCACCCCGCCTGCAGCACCCAGCACCAGCACGGTCTCTCCTGCTTTGAGGGCAGCCCGGTCCACCAGCGCATGGTGCGAGGTGGCGTAGGTCATGATGAAGGCTGCGCCATCGGTGGCCGGAAAACCATCGGGCAAGGGCATGCACAGTTTGGCTGGGGCCAAGGTGTGGGTGCCAAATCCGCCCGTGCCCGACAGGCATGCCACGCTTTGTCCAACTTTCAGGTGCGTTACGCCCTCACCGACGGCTTGTACCTTACCGGTGTATTCGGAGCCCGGCACAAACGGCAACTCGGGCTTCATTTGATATTTGTTTTGAACGATCAGCAGGTCAGGAAAATTCAGGCTGGCCGCCTCAATCTGGATCAGCACCTGGCCGGGCCCTGGTGCGGGGGTGGGCAGTTCTTGCCAGGTGAGGGCATCAACGCCCGTAGGGTTCTCGCAAAGCCATGCATGCATGCCGTGTCTCCAAATGAAATCAGAAATCAAAAGCTTGATCTTAGGCATTCTGGCGCTGCCCTTCGTGTCCCCCTAGCGACCGCATTTGCAGGGCCTGAACGGTGTCCGGTTTTGCCGCAGCCGATGCCCAAACTGGCGGGCCTGTCAACATCAGGCATCGCCCTACAATGAGCCATTCAACTATCGCTCACCTATGAAAATCCTGATCTCCAACGACGATGGCTTTCGGGCCGAAGGCATCGTGGCCTTGCACGCGGCACTGCAGGCCATTGCCGATGTCGAAGTGGTGGCCCCCGAGCACAACAACAGCGCCAAATCGAATGCCTTGACCCTGCACACGCCGCTGTATGTGAGCCGGGCCGACAACGGGTTTCGATATGTCAATGGCACACCCGCCGACTGTGTGCACATCGCCTTGACGGGTTTGTTGGGGTATCGGCCCGATTTGGTGATTTCGGGCATCAACAACGGGGCTAACATGGGTGACGACACCTTGTATTCGGGCACCGTGGGCGCGGCCATGGAGGGGTATTTGTTTGGCATCCCAGCCATCGCTGTGTCGCAAATCGACAAGGGTTGGGCGCATCTGGATGCGGCGGCCAGCACCGTTGCGCGCCTGGTCCAGCAAATGATGCAGCAAAGTTTGATCGGCACACGCCCCTGGTTGCTGAACGTGAACATCCCCAACTTGCCTTTGGATCAGATCAAGTCGCCCAAGGTGTGTCGCCTCGGGCGGCGTCATGCGGCCGAGCCGGTCATCACCCAGGTGGATCCGAGGGGCCAGACCATGTACTGGATTGGCAACGCAGGCGCAGCCATGGACGACAGCGCAGGCACCGATTTCCATGCGGCAGACCAGGGCCATGTGGTGGTCACGCCTTTGAAAGTGGATTTGACCGAGCACGATCACCTGCAGGCGTGGAGTCAGACCTGCGCGAATCTTTGGCAAAAGGCCTGGGCATGAAACCCAGGCCCAGTTTTCCGGCCAAGTTGCCTCCTGCTGGGGGGCGGTCTGCGGTGACTTTGAACCCTCAGACGGTCCAGGTCAATCTTCGCCCGATTGCAGGTCAGGGCGTGCTCAGAGGACTGTCCAGCCCCGCGCCGGGTCGGTCAGCACACGTAACCGCCGTGCCTGTGTCCAGCGGTTTGGGGCTGGATTCAAGTGCCGTGCGCGCCCGCATGGTGGTCAAATTGGCCGAACAGGGCGTGCAGGACCCATGGGTTTTGCAAGCGATGGGCCAGGTGGAGCGGCACCGTTTTGTCGAAACCGCTTTGGCGGGTCAAGCTTACGAAGACACCAGCTTGCCCATCGGCTTGGGCCAAACAATTTCCAAACCGAATGTGGTGGCCCGCATGATCGAGTTGCTGCGACAAGGCGTGCCAGGCAAACTGGGTCGGGTGCTGGAAATCGGCACTGGCTGTGGTTACCAAGCCGCAGTGCTCAGCCATGTGGCGTCCGAGGTTTACAGCATCGAGCGCTTGCGCGGTTTGCACGAAAAAGCCAAAAAAAATCTGCTGCCTTTTCGTTTGCCTAATGTGCACCTGATGCTGGGTGATGGCATGCTGGGTTTCCCAAAGGGTGCCCCTTATGCCGGGATCATTTCGGCTGCTGGGGGTGAGGAGGTCCCCACCGCTTGGCTGGAGCAATTGGCCGTGGGGGCCAGGCTGGTGGCCCCCACGGTCACAGCCTCGGGGCACCAGGCGCTGGTGGTAATTCGGAAAACCGCCACGGGCTTTGATCGACAAGTCTTGGAGGCGGTTCACTTTGTGCCTCTAAAATCGGGGATTGCATGATGGAATGGCACCGGATGATGTTTCGTGAAGTTTCCCGTTTTTGGATCGCAGCCTTGACTGTGCTGGTGTTGGCCGGTTGTACCTCTGCGCCGCGTGCGCCAGCGCCCGTTGAAACACGCGGCTCCAGCCCCAAAACGAGCGCACCGACAGCAGCCCCTGCAGCCGAGGTGGTGAAGGTGTTGCCGGGTGCTGAAAACCTCGGCAAGCCTGGTTATTACACCGTGCAGCGCGGCGATACCCTGACCCGCATTGCCTTGGACCACGGACAGTCCTGGCGCGATCTGGTCAGCTGGAACAATTTGCCCAATGCCCACTTGATTGAGGTCGGGCAGGTCTTGCGCGTGGCTTCCCCCTCGGAGGCCGGTGGCGTGGTGGTGCAGCCGATTGGGGGCGGTGCTGAAACGGCGGCAGCCGCCAAGCCTGCTGCGTCTCACACACCAGCGCCGACTGCCAATGACGAAGGTTTGGGTTTTGCCTGGCCCGCCAGCGGCAGCGTGATCGGCGGCTTTGACGAGGCCAAGAACAAAGGTTTGGACATTGCAGGCAAAGCGGGCGACCCGGTGCTGGCGGCCGCAGATGGTCAAGTGGTTTACTCCGGTGCTGGCTTGCGCGGCTATGGCAACCTGATCATCCTCAAACACAACAACACCTTCTTGACCGCCTACGCGCACAACCAGGCCTTGCTGGTCAAGGAGGACCAGAAAGTTCGCAAGGGCCAGAAAATTGCCGAAATGGGCAGGACCGATGCCGACCGCGTGAAGCTGCATTTCGAGATTCGCCGTCAAGGCAAACCGGTGGACCCGGCCAAATACCTGCCTGCGCGCTAAAGCACCAAGCCGCTGAGTCGATCCCCTACGCACAGGCCCTGACGATGCCCTGGCCAGTCCTCGTTTTTGACATAGAAACCATCCCCGACATGGCGGGTTGGCGTCGGCTCAACCCCAATGACCCGCAGTTGACGGACGCCCAAGTGCACGCGCAGTGGCAGGTCGAGCGGCTTGCAGAAGGCAAAAGCGACTTCATGCCCCTGTACCTGCAGCGCATCCTGTGCATTAGCTGCGTGTTTCGCAATGCCGAGGGTTTGCGCGTTCACTCCTTCGTGGACCGTGATGGCCACAGCGAAGCCAAGGTCGTGCAGGCCTTTTTCCTGGCCATTGAAAAGCACGCGCCCCAGTTGGTCAGCTGGAACGGCAGTGGCTTCGATTTGCCGGTGCTGCATTACCGCGGTTTGATGCACGGCGTGGTGGCCGACAAATACTGGGACCTGGGCGACGATGACCGTGAGTTCAAGTGGAACAACTACATCTCTCGGTACCACATGCGCCACCTGGACCTGATGGACCTGCTGGCCAAGTACACGCCCAAAAACAACGCGCCCATGGACGCCCTGGCCAAGCTCTGCGGCTTTCCCGGCAAGCTGGGCATGGACGGCTCGCAGGTCTATGCGCAGTTTCAGACCGGGCACACCGAAGATATCCGGCGCTACTGCGAAACCGATGTGATGAACACCTATTTGCTGTACATCCGCTTTCAGAAAATGCGCGGCGGTTTCACCGAGGCCGAGTATGCGCAGGAAATTGCATTTGTTCAAGAACAGCTGGGCAGTTTGGCTCCGCAAGAGCTTCACTGGCAGGAATACCTGCAAGCTTGGAGCTGAAGTTTCCCTTTGAAACTGTGTGTTGGGACCTCTAAGCAGGCCTCACATCCTGAGACAATCAGGGCATGAGCGATCCAGACATTTCCCTATCCCAAGCCCACGCCGAAGAACCCAGTCACTCCAGTGCCGACCTGCCCGAAGGCTGGCTGCGAGTGGGCTCGCTGGACATGGATGCCCAAGGCATCGCCCGCCGACCAGACGGCAAAGTCGTGTTCATCGAAGGCGCTTTGCCTTTCGAGCTGGTGTCGGTCAACGTGCACCGCAAAAAGAACAACTGGGAGCAGGGCACCGTCACGCAAATTCACCACGAGTCTTCTCAGCGCGTTCGGCCAGGATGCCCTAACTTTGGCCTGCATGCTGGCGCCTGCGGCGGATGCAAGATGCAGCACCTGGAGGCCTCAGCCCAAGTGGCCGTCAAGCAGCGGGTGCTTGAAGACAACCTCTGGCACCTGGGCAAAGTCAAAGCTGAAACCATGCTGCGCCCCATCGAAGGGCCGACTTGGGGCTACCGCTACCGCGCCCGCTTGTCGGTGCGTTACGTGATCAAAAAAGGCGAAGTGCTGATTGGCTTTCATGAGCGAAAAAGCCGCTACATCGCCGACATGAAAGTGTGTCCAGTTCTGCCGCCCCACGTCAGCCGAATGCTGCTGCCTTTGCGTGCCCTGATCGGTCAGATGGAGGCCCGCGAAACCCTGCCCCAGCTGGAATTGGCCTGCGGCGACGAGGTCACGGCCTTGGTGCTTCGCCACTTGGAGCCTTTGAGCGAAGGCGACAAAGCCCTGTTGCGGGATTTTGCCGCTGAACACCAGGTGCAGTGGTGGCTGCAACCCAAAGGACCGGACACGGTGCAATTGCTGGACGAAGGTGGGGCACAGCTCAGTTATGGCTTGCCCGACTTTGGCATCACCATGCCCTTCAGACCCACCGACTTCACCCAGGTCAACCCCTTCATCAACCGCGTGTTGGTCGCCCGTGCGCTGCGCTTGCTGCAAGCGCAAAAGACCGAACGGGTGATTGATTGGTTCTGTGGTCTGGGCAACTTCACCTTGCCGCTGGCGACGCAAGCAGCGCAGGTGCTCGGCATTGAAGGGGCCGAAACCCTGGTCGCGCGTTCACGCGAGAACTACGCCGGCAACCAGGCTGCACGACCGCAAGGCCAGGCCCTGGCCCCCACCGAATTTGTGGCCCGTAACCTGTTCGAGATGACCCCCGAGATGCTGGTGGCCGACGGCATAGCCGACAAATGGCTGGTAGATCCCCCTCGCGAGGGTGCCTTTGCCCTGAGCAAGGCGCTGGCGGAGCTGAATGAGAACCAGGTCTTGCGCCAGGGCTGGACACCTCCGCAGCGCATTGTTTATGTGAGCTGCAACCCCGCCACACTGGCCCGCGATGCTGGCATTTTGGTGCACCGTGCCGGCTACCGCTGTGTGAGTGCCGGCGTGATCAACATGTTTGCACACACGGCGCATGTGGAGAGCATGGCGGTGTTTGAGTTGGCTTGACCCGCGAAGGCCACGTTTTTGGCACTCCTTGGAAAGGGAGTGGCCACAAAAAAGGCTCCCGAGGGAGCCTTTTTGGTGAGTGCAACGCAAATCAGTCGCGCTCGCCGCCCATGATGCCGAGCAAGGCCAACAAGCTTTGGAAGATGTTGAAGACGCTCATGTACAGGGCCAAGGTGGCGCTGATGTAGTTGGTCTCGCCGCCATCCAAGATGCGCTTGATGTCATACAGCAAGAAGGCGCTGAAAATGCCGATGGCCAAGGTTGAGATCACCATCATGCCGACTGTGGAGCCCACAAACACATTGACGATGCCGCCCACCATCAGGACCATGGCCCCGACGAACAGCCATTTGCCCATGCCTGACAGATCACGCTTGATGACGCTGGCCAAGCTGGCCATGACAAAAAACACACCGGCCGTGCCTGCAAAAGCGGTCATGACCAAGTCAGACCCGTTCTTGAAGCCCAGCACCATGGCGATCATGCGCGAGAGCATCAGACCCATGAAGAAGGTGAAGGCCAGCAAAACAGGTACGCCAGCGGCCGAGTTTTTGGTTTTCTCGATGGCGTACATGAAGCCAAAGGCGCCGCCCAGAAAAACGATCAGGCCCATGAAGCCGGTCAGGGATTGGGTGATGCCTGTGCTCACGCCGACCCAAGCGCCCAGCACGGTGGGCAGCATGCTCAGGGCGAGCAGCCAATAGGTGTTGCGCAGAACGCGGTTGCGTGCCGCCAGGTCCACATGGCCCCAGTCAGCGGAATTGAGGGTACGAAGGTCGCTCATGGTGTATCTCCTGAAAAGGCCTTTGAAAAAGGAATGCCCATTGTAGAGGCCCCAATCGGTCGGGGTACAAAAGTCAGGGATTTCCGGCAGTTGATGGGGTTATCCGGGTGAATCAGTTTTGCACTGGGGTTGAGCAATCGACGCGCGTTGCAAGTGTATGCTTGTGGTTTTCATTTTTCAGACCCTCTCCTCATGAAAACCCAATCCTCGCTCGAACTGTCCGATGTCAAAGCCATCGCTGCTGCGGCCGAAGCCGAAGCCCTGAAAAATAACTGGGCTGTGAGCATCGCCATTGTCGATGGAGGCGGTCATTTGCTGCATTTCGCCCGTCTGGACGGTGCGCCACCGGTTTCATCCCATATCGCACCCGCCAAAGCCCACACTGCCGCCTTGGGTCGCCGTGAATCCAAAGTCTACGAAGACGTCATCAACGGTGGCCGCACGTCCTTCTTGTCTGCCCCTGCCATTCAGGGCATGCTCGAAGGAGGCGTGCCGATCATGAAAGACGGTTTTTGCCTGGGCGCGGTGGGTGTCAGTGGCGTCAAGTCGAACGAAGACGCTCAAATCGCCAAAGCCGGTATCGCCGCCATTGGTCTGTGATGGTCAGTTGAGGGCAGCCTAGGGCTGTCCAGATGCTTGAATCTGCGTCAGTGACCCACAAAAAAGCCGCTATCAAGCGGCTTTTTTGCGGGCATCAAGAGCGCATCAATACAGGTCGAGCACAGCCCCTTTGCTGGCGCTCGATGCGTTGAAGGCAAATTTGGCCTGCACGCCGCGCGTGTAACGGGGCTCGGGGGCTGTCCAGCCTTCACGGCGCTTGGCAATTTCGGCCTCGGGCACGTTCAACTCAAGCACCAATTTGTGAGCGTCGATGGTGATGCTGTCGCCTTCATTCACAAACGCGATGGTGCCGCCGGCGGCGGCTTCAGGGGCGACATGGCCCACCACCATGCCCCAGGTACCACCCGAGAAGCGGCCGTCGGTGATCAGGCCCACGCTTTCACCCAAGCCAGCACCGATCAGCGCGCCCGTGGGGGCCAGCATTTCGGGCATGCCGGGGCCGCCTTTGGGGCCAAGGTAACGCAAGACCATCACATCGCCGGCCACAATCTTGCCTGCCAAGATGGCTTCCAGGGCCGATTGTTCGTCGTCAAACACGCGGGCCGGGCCGGTGATAACCGGGTTTTTCAGGCCGGTGATCTTGGCCACAGCGCCTTCAGGCGACAAGTTGCCTTTGAGGATGGCCAAGTGACCTTGCTTGTACATGGCGTTGTCGATGGTGTGGATGACGCTTTGCTCGGGTGGCGCATCGGGCACATCCTTGAGCACCTCGGCAATGGTCTGGCCAGTGATGGTGATGCAGTCGCCGTGCAGCAAACCAGCGTTGAGCAAAATCTTCATGACTTGAGGAATGCCGCCGGCCACATGCAGGTCCACAGCCAAAGCTTTGCCGCTGGGTTTCAGGTCGCACAACACGGGCGTGCGTTGGCGGATGCGCTCGAAATCATCGATGGTCCACTCCACGCCTGCGCAATGGGCGATGGCCAAAAAGTGCAGAACCGCATTGGTCGAGCCACCGGTGGCCATGATCACGGCCACAGCGTTTTCAATGGACTTGCGGGTCACGATGTCACGTGGTTTGATGCCTTTGCGGATGGCTTCCACCAAAACGCGGGCCGACTCTTTGGCCGATTCGACTTTTTCGTCGTGCACGTTGGCCATGGTGGAGGAGTAGGGCAAAGAGATGCCCAGCGCCTCGAAAGCCGAGGACATGGTGTTGGCCGTGTACATGCCGCCGCACGAACCGGTGCCGGGGATGGCGCGCTTTTCGATTTCGAGCAGGTCTTCGTCGCTCAACTTGCCTGCAGCGTTCTCGCCCACGGCTTCAAAAACGCTCACGATGTTCAGGTCTTTGCCTTGGTAGCGGCCCGGCAAAATGGTGCCGCCGTACACGTAAATGGCCGGAACGTTGGCGCGCAGCATGCCCATCAGGCCGCCGGGCATGTTTTTGTCGCAACCGCCCACCACCAGCACACCGTCCATCCACTGGCCTTGCACGCAGGTTTCCACGCAGTCGGCGATCACCTCGCGTGACACCAGCGAGTACTTCATGCCTTCGGTACCCATGGCCATGCCGTCCGAAATGGTGGGGGTGCCAAAGACTTGGGCGTTGCCACCGGCGGCTTCGATGCCCTCAATGGCGGCATCGGCCAATTTTTGCAGACCGCTGTTGCAGGGGGTGATGGTGCTGTGACCGTTGGCCACGCCCACCATGGGTTTGACGAAATCATTCTGTTCATAGCCCATGGCGTAGTACATCGAGCGGTTGGGGGCGCGGGATTTGCCCTCGGTGATGTTGGCGCTGCGGCTGTTGATGGGGGTGATCGGGATGATTTTGTCGCTCATGGTGGTGTCTCGGTAGAAGCCCAAAAGAAGGTCGCCACATTCTAACGGGCGCTTGCCAGGCCTTTGTGTCCAGTGTTGGGCATCTCCGGTGCACAATCCGGACATGCTGATCCATCCTCAAATAGACCCCGTCGCCCTGCAGTTGGGCCCCTTGGCCATCCACTGGTATGGCCTGACTTATTTGGCCGCTTTTGGCCTGTTTTTCTGGCTGGGTGTTCGGCGTCTGGGCCATGAACCCTTCAAAAACCTGGCGCAGTGGCAAAAGCGCGATGTGGAAGACATCCTGTTTTTGGGCGTGCTGGGCGTCATCTTGGGCGGGCGCCTGGGTTACTGCTTGTTTTACAAACCGGCTTATTACCTGTCTAACCCGCTCGAAATCTTCGCCATTTGGCAAGGGGGCATGAGTTTTCATGGTGGCTTGCTGGGTGTGATGCTGGCCATGGTCTGGTTTGCCCGAACCCGACAGCGGCCTTTCTTGCAGGTCATGGACTTTGTGGCGCCCTGTGTGCCCACAGGACTTGCGGCCGGTCGGGTGGGCAATTTTCTCAACGGTGAGTTGTGGGGCCGGGTGGCCGATCCTTCGCTGCCTTGGGGCATGGTCTTCAGGGGTGCGGGCGATTTGCCGCGTCACCCCTCGCAGCTCTACCAAATTGCGCTGGAAGGCTTGTTGTTGTTTGTGTTGTTGTGGTGGTTTGCCCGCAAAGACCGCCCGACCGGTCAGATTTCAGGGGCGTTTTTGCTGGGCTACGGTTTCTTCCGTTTCGTGGCCGAGTTTTTCCGTGAACCTGATGCGCACCTGGGGCTTTTGAGCCTGGGCATGAGCATGGGGCAGTGGCTGTGTGTGCCGATGATGCTGGGTGGCATGGTGTTGTGGGTCATGGCGGCGCAAAAGAAATTTTGATGTTCTTCGGCCATTGACACACCTGGGTCAAACAGCCAAGACAGAATTCAACTGAATTTCATTTTTTCCAAGCTCAAAGGATCAGGCGTATGACTTTGCCACGCAGACATTTCTGGCTTTTTGCCTTTTTTACCCTGCTGCTCGGTGCCTGCTCGGGCACGCTGCCCAACACCGAAGCACCCCGGCCACCGGTGGTGTTTGTGCATGGCAATGGCGACTCCGCCGCCTTGTGGCAAAGCACGCTCTGGCGTTTTGAATCCAATGGTTGGCCGCGTGATCGATTGCATGCCATCGATGTGCCTTATCCCTTGGCGCGAGACGCTGACAACAAGGCCCAGCCTGGGCGCACCTCAGCAGCCGAGCACATGGCCTTTTTGCGCGAAGAGGTGCAGCAGGTCCTGAAACGCACGGGTGCTGCGCAGGTGGTTTTGGTGGGCAACTCGCGGGGTGGCAATGCGATTCGCAACTTCATCTGCAACGGTGGGGGGCAAAACCTCGTCAGCCATGCGGTGCTGGGCGGCACGCCCAATCACGGTGTTCAGGCCATCCCCGGCGTCAACGAGGCCAATGAATTTTCTGGCACGGGCCCTTTTTTGAGTCAGCTCAATGCCCCTAAAAACGCGCAGGGCGACGAGGTGTGCGGCCAAGCCAAATGGATGACCATCCGCTCGGACAACAACGACAAGTTTGCACAGCCCGATGGCCTGTGGATTGGCATGAAAGGCAAAGCAACCAACGTGACTTTTGCAGGCCCGGAACTCAAAGGGGCGACCAACGTGGTGATCCCGCGCATTGATCATCGGGAAACTTCCTATTCGGCGGCGGCTTTTGAAGCCACCTACCGTTTCATCACCGGTCAAGCGCCTCAAGTGAGCATCCGACCTGAAATCGCGATGGTGCTGAACGGCAAATTGGTCGGCTTGGGCTTGAACCCGCAGGACCCCAAAAGCGGCAACTACTCAAACAACTTGCCCCTGGTGGGCGCAAGCCTGACGGTGTATGCGGTGGACCCCCTCACCGGCCAGCGACAGGGCGCTGCCGTGCACCGTAAAACCGCAGGTGCCGATGGCCTGTGGGGGCCGTTCAAGGCGCAGGCTCAAACGGCTTATGAGTTTGTCATCGAGGCCCAAGGCTACGCCACAACCCACATTTACCGCAGCCCGTTTCCTCGCTCCAGCGACATCGTTCACATGAAGCCCGAACGCGTGGCCGAAGCCGACCGGTCGGCTGCGGCACTGGTCAGCTTTGTCCGGCCGCGTGGCTACTTTGACCCGCCGCGTGACAGCATGCGTTTCGACGGCAAGACCAACTTGCCGGGTGTGCCCCCTGGCGCGGGCGTGGCCAGCAGCAAATTGCGTTTGGATGACAAAACCCAGCGCAGTGTGGCCGCTGAATTCAACGGCGAGCGCCTGGTGGGCTTGACCTGGCCCCTGGCCGAGGGTCGCACCACGGTGTTGGAGTTGACCTACTGAGCCTGACTCGGTGCGGGAGAGGGAAAGGGCGCCGTTTTGTTTCGGTGCTCCAAGTTTTTCAAGGTGGCGGACGGCAGTTCGCCAAACAAGTGTTTGTAGTCCTGTGCAAATTGGCTCAGGTGCCAAAAGCCCCAGTGCGAGGCGATGTCCTGAATGGTCACCCCGGGGGTGGCTTGGCGCAGTGAGCGTCGCACACCATTGAGCCGCAATGAACGCAGGTATTTGACCGGGGTCGTGCCCAGCACATCCTGAAAACAGTAGTTGAGCTTGCGCCGGCTCGTGCCCACGCGGCTGCACACCTCCAGGATGGACAGCGGCTCGTCAGCGTGGCCCAGCATCAGCTCGCAAGCGCGGTCGACCAGTTTTTTGCGACGCTCCAAGGTGGGCAGCTCGGAGGTGTCGACCTTCGCAGGCAGGGCTTCTAACCATTCCATCAGGATCTCGTCGCGCAGTTGGCGCAGGGCCTGTGGGTCGTGCTGGCGGTTCGCCAGCGCACTGGCTTGGTCCAGCACCGTGAGCTGCAGGTCGCGCAGGTTTT
>JAIXOZ010000141.1 GCA_027486495.1 Comamonadaceae bacterium | reverse complement strand
CCGGTGCGCCGCATCCGCTTGGCGGCGGTGGTGGCTGGGGGCGCTTTGTGCGGCCTGGCCGGGGCGTACATTTCGGTGATCTACACCCCGCTGTGGGTGGAGGGCATGGTGGCGGGCAAGGGCTGGATTGCCTTGGCGCTGACCACTTTTGCCACCTGGCGTCCTGCACGCGTATTGCTTGGGGCCTACCTGTTTGGTGGCGTGACCATGCTGCAGTTCCATTTGCAGGGCATTGGGGTGCAAGTGCCCAGCCAGTTGCTCACGGCGCTGCCCTACATCGCCACCATCGTGGTGCTGGCCCTGATCTCGCGCAACCCGACTTGGATTCGCGTGAACATGCCAGCCTCGTTGGGCAAGCCCTTTTATCCCGGTTCATAATTAGTTTTTTTTTAACCCCTGTAACCCTGTTCAAAAAGGACCTGACATGACAGACCTCTCCAAGCGCTCCATCGTCAAGATGGTGGCCCTGACCGCTGTGGCAGCCGCCGCACTGGTCGGCTGTGGCAAAAAAGAAGAAGCTCCCAAAGCTGAAGCCCCCGCTGCGGCCAAGCCTGAGCCTTTGAAGATCGCGTTTGCGTATGTCGGCCCTGTGGGCGACGGCGGCTGGACCTTTGCGCACGACAACGGCCGCAAAGAAATCGAAAAAGCCTTCGGCGACAAGGTCGTCACCACCTTCGTGGAAAAAGTGCCAGAAAGCGCTGACGCCGAGCGCGTGATCCGCGACATGGCTGCCCAAGGCAACAAGCTGATTTTTGGCACCACTTTTGGCTACATGGAGCCCATGCTCAAAGTGGCCGCTGACAACAAGGGTGTGAAGTTCGAGCACGCCACCGGCTACAAAACCGCCGAGAACTTGCGCACTTACGACAGCCGCACCTACGAAGGCGCGTACATGGCGGGTGTGATCGCTGGCAAGATGACCAAGACCAACACCTTGGGTGTGGTCGCTTCCATCCCAATCCCTGAGGTGGTGCGCAACATCAACAGCTTCACCATGGGTGCGCAGTCGGTCAACCCCAAGATCAAGACCAAAGTGGTGTGGGTGAACGAGTGGTTCAACCCCCCGAAAGAAACCGAAGCGGCTACCTCGCTGATCAACGGCGGCGCGGACGTGCTGATGCAAAACACCGACTCCTCGGCTGTGCTGCAGACCGCTGAGAAAATGGGCAAGCGCGCCTTTGGCTGGGACTCCGACATGACCGCCTACGGCCCCAAGGCCCACTTGGGTTCAGCCGTGATCAACTGGGGCCCTTACTACGTGAAGGCCGTGGGTGAAGCCCTGGAAGGCAAGTGGAGCACAGGTTCGAGCTGGTGGGGCGTGAAAGAAGGCGCGATCGAGATGGTCAACGTGGCCGCTGACGTGCCTGAAGACACCAAAAAGCGCATCGCCGAGATCAATGCGGGTCTGAAAGACGGCAGCTTCTCCATCTGGAAGGGCCCGATCGTGGACCAGGCCGGTAAGGAAATGCTGGCCAAGGACGCTGTCGCCGACGACAAGTTCTTGGGTGGTGTGATGTTCTACGTCAAGGGCGTGGAAGGCAAGATCCCAGGCAAGTGATGGGTGTGTTGAGCGGCCTTCGGGCTGCCACTGAAAAAGGCTGTCCGTGGACAGCCTTTTTTGTTGGGGCAGTTCAGCGCGTTACGGCCTCAATTCCCGCGCATCGGCCCAACAGGCATGTGTGCCGCTGCTGATGCGGTGCGGCAAGATGATGCGCGCCACCGGGCCGTCATCGATGTGTTGCGCATCCAGCACCACGCATTCCGATTGATCGGTGTTCATGTCGGTCACAAAGCTCACCACATAACCATCGTCTTCGCTGTGCGCATCATGGCAGGGGGCCATGGGGGACTCGCTGCCAAAGCGGCCCTCGCCGAACAGGTGGGTTTGCGATTGCCCAGTGGTGTGGTCGTAGCGCAGGATGCCATCAAACAAGAACGAGCCCGGGTGCGCGATCATGTTGTAGGCATAGCGGTAAGGCTTGCCCCAGTAGGATGCATTGACCATGCCGAATTCCAGATGCCTTTCATCCAGTCGCCTTTCTGAGGTTTTTCCTGTGCGCAGGTTCAAACGCCATTCGTACAAGGTGGGGCCGTAACGTTCGGGACCCAATGTGTTGCCCGAGTTGTCGTAGCCGGCCTTGGGCATGGGCGTTTTCTGGTGGTAGCCGTGCAGCACGATCTCGTCGGCTTCTTCCCAAGCGTTGAGCCAGTGCAGCACATAGGTGGGGCTGGCTTCAAACCAACGGATGCCAGTTTGCGGGCTGCCGCGTCGGGGAACCACGGCAAAACGTGAAGGCTGCTGCTCAAAGTAGCGCAGCTTGTGCTTGCCCTGTGGCAGCAAATCTTCGTCCCAGTGCAGGGGGAAGTCGTTCAGGATGGCAAAGTGTTCGGTGAACACCATGTCATGGGGTAAACGCGGGCCTGGCAGGGGCACCGGCACATAGTGCACCAACTGGTTGTGGCGGTCGACCTCGCCGTAATGCATGTAGGGCGCTTGTTTGCTGTAATTGAAAAACAGCAAATCGCCAGTCCGGGGGCAAACTTTGGGGTGGGCGCTGATGCCGCCATCGGGCAGGACTTGGCGGCCCCAGTCGTCCACGCCTTTGAACTCGAGTGTGCGGGCATCGAGCCGATAAGGCTCGCCGCATTGGTAGAACGTGGTCAGTGCCATGCCAGCATGCACGATCACATCGGTGGCCGAGCTGTCGCGCAAGCCACCGCGAGCGCCCCAACCCGGGCGTAAAGCCAGAGAGGGTTTGTCGATCAGCCCGGCATACAAGGCCTGCGCTGCGGCTTGCTCTTCCATGAAGGCTTGTGTGCGGATGAAACGGTTGCGGTATTCGCATCGGCCATGCTCAAAGCGCATCATGTGCAGCATGCCATCGCCATCGAACAGGTGGTAGGTGCCAAGCGGCTGGTGTACCGGGTTTTGCGTGTTGCGCAAATACACCCCGTTCAGACGCTTGGGGATCACCCCAATGACCTCCATGTCGCTCGCGTTGAACTCTTGGTAGTTGGGCCGAAACGGGCCCGTCATCAAGGGGTGCCCGTTGGGCACCAAGGTGGGGTGTATCTCGCAAACGAGTTGGGCGGCCATAGGCTTTGTTCAGGTTGGGTGCGCGTTATTCGCTGGCTTTAAAACCTGAAATTTTCACGGCTTCTTGCCAGCGTTTGGCATCGTTGCGGGTGAATGTCTGGAACTCTGCCGATGTGAAGGGCAAAGGCTCGAAGTCAATGGCGCGCCATTTTTCGATGATGGTCTGTGATTTGAGGACCTTTGAGAATTCGCTTTGCAGTTTGTTGATGATGGCATCGGGTGTGCCTGCAGGCGCAGACAAGCCCGACCAGATGTAGATTTCCAGATCAGGCAGACCTTGTTCGGTGAAAGTGGCCACATTGGGCAGCAGCGCCGAACGCTGCGGACTGGTCAGTGCGAGGACCTTGATCTTGCCCGATTCCACATGGGATTTGACGGCCATCAGTGGCAAAAAGGCGGCCTGCACCTGACCCCCCAACAAGTTCTGCACGGCCGGTGGTGTGCCGTTGAAGGGCACGTGCACCATGTTCAGTCCGGTGCGCTGGTTCATGATCACCCCGGCAAAGTGCGAGGAGTTGCCGGCGGTGAATGAGGCATAAGAGACCCCACCACTTTGGCTTTTGGCCCAAGCCACGAACTCCTTGACGTTGTTGGCTGGCACATTGGCCGCATTCACGGCCAGGACCAGTGATGCCCCCAAAAAGCCGGTCACGGGTTTGTAGCTTTTTTCCGGGTCGTAAGGCAATTTGGCAAAGGTGTATGGGTTGATGGTCATCATGCTGGTGTTGGACAGGAGCAGCGTGTAACCATCGGGTGCGGCTTGCATCACATTCTGAGCGGCAATGATGCCGGACCCCCCGGGTTTGTTGTCCACCACAATGGGTTGGCCGGTGTTTTTCTTGAATTCCTCGGCCACCTGGCGCAAAGCGTTGTCCAGGGTGTTGCCCGGTGCAAACGGCACGACCACACGGATGGGACGTTCAGGGAAATTAGGGGCTTGGGCAAGGGCTGTGCCCGCGAACAGGAATGCAGCCAGGGTGAAAAGAGTTGAGCGTTTGTGCATGTGTTCCTCTAGGTTGGATGGATGGATTCAGGACAAAAGGGATGCCAGGATGTGGGCAACAGCGGGCGCTTGCTGTACAGGCAGCATGTGACCACTTTGGGGAACGATGCAGATTTGTGCATGGGGAATACATTGCGCCAGTTGATGGGTCAGTTGTGGCGGCGTCACGCGGTCATGTTCGCCACACAAAAGCGCCACGGGCAAACTGAGGCGAGACAGCGCCTCTCGGTGATCGGCGCGGCCCATGATGGCGTGAGTCTGGCGCAGGGCGGTTTCGCAACCCACCGATAACAACATCTGCCGCAAGCGTTCCTGAACGGCTTCGCTGGCTTCGTGCGTACCAAACTTCACGATGCCCTCCACCACTTTGGGGAAGTTGACCCGCATGGCCGACATGGTTTTTTCACGGACAGCCCGACTTTCCTCGGACTCTGGCAGCGCAGAAGTTGACAACAAGGCTGCCGCTGAGAGAGGCCTTTGCTGGTGAGTCAGCATCTCGATGGCGACATAACCACCCAAAGAAAAACCCGCCACCAGCACCGGTGCGTTCAGTGGAATATCTTCAAGCAGTCGCCAGGCATCGCGGGCCATTTCGGCAATGCTTTCCTGGGTTTGCACATTGGCGATGCGCACTGTCCAGTCGTGCGGCAACCGAGGCAGCACTTCGTCCCAAACGCTGGCATCGTTGAGCATGCCGGGGATCAGCAGCATGACCGGCTTCATGTGGTGACCTCGTTGGAGGCTAAGGTTTGTGGCAAGCTGCCAGAGGCCGCCAATGCACGCAATTCCCGTTTCAGAACTTTGCCGACCGGATTGCGGGGCAGCTCGTCAAGCAGGATCATTTTTTCGGGCCATTTGAATGAGGCCACTTCTTTGACATTTTTCAAGTAATCGACCAAATCCTGCAAGCAGATGTCTTGATCCGGCTGTGCCACCACCACCGCACAAACCCGCTCGCCCATGACCGGGTCGGGCAGTCCAATGACTGCACTGTCGCGCACTTTGGGGTGGCTCATAAGAAGGCCTTCGATTTCTTCCGAAGAGATGTTCATGCCGCCCCGGATCACGATGTCTTTTTGTCTTCCGCAAAAGCGGTAGAACTGAAGTTCATCGCCCGCAATTTCAAATAGATCGCCGGTGCAGTAATAGCCTTGCTCATCAAAGGCTCGCGCGGTGAGTTCGGGCGCTTTGTAATAGCCGCTAAAGATGGTGGGGCCTTTGAATCGCAATTCACCAACGCGCCCTTTGCACAGGATGTCTTCGCCTGTGTCGATGTCGACCAGCCGTGTCTGGATTTTTTGGGCCACGGACATTTGCCAATTGAAGCCAGGCACGCCCATGCGGGGGTAATACAAGGCACGTTGACTGCGTTCGGGGATGTCCAGGGGACATGAACTCAAGGCCGCGCCTTCGTTGGAGCCGAAATAATTCACCACTTCGATGTCGAACTGGGTCTTCATTTCTTCCATCATCCATTCGGACAGCGGGCCACCACCCGAGCCCACGCTTTTGAGTCGGCTCAAGTCAACGCCTTGCATTTTTTCGGGTTGCTTGAGCAACATGTTCAGCACGGCCGGAGCTGCCACGCTGTAGTCCATCGGATGGGCGCGCAGTTGCGCCACAAACACTTCCAAGTCAAAGGGGTGATGATGGTGCAAGGTCCCGCCCACGACCAGCCAGGCGGCCAGACTGGAAGAAACCCCCGCCATGTTGACGAATGGGAAAGGAATCAACAATTGGGCGCCCCTTTGCAATTGCCCAGCCTGGCTGACCGACTGCCCGGCAATCAGCCATTCGTTGTGATTCCTGGGTACACCCTTGGCGCGCGCTTCAGTACCGGAGGTCCAGCAGATGGTGAGCACATCGTGGGCGGTCACACCCATGTCATGACTGTGCTGGCGCAATTGCTGGGCGCTCCAGGTCGGAGCATCGGCCAGCAATTGCGACAGGCTCGTCACGCCATCTGGCAGATCCTGACCCAGCGACCAGATCTGCTGCAGGCCTTCAAAGAGCTGGGCGTGTGTGGCCCATTGCTGGGCCGCCGGATAGTTGCCAATGTGCTGGGTGGTGATGGCCAGTTTGGCTTGCGTGATGGCGAAAACATGTGTGAGTTCATGCGTTCGGTACTGCACAGGCACGGGTGAGACCACGATGCCATTGATGGCGCACGCCAAATAAATTGCATGCATTTCCACACAGTTGGGCAGTTGCATGACGATGACGTCGTCCTTGCGCAGACCTTGCAAGTGAAACAGGGCACAAAAGCGCCCGACTTGCGTCAGCAACTGCGCCCACGTCCAGTTTTGGGGATCGCCGCCGCTGATGCTGCGACGGTTCGGAGGGTCTACGACCGCCATGTCCTGGGCTTGCAACTCGGCCGTCTTGATGAACAACTCGCCCATGGTTTCTTCCGTCCACCAACCCTGTTCGACATAGGCTTTGATTTTTTCGGGCGACACCAAAATCATGTTTATTTCCAGCGGTTCAATGTGTTCTGGCTGACAAATGTGGCGTGAAATCCATGAGGCATGCGCCGAGGCAAGAGGATGCGGGCTACCGGACCTTCGGCGATGCGTGCGCCTTTGCAATCAAAGACCTGGATTTCAGAGCGTTGCTCGTCCGGGTTCCAGACCGGGACCACCAAGTAACCGTCGTCCTCGGCTTGTGCGTTGTCACGCGGCGCAAAGCCGGGTTCGTTGTAAAAGTACCTCGGCCCCGCGCTGTAGGCCAAATAGCCCCCTGTGCTCAAGTCGTACTTGACCAGACCCGGAAAGCGCGGCTCCTCTTTGCCTCCGAGAGGGAAGATGATGTTGTAGGAGTAGCGATTCTTGCGCCCTTGGTACAGGCTGTTGATGACCGGAAACTCGGTGTTGAGCACGTCATCAATCACTCGCTCATGTGTTTTGCCTGTGACCAGGTTGAAGCGCCATTCGTACAGCATGAAATCGCGCTGGCGCAGGTGGATGGTTTTTTCCAGTCGACGTCCATCGGGCTGACCATTTTCATCTTCATGCAGACGGTACGGTGTGCCGACCATGACCACCTCATCGCCTTCTTCCCATGCATTGACCACATGCAGCATGTAGGTTGGCTTGGCCAGAAACCACCGAATTTCATGGGCTTGCCCATAGCGCGGCAGCACGGCAAAACGCGAGGGTTGGGTGGCATCAAAGCGCACTTTGTAACGACCCGCCTGCAGGGCCTCAGGGTCGGGCCGAAGCGGAAAATCATGCAAGACAGTGTAGTTCTCGGTGATGGCCATGTCATGCGGCAAGCTCGGACCAGGCAGGTCGACATCGATCTTGTGCTTGAGCTGCCGGTCGGGTCCGATCACACCGTATTGCATGAAGGGCGCTTGGAGGCTGTAGTCAAAAAACAGCAACTCTCCGGTGTGCTCATCGGGCCTGGAATGCGCAGAGATGCGGCTGACCGCGCCATCAAAGTCGGCTTTGCCCAGGGTCTCAAGCGTGTCAGGATCGACTGCGTAGGGCATGCCCGAGCGGTACCACATGCTGATCAGCCGACCCGCGTGGTATTTCACATCGGTGTTGGCTGTGTTTTTTTGAGGTTCGTCGGGACGGTCTTCGCGCCAGGGTTCTTTGAGGCCTTTCCACAATGCATGCCCGGCAGCTTGCTCTTCCAGTAAGGCCGATGTTTGAACCCATCTGTTTTTGTAAGTGACCTGGCCATTCTCGAAGCGCACGGCATGCAACATGCCATCGCCGTCGTAGGCGTGGTAGCGCCAGTCGGGTGTGTAAAACGCGTTTGGTCCATTGCGCACATACAAGCCATTGAGGTCCGTGGGCACCTTGCCAATGACCTGTAGATGGGTGAATACGTCCTCCTGGTGGATGGGGCCGTTGTTGCCATCGAGTGCTGGAATGTCGTGTACTGGCAAATCATTCAATTGCATGTTTTGTCTCCTGTGAGCCCCGTCTCGGGGAGGGCTTTTTTTCAACGCTTGAGTCTAGTGAGTTACTGTTTTTGATCCTTGTCAAATTTCGATATATTGAATATTATTCCGCTATGTTGAATTCAAAAGAGGCCATTTACCGCGTTCCTGCAAGCTTGCAGGAGTACGTCGGTGACAAGCAATTTGCCACGACCTTGGCCAGAGGCATGGAGTTACTGCGGTGCTTTTCACCTGAGCAGCCTGTGCTGGGGAATAAGGATTTGGTGCAAAAACTGGGTTTGCCTGCAGCCACGGTGTCGCGCTTGACCTACACCCTCATGTGTATGGGTTATCTGACCCAGACCGAGCATTACGGCAAATACCAGCTGGGCTCGGCGGTGCTGTCGCTGGGCTACCCGTTGCTGGCGCAGTTTTCTTTGCGTAGGCAGGCGCGGCCTTTGATGCTGGAGTTGGCCGAAGCGACGGGCGGGTCCATTTCCATTGGCATTCGAGACCGTTTGACGATTGTTTACATCGAGGCGGTGCGCTCTTTCAATAAGCGGGTTTATCCCTTGGAGGTTGGCACCAGCCACTCCATGGCAGGCACGGCAATTGGCCGCGCTTACTTGATGTCTTGCCGCCCGCCTGAGCGCGAGGCCTTGGTCAACCAGATCCAGGTCAAAAGCCCGCAGGACTGGCAGCGCTACGGCAGCAAACTCATGGAAAATTTGCAGCAATATCCCCGTTATGGTTGCTGCGTTTCGGTGGGCGAGGTGTATGCCGATGTCCAGGCTGTGGCTGTGCCCTTGGGGCGCATCGACCGTGGTGAGTTGGCTGCCATCAACTGTTCCTTCCAGGGGCGTGAACTCGATGAAGCCTGGTTGCGCCAGCGCATCGCGCCGCAACTGCAGGCCGTGGTGCGGCAATTGACATGAGCAACGGACATGAGCAGACGGGGCACTTTGAGTGATGGGGGGGTCTATGTTGAAACATCTTGAAAAACCAGGGCTGGCACCGCGGACTGTGCGGCAGATCCGAGCAGACTTTGGCAGCACCTACGCCGCCAATGCCTTGATTGGTTTTATTTTTGCCGCCACCGGCCCGGTGGCCATCATCTTGTCGGTGGGCACGCGGGGCGGTTTGTCGCCGCAAGAGCTGGCGTCCTGGGTGTTCGGGGTGTTCTTTGTCAATGGCTTGGTCACCTTGCTGATGAGCTGGCGTTACACCACGCCCTTGGCCTTTGGCTGGACGATTCCCGGCACCGTGCTGGTGGGGCCTGCTCTGCAACACCTGAGTTTCCCCGAGGTGATCGGTGCCTTTTATGCGACCAGTGCCTTGGTCTTGTTGCTGGGCTTGAGCGGCTGGGTCAAGCGCGTCATGGCGGCGCTGCCCATGCCGATTGTCATGGGCATGGTGGCCGGGGTGTTCTTGCGCTTTGGCCTGGACATCGTGCGGGCCTTGCAAAGCGATGTGGCGATTGCGGCCCCGATGGTGGCCGTGTTTCTGTTGCTCTCGGCCAAAGCCGATTGGGGCAAGCGTCTGCCGCCCGTGATTGGTGCCTTATTGGTTGGAGCTTTGGCCGTGGCACTGTCGGGCAGGCTGGACGCCGCGGCTGTGGGTCAATTGACTTTGGCGCAACCGGTGATTCAGGCGCCCGTGTGGTCGTGGGCGGCCATGCTGGAGCTGGTGGTGCCCTTGGCCATCACGGTGCTGGTGGTGCAAAACGGGCAGGGCGTGGCGGTGCTCAAAAACGCGGGACACGAGCCACCTGTGAACGCCATCGCCGTGGCCTGCGGCCTGGGTGCAGCCGTGAGCGCGGTGTTCGGTGCGGTCAGCACTTGCCTGACTGGGCCGACCAATGGCTTGCTCACCTCGTCTGGCGAGAAGCCGCGCCACTACACCGGGGCGCTGATGTTCGGCGTGCTGGCTTTG
Organism: Comamonadaceae bacterium; assembly: GCA_027486495.1. Taxonomy (GTDB): domain Bacteria; phylum Pseudomonadota; class Gammaproteobacteria; order Burkholderiales; family Burkholderiaceae_C; genus Limnohabitans_A. Next base: position 1,067 of record JAIXOZ010000141.1, on the reverse strand, counting down.
CTGTTTGGCCTGATGGCCCCCACCTTCACAGGCCTCATGCTCGCCGCGCCCAAGGAGTTCATCATGGTGCTGGGCGGTCTGGCCATGCTTCGCGTGCTGCAAGGCGCGTTTGTGGCCTCGTTTGGCGCGGGCAAATTCTCACTCGGTGCCTTGGTGAGCCTGTTGGTCACGGTGGCCGATATAGGCCTGTTCAACATCGGCGCGGCTTTTTGGGGGCTGGTGGCCGGGTTTGCGGTATCGTGGTGGATGGAGCGGGGCGATTTTCGCAAGCCCTGATGGGCAGTCACGGACGGATGGGCGCATGATCGAGAAAGTCAACGAAGGCGTTTACGCCCTGCACGACCCTGCTGGTCAGCATGTGGGCTACTTCAAATGGATTCAGGGTCAATGGAAGTTCAAGGCCGTGGGTTATGGGTCCTCGGGTCAGTTGATACCCGGTGGTGGCCCCTTGACCGATCGGCACAACACCCCGTTGGCGCAACTGGACGAAGCCCTGATTCGGGCGACGTTTTTCGACAAGGCGTGATCATGTTCAAAGTCCAAGTTCCCCAAGCGCGCTGGCCCGAGTTGCTGCGTGCCATGCCCAAGGCCGAGCTGCACATCCACATCGAAGGCTCACTCGAACCCGAGCTGATCTTTGAATTGGCCCAGCGCAACGGTGTGCAACTGCCCTATGCCGATGTGGCGGCTTTGCGCAGCGCCTATGCCTTCACCAACCTGCAAAGTTTTCTGGACTTGTATTACGCCGGGGCCAGCGTGCTGCTGCACGAGCAGGATTTTTACGACATGGCTTGGGCGTACTTTCAAAAAGCCGCCGCCGACCATGTGGTACGGGCCGAGCTGTTTTTTGACCCCCAAACCCACACCGCACGCGGTGTGTCCATGGGCGCTGTCATCGAAGGCCTGCACCGCGCCTGCAATGATGCGCAGACCCAGCTGGGCATCAGCGCCGATTTGATCTTGTGTTTCTTGCGCCACCTGTCTGAAGAAGAGGCTTTGGCCACGCTGGAAGCAGCCATGCCTTGGCGCGAACACTTCATCGGCGTGGGGCTGGACTCCAGCGAGCT
>JAIXOZ010000099.1 GCA_027486495.1 Comamonadaceae bacterium | reverse complement strand
TTGGTACCCTTTGTATTCCAGTGTTGTCATGCGCATCTCTCCGCCTAGATCAGGCCAATTTCTTCTAACGTCTCGCGAACTTCCCTGATGTAACAAGGCTTCACCTCGTTACCCGGATGAGGTTTGTGCAAGCTGATCACGTTGTCTTTCTCTGCGTGATGAAACTTTCTTCGCGACCCACTGTTCATGATCACCTTGTAGCCAAGATGCTTCAAGACTGCAACCAACTCATCCCACTTGATGTTGCTTGGGGTTGGCTTTGCCTTGATCTTTTCAAGGGTTTTGTCAGCTTGTGCCATTTGTGAAGCCAAGGCAGCCTGGAATTGTAACTACCATCCAGTTACGAAAGCTGCCATGAAAGTTATGGGTGTGTATCTTGGGAATGTTTTAAAGAGTAATTTAGTATAAAAAAATTAGCGTGGGGAATTTTTTCCAATGCGCCAGCCGCGTTGCAGACGCTGCATGGTGTGTTGGAAACCCAAGAATGGGCGGCCATGCGCGGTGCCAGAAACCTGTTGCCCAGCTGGATGGCCAAGGCTGTCAGTGAGGCTTCTGGTGGCTGAGCCTTGGTTCGCGCTGAGCTGCGCAGATCAAGCGGGAGCGCTCGAAGTTGCCGCAGCGGCCACCGGGCGGCCGCCCCATTTGCTTGAAAAAGACATTTGGGAAATGGTTCAAGACCTCTTGCGAGATCGCCATCCAATTCCAGCCTGCCTCAAGGCTGGCCAAGAAAATCATCCATCAGATCCTCAAAGCATCTCGGCGCAGAAAGTGGCAGCAAGCCATGCGCGATAAATGACCCGCATCAATGCTTACGCGCCCATTGCACTGCCTCATCTATGAGGGCGTTCAATTCGGACTCGTCCATACCCTTGGTTGCAGACTTGGCTTGCTCAGCTGACTTGTCAAGAAGGTATGAGCGCACAGCCTCTTCGACGAAGCGTGACAAGTCACCCTTGCGCCCACCGCCTTGCGCGGCAATGAACATGCGAACGGATCTGTCGGTGTCAGGCAAAACAGTAATGTTCCAGCGAACTGATGCCATGATTTCTCCGGTGTTGGGGTGTGTAGGTGTTTATACGTCAAAGGCTAATGTCATGAAACGGGCGTGCCGCTGGGCAGCGGTGACGAAGCAGCCACGTCAATGTTCAAGGGCTTGGCCGCATCTGTTGGACGGCTTAAAAAAATAGTCGGACCGTTATGTTTGACGTGGTCAATTGGGACTGCTTGGCATAATCTGCCATACCTCTTTCAGATTGGAGTTCAATATGCCCACCCGAAATGTTGTGCTGACAGACCATCAAGCCGCTCTGGTCGAGCAGCTGGTCCAAAGTGGCCGCTATCAAAATGCCAGTGAGGTTCTGCGCGAGGGGCTGCGCATGGTGGAGCAGCGAGACGCCGAGGACGCTTATCGAATTGCGGTTTTGAGAAAAGCAGCCCAAGAGGGCGTTGCCGATATCGACGCGTTACGTTTCAAGACTTTTGAGTCCAAGCAAGGCTTGCGCGATCACCTGCAGGGCATGGCTGCCAAAGTGCGCACTGTCCAATGAGTCCGGTTTGGGCAGTTCGGTTGGCAGAAAAGGCCGAGCACGACTTGCTTGACGCGCTTGTTTGGACGAACGATCAGTTCGGCGCACTTCAGGCGGATGACTACCTTGAGACGCTGACGCTTGCATTGGAGGCGTTGACCGATGGCCCCAACATTGTGGGCAGCAAAGTGCGCGACGATATTGGGCTGGGTATTCGGACACTGCATGTCGCACGACTGGGCAGAAAAGGCCGCTATTTGGTGGTTTTCAGGATGGCGGAAGGTCAAGCCATCGATGTCATCCGCTTGCTTCATGACAGCATGAATTTGGCCAAGCAGTTGCCTGATTGAGTTGGCGATGGTTGCAGGGCGTGTGCAACGTCCATCGCCCAAGTGGCGGGTTCCTACAAAAAGATTTACTGATGGCCTTTTCGGGGTGTCCGTGTTTGTGCTCGGCCTTGAATCAATAGCCTTGGAACAGGAAGTCGAGTGCCGTGGTGATCTGGTCTTGTGCCTGAGCGAGTGAAGTCACGGGCGTCTTCAGCGCCCGCAAGGGAACAGCGCCCATCTTTGGCATTTCCAGCAAGAAGTCTTCGCCATCGATGGTGAAGATGGGTGTCAGTTGGTTTGACAACTTGACCTTCGGGAAATGCTTGAGTCCGCGCAATGGAATGACCATCCGGGTGTCCAGCCCATTGAGCAGATCGCTTTGTACATCCAGCAAGTAGGGTGTTGTTGTGGCGGAGCCGCTTGGGTTGGCGTAAACGTCAAAGCGGACCATCAGAAGCTTTTCCACTCGTCCAGTGGCAGGCCTTCGGCTGCAATGGTGCTGTTGTAAGCCGTAATGAAATCTGCGTGGTTCTCGCGCCATTGGCGTTCTTGTTCGCGTTGCACGACGAGGCGCAGGTGTTGGTCGCAGACTTTCGAGATGTTGATGTCGAGCTGTTTGGCGGCTAACAGCACATCGCTGCTCAGGCTCAGATTGATGGCCCGTTTGCCTGGCGTGCCAAATGGTGGGCGTAATGTGGTGTGTAGGGTTGGCATCTGTGACCTCATGCGCATTGTGATGTGTGCATAGATTAATGGTTATCAATGCGGCATTCAACGAACCTTACAGTCCATCTCAATTTCAGTGCCCGCTGGCCCAGCGCTTGGCTCTTGCCAAGTCATCACCCCCCGCAACCCCACCCCATAACTTTCAAACCCCTGCTCGGCCCACCGCGCGTTGCTGTCGATGCAGTCGTGTTGGTGGCCATGCACCGTCATGCGCACGCCCATGCGGCGGGCCAGTTCGTCCAGCTCTTTGAAGCCGTGTTCGTGGTAGCCGGGCGCTTCGTGGGTGATGAGGATGTCGGCCTGCAGCGTGGCCAGTTGTTCGAGCTCGTCGGGGTAGATGCTGGACCAGTGCTTGAGGTGCACGCTGCCTTGCCAGCGGTCTTGGCGCGGGGTTTTGCTGGCGTGTTCTTCGCGGTTGCGAAACTTGGGGGCTTGCCGGTCTTTGGGGTACCACACCGCACCGCGAAATACGCCACCCAGCCCGCCAATGCGCGTGCCACAAGGCAGGGTGACGACGCGGCCATGGATGTTGCGGTCTGCCACGTCGCTGTGCCAGACGTTGGCAAAGTTGCCCTCGTGGTCGGTGTCGTGGTTGCCGTGGATGAACCAGACGCGATCCCAAATCGCATCCAGCTCGATGTGCAGCGGCCGCGCCGGCTCCAGGTCACCCAGCAAGATGACGGCGCGGGCATCGGTTTGCAGGGCGGCATCGATGATGTGTTGCCATTGGCCGTGCGGGTCGCCGCAAAAGAGGATGGGGCCGGGGTGCATGGTGGTGTCAGCTGCTCAGCAATTCCACATAGGCTTGATAGCTGTAGTGGCGGTTCTTTTTTTGCCCCGTCTGCTCCGCCACGATGCCCAGCGCCTCCAGTGTCTTGACTGCTGCGGTGGCTGTGGGAAACGTGGTGTTCAGGCGTTCGCGGACCTGGTCGATGGAAAAGATGGGCATCAGCGGCAAGAGTTCTAACAGGCGAAGACTGGCTGGGGTGATTTTTGGGGTCTGCAACAAGCGACGTCTGTCGGTGTTGATCAGGCTGGCCAGTGCGACGATGGCACGCTCTGCCGTATCTGCTGCACGGGCAACGCCTTCAAGAAAGAAGGCCACCCAGCCCTCCCAGTCGCCCTCTGTGCGGACTGCGTAGAGTCGTTGGTAGTACTCGGATTGATGTTGCTTGAGATAGGCGCTGACATAGACCAAGGGCTGTGACAGCAAGCCCCATTGCTCCATGAGTGCAGCAATGAGCAAACGCCCAATGCGGCCGTTGCCATCCAGGAATGGGTGAATGGTTTCAAACTGGACGTGAACCAGTCCGATGCGCACCAAGGGGGGCAAGGTGTCGTGTGTGTCTTCTTGGTGAATAAAGCGTTCCAAATCTGCCAGCAGCGCCGGAACATGATCTGGTGGAGGAGGCACAAACACGGCGTTGCCGGGGCGCGTGCCGCCAATCCAGTTCTGAGACTTGCGCAGTTCGCCGGGTTGGCGACCTGCACCGCGAGCACCGTCCATGAGCAGGCGGTGTGCTTGGCGCATCAAGCGCACGCTCATGGGCAGACCTTTGGGGTCGCGCAATGTGTCTTGTGTCCAGCGAAAGGCGCGCAGGTAATTGGTCACCTCTTCTACATCGTCGGTGTTGCTGACAGATAGCCCCGCCTCTTTGTCAAACAGGTCGATCAGCGTCGCTTGGGTGCCTTCAATCTGGGAGGTGAGAAGGGCTTCTTTGCGAATGGCGCTGTAGAGCAGCCAGTCAATGGAAGGCACAAGCCCAGCAACCCCTTGAAGACGCGCCAACGACAGTTCGGCCGTGCGGTTGAGCTCGGCATAACTGGAGGCGTCGAGCACGGGTTCCGCAGGTGGCAGGGCATGCGGCACGAACGCCCGCACACTCTCCCCAAGGGTGGTGGATGTGACGTATGACCCGGTGACGCGCATGGCAAGTAATTAAAGTCTGCTTGAATACAAGGCCACACATTAAAGCATTCTTTAATTTGATGCAAGGCTGTGAAAGCTGCCTCACATCGATGATATGCAGCCGCTGGCCGTGCTAGATCCCCGTAAATCGAACATGTGGTGTTGGATTGACGGGTTTGCTGCGAGTTGGCTGCGGGGACATGCAATGCGGGTGTTTACTGGGTAACACCTGTGGCTATACTGAAGGCCACAGGAGCCATCACATGCCCACCTTTTCCGTCAAATTGGATGATCAAGCCCGCGCCAGGGTGCTGCTGGCCGCAAGCCAGCGTGGGGTCACGCCGCACGCGTTCATGGTGCAGGCCATCGAGTCGGCGGTTACACGATCGACCGAAGATGACGCCTGGGTGGCCAAGGCCTTGCAGGCCAGGCAAAACTTGCTGCAAAACGGCTTGGGTGTGGATGGGCAGGCCATGGCGGCATACCTCAAGGACAAGGTGCGCGGCATCGACAACCAACGTCCGCCCGTGCAGGGCCTGGAGCAATTGCTGGCCCCGCGATCATGACGCGTCTGGTGCACACGCCCGAGGCCGCTCAGGACCTCGAAGAGCTGGTGGATTTCTTGCTTCTCAACCGGCCTGAAAACGCGGTTGAAACGGTGGACTTGGTGTTGGACGCTTTGTCTGTGTTGGAGCGTCACCCACTCATGGGTCGGCCTGTGGCCCATGGCATGCGTGAGTTGGTGATTTCAAGGGGACGTTCTGGCTATTTGGCGCTGTACGTCCATGACGCGGCCGCCGATGTTGTGTTCGTGTTGGCCTTGCGGCATCAACGAGAGCAGGACTATCACTGACCTGCTGTCCGATTGACTTGGCTGCCCTCACATCGCCGGGTAGTCGATGTACCCCTCAGGCCCCGGCATATAAAAGGTGCTGGAGTTGGCTTTGGCCAGTGGGGCGTTGGCTATAAGGCGTTGCACCAGGTCGGGGTTGGAGATGTAGGCGCGGCCAAAGGCCACGGCGTCGGCGCGGCCCGATGCGATGGCGTCGATGGCCATGTCGCGGGTGTAGCCGTTGTTGGCGATGTAGGCACCTTTGAAAGTTTGGCGTGCCCACGCAAAGTCAAAGCCGGTCAAGTCACGCGGGCCACCGGTGGCTCCTTCGACAAAGTGGATGAAGGCGATGCCGCGCTGGCTGAGCGCTTCGACCAGCGGGCCGAACACGGCCTGAGGGTTGCTCTCGGCCGAGTCGTTGGCGGGCGAGACGGGCGACAGGCGGATGCCAGTGCGGCCTGCGCCGATTTCGGCGGCCACGGCGTCCACCACTTCCAGCGCAAAGCGGATGCGGTTTTGGGGCGAGCCGCCATAGGCGTCAGTGCGCAAGTTGGTGCTCTCGCGCAAGAACTGGTCGATCAAATAGCCGTTGGCGCCGTGGATTTCCACACCGTCAAAACCGGCGCGCATGGCGTTGGCCGCGCCTTGGCGGTATTGCTGGACCACTTCTTTGATTTCTTCCGCGCTCAGGGCGTGTGGCACGGGGGCGGGCACTTTGCCGTTGCGGCCATAGGCCATGACCTTGGCGGCGACGGCAGAGGGGGCAACAGGTTCAGCGCCACCGGTCAAGTCGGGGTGCGAGATGCGGCCCACATGCCAGATTTGCGCAATGATTTTGCCGCCCGCCGCGTGCACGGCCTGGGTGATGGGCTTCCAGCCTTCGACCTGCGCGTCCGAGTAAATGCCGGGCGTGGCCACATAGCCTTTGCCACCGGGCGAGACCTGCGTGCCTTCGCTGATGATCAGGCCCGCGTTGCTGCGCTGGCGGTAGTACACGATATTCATGGCGCTGCCGGGGATGTCACCAGCGGGCTCGTCGGCGCGGCAGCGGGTCAGCGGGGCCATGACCACGCGGTTGGCCATCTCGATGTCGCCGATGCGGGTGGGTTGGAAGAGTTGGGCAAGGGTGACGGTCATGGGGTGGGCTTTGCTAGGCAGTGGGATTAAAACGGATGCTTGGATTATGGTTTGAACCGATATCAGCCGATCCGTTATCCACAAACCCGTCATCCCGGACACCGATCCGGGATCCAGGGCTTGCGGGGCGGGTCCATTGATAATGATGCTCCCCTCCCAAGCCGGACCACACCGTGAGCGCCATCGCCATCATCGACTTTGAAACCACGGGCATTTCGCCGAATATGGGCGACCGCGCCACCGAGGTGGCGGTGGTGATGCTGGAAAACGGTCAGGTGGTGGACCGTTACCAAAGTCTGATGAATGCCGGGGTGCGGGTGAACAGTTTCATCACCCAGCTCACCGGCATCACCAACGAGATGGTGCAGGCTGCGCCGCCAGCCGAGCAGGTGATGCGCGAGGCGGCGCGCTTTGTGGCGGGCAGGCCCATGGTGGCGCACAACGCGGCCTTTGACAAAAAGTTTTGGCAGGCCGAGCTGGCGCGCTGCGGCCAAGACGGCTCGCACCCCTTTGCCTGCACTGTGCTGCTGTCGCGCCGTTTGTACCCGCAAGCGCCCAACCACAAGCTGGGCACGCTGGCTGCGCTGCACCATTTGCCGTCATCAGGCCGCGCCCACCGCGCTTTGGCCGATGCCGAGATGGCCGCCCATTTGCTGGCGAAGATGCAGCACGACCTGAAAACCCGCTACGGCTGCACCCAGACAGACCACGCTTTGCTCATGGGCCTGCAGCGCACCAGTCGGCACATGGTGGGGCCGTATTTGAAGCAGCGCACGGGTAGCCCTGGATGTTCGTAGGTCGGCACCTTCAGGTCCGGCATGGTGCGTGTCGGCGCAGTAGGTGGCGGGGATTAAATGGCCTAAACTAAGTCGCATTCAAAGTCGCAAAAATATCCGCATGATTTGTTAAATATCCTTTCATGACATAGACTTGCAGCTTATGTCAAAGTCGCAAAAATTTCAGCTTTACGACCATCCGGCCCAGATGGAGCCCCTGTTGCCTTCCGAGCACCGGATGGGGCCCTTGCTGGAGCGAGCGCATGACCTGATCCGCAAGGCAGACCGTTTGTCGGGCTGGTGCCCGAGCGGGGCGCTACCAGGGCTGCGCTCATCGTTGCGGGCCATGAACTCGTATTACTCCAACAAGATCGAGGGTCAACACACCTTGCCGCTGGAGATCGAGCAAGCCCTGCGCAACGATTACGCACAGGACGCCGACAAGGCTCGCCGTCAACGCATGGCGCTGGCCCACATGGCGACCGAGTCGCAATTGGAGGCGTTGTGGCCTGCGTGGGACAGTGCCCAAGTCTGGTCGGACCAGACCGTCTGCGACATCCACCAGGATTTGTTTGCCCGCTTGCCCGAAGCCGATCGCCAGCTTGAATCACCGTCTGGCCCCCAAACTTTGCAGCCCGGTGCCTTGCGTGAACGCGAGGTGAGTGTGGGGCGTCATGCTGCGCCCGCTGCGGCGGTTTTGTCTGCTTTTTTAGCGCGGTGGTCTTCTGTGTATTCGGGCTTGCGCCGAGGCGAGCTGCAGCTGGTGGCCATGGCGGCGGCGCACCAGCGGCTGGCTTGGATTCACCCCTTTGCAGACGGCAACGGGCGTGTGGTGCGGCTGCACAGCCATTTGGTCTTGGGCCATATGGGCTTGACCAACGGTTTGTGGTCGCCTTTGCGGGGCTTTGCCCGCACGCACGAAGCGTATTACGCCAACTTGGCAGCAGCCGATGAGCCTCGGACAGGCGATCTGGATGGCCGGGGTAACCTGACCGAGTCGGGTTTGATTCGTTGGATCGATTACGTGTTGGGCGTGTGCATCGACCAAGTCGACTTCATGTCGGGCTTGCTGTCGCTCGATGGCATGAAGGACCGCATGGCGGCCTGTTTGGCTTACGAGGAAAACGTGGTCAAGCAAGGCGTGCGCGCCGAGGCTTTGCGAGCACTGCATTACCTGTTTGCGTCGCAGGCCGAGCTGGATCGGGCCGACTTCAAAGCCATGCTGGGTTTGGGCGAACGCTTGGCTACGGGGCAGGTGTCGGCTTTGCTCAAAAGAGGTTTGTAAGAAAGCGATTCGCCCCACGGCAAGCTGCGTCTGGGTGTGCCGCAGCACGCGCTGCGCTTTTACTTTCCGAATTTGTGGCCAGAGGCCGAGGCGCAGGGCTGAAAGCCCCTCACCCTCACATTCGCCCCAAACCCAGCGGCAGCGCCGTCTTGTAACGCACCTGTTTGAGCGCAAAGCTGGACCGAATTTTTTCCACCCCCGGAATCGGTGAGAGCTGCTCCAGAATGAAGCGCTCCAGCGCCGCCATGTCGCGCACCGCCACGCGCAGCAAATAGTCGCTGTCGCCGGTCATCAAATAGCACTCCATCACTTCGTCGTGCCGCGCGATGTGCGCTTCAAAGTCGGCCAAATTGGCTTTGCTTTGGGTCTTGAGGCTGATCGAGATGAACACCGTCAGGCCCAGCCCCAGCGCCGCCGCGCTGGCCAGCGCCACATAGCGCTGAATGACGCCGTTGCCCTCCAAAGCCTTGACGCGGGCCAGGCACGGCGAGGGCGACAGGCCGATGCGTTTGGCCAGGGTCACGTTGGACAGTGCGCCGTCGCGCTGCAGCTCGTCCAGTATCTTCAAATCCACGTTGTCCAGAACCATGTGCTGAATTCCTATTTATTTCGGCATATTGTGCTTTAAATCGTGGATAAATTGGCGTAAAAACGCAGCACATGCGCCACGCTGCCCGGTACAGTCAAAAGCATGAACGCACCCTACGAACCCCTCTTGCAAGCGCTGTCACACGCCCACGACATCGACCCCGAAGAAACCGCCGAATGGCGCGATGCTTTGCTGGCGCTGATCGGCACGCAAGGCCCCGCGCGTGCCCGTCAAATTTTGGACGAGCTGGCCATCGTGGCCCGCCAGCAGCGCACCGGCTGGCAGCCCGAGCTGAACACGCCGTACATGAACACCATCGCGGTGGATGACCAGCCCGACTTCCCCGGCGACTTGGCCACCGAAGAGCGGCTGGTGGCCATCATGCGTTGGAACGCCTTGGCCATGGTGGTGCGCGCCAACCAGGCCTATGGCGAGCTGGGCGGGCACATCGCCAGTTACGCCAGCGTGGCCGATTTGTTCGAGACCGGTTTTCACCATTTCTTTCATGCGCGCACAGAACAGCACAAGGGCGACTTGGTGTTCTTTCAGCCGCACAGCGCACCGGGTGTGTACGCACGCGCTTTTCTGGAAGGCCGTTTGACTGAAGCGGACCTGATGCACTACCGCCAAGAGATCACCGCACCCGACAGTGGCGCACGCGGTTTGTCGAGTTATCCGCACCCTTGGCTGATGCCTGACTTTTGGCAGTTCCCCACGGGGTCGATGGGCTTGGGGCCGATCAGCTCGATTTACCACGCGCGCTTCATGCGTTACCTGACGCACCGCCAGCTGCAAGACTGCAACGCCCGCAAGGTGTGGGGCGTGTTTGGCGACGGCGAGATGGACGAGCCCGAGAGCATGAGCGCGCTGACCTTGGCCGCCCGCGAAAAACTCGACAACCTGGTGTGGGTGGTCAACTGCAATTTGCAGCGATTGGATGGCCCGGTGCGCGGCAACGGCCGCATCATCGACGAGCTGGAAAAGCTGTTTGCCGGCGCGGGCTGGAACGTCATCAAACTGGTCTGGGGCAGCGACTGGGATGGCCTGCTGGCGCGCGACACCACGGGCGCTTTGCTGCGGGCTTTTGCCAACACGGTAGACGGCCAGATGCAGACCTTTGCCGCCAAGGACGGGCGCTTCAACCGCGACAACTTCTTTGGCCAGAACGAGGAGCTGGCGCGGTTGGCGCAGGGCATGACCGACGAGCAGATCGACCGCCTCAAGCGCGGTGGCCACGACATCGTCAAAATCCACGCGGCCTATGCCGCTGCGGCGGCGCACCGTGGCCAGCCCACGGTGATCTTGGCGCACACCAAAAAAGGCTTTGGCATGGGCAGCGCAGGCCAAGGCAAGATGACCACGCACAGCCAAAAGAAGTTCGACGAACAAGACCTCATCGACTACCGCAACCGCTTTGATTTGCCGCTGAGCGACGAGCAGGCCAAGGGCTTGGCCTTTTACAAACCCGCCGACAACAGCGCCGAGATGCGCTACCTGCGCGAGCACCGCGCCCGCTTGGGTGGCAGCTTGCCCAAGCGCGAGACGGTGTGTGACCGCTTGCCTGTGCCCGCACTCGCCAGTTACGGGCAGTTTGCGCTGCAGGCCGAAGGCAAGGAAATGAGCACCACCATGGCCTTTGTGCGCATGCTGGGCAACTTGCTCAAAGACAGCACCTTGGGCCCGCGCATCGTGCCCATCGTGGCCGACGAGGCACGCACCTTTGGCATGGCCAACCTGTTCAAGCAGGTGGGCATTTACAGCAGCGTGGGCCAGCGCTATGCGCCCGAAGACATTGGCTCGGTGCTGAGCTACCGCGAAGCCACCGACGGCCAGATTCTGGAAGAAGGCATCAGCGAAGCCGGGGCCATCGCCAGCTGGACAGCTGCCGCCACCAGCTACAGCGTGCACGGCTTGGCCATGCTGCCCTTCTACATTTATTACTCGATGTTCGGCTTTCAGCGCGTGGGCGACGCCATCTGGGCCGCAGCCGATCAGCGGGCGCGTGGCTTTTTGCTGGGCGCCACATCGGGCCGCACCACCTTGGGTGGCGAGGGCTTGCAGCACCAGGACGGGAGCAGCCATTTGGTGGCGGCCACCATCCCCAACTGCAAGGCCTACGACCCGGCGTTTGCGGGCGAGCTGGCGGTGATTCTGGACGCGGGCATGCGCGAGATGGTCGAGCAGCAAGCCGATGTGTTTTATTACGTCACCCTGATGAACGAGAACTACGCCCAGCCCGACTTGCCTGCGGGCGTGGAGGCCGACGTGCTGCGCGGAGGCTACCGATTTGGCGTGTACGGCCCAAGCGACGCCGCCCAGCGCGTGACCTTGCTGGGATCTGGCGCGATCTTGACCGAGGTGGTCAAGGCCGCGCAGCAATTGGCCGCGCAAGGCGTGGGCGTGGAGGTGCTGAGCATCACCAGCTGGAGCGAGTTGGCGCGGGACGGCATGGCGGGAGAAAGTCTGATGGATGCGGGTGCGGCTGCCGGTGCAGCTGATGCTGGTGCTGGCGGCCCATGCCGTGGACATTTGGCAACCCTGTTGTTGGCCACCCAAGGCCCGGTGATTGCCGCCACCGACTACGTGCGAGCCGTACCCGAGAGCGTGCGCGCCTTCGTGCCCGAAGGCCGCCGCTACACCACCTTGGGCACCGACGGCTTTGGCCGCAGCGACACGCGGGCCGCGCTGCGCCGCTTTTTTGCGGTGGACGCAGACAGCATTGCGCAAGCTGCATTCAAGGCATTGGCGGGTTGAATAGCTGTCGCATCTCGGAGTTTTTTATTTCCGTCATCCCGGAGTTTTTTTCGTCATTCCGGACTTGATCCGGGATCCAGGTATTCAAAGAGGCTGCGCAAAAACCAAAGACTGGACCCCGGCTCGGAGGCTGGGGTGACAGGCAGGTGTTGTGCCCGGCTCGGAGGCCGGGGTGACAGGCTGGTGTCTTGACCGGTTCAGAGTCTGGCGTGACGGATGGGTGTCGCCCATTTGCCCGTTCGGTCCTTGCTCGCCCACCCATAATTGCCCATCCTTTTAATCTCTCGGAGTTGCCCCATGCTCGACCCGCAAGCCCAAGCCCTGATGACTTTGTTGAGCGAAAAGGGCATTCCCCCGGTTTACACGCAAACGCCGGTGGAGGCGCGGGCTTCTTACCGGGCGCGGCGCACCTTTACCCAGCCCGACGCGCCCGAGGTGGGGCGCGTGCAAGACCTGCAGTTCCACCATTCGGGTGTGGACATTGCGGTGCGGGTGTACCACCCGCATGGTGCCACGCAGGCCATGCCTGCCTTGGTGTACCTGCACGGCGGGGGCTGGACCATTGGCGATCTGGACACGCACGATGTGCTGTGCCGCAGCCTGTGCCTGCAAGCTCAGGGCGTGGTGGTGTCGGTGGACTACCGCATGGGGCCAGAGCACCAGTTTCCGGCGGCTTATGACGACGCGGTAGCCGCCTGGCAGTGGGTGGCCTCGCAAGCGCAGGCTTTGGGTGTGGACGCTGCACGCATCGCCATCGGTGGCGACAGCGCGGGCGGCAATCTGGCCGCTGCCGCCTGCCTTGGCCTGCGTGATTTGGGTCTCCAGCCGGTGCTGCAGTTGTTGATTTACCCCAGCACCCTCATGGCGCCTGACACCGATTCATACAAGACCAACGGCCAAGGTTACATGCTCACGCGCGAGTCCATGGCCTGGTATTCGGGCAATTACCTGCGCGGGCCGCAAGATGCTCAGGACTGGCGCGCCTCGCCGCAGCTGGCCACCAGCCACGCCGACTTGCCGCCAGCGTTCGTGTTGACGGCGGGGTTTGACCCTTTGCGCGACGAGGGTCTGATGTACGCCGATGCCCTGAGCCGGGCGGGTGTGTCTTCTCAATACATCTGCTTTGAACGCCAGATTCACGGCTTCATCACCATGGGGCGTGTGCTGCAAGAGGCCAACACGGCGGTGGCTTTGTGCGCCCATGCGCTGCGCACCGCTTGGGCGCAGGCCTGATCAGCCCTGCACCACCGCCAGGTAGGCCTGGCGGGTTTCGGCACTGACCGCATCCAGTGCTTGCTCGTAGCGGGTCTGGTGCTGGGCCAGCATGCGGGCCGAGGCGATGGTTTTGGCGCGGCAAAACCAGTGGCAGCTGTGCTGCATCAAAAACATCTCGCCCATCATGCGAAAGGACCGCTCCTTGGGTGCAAGCCCTTGCACGTTGTTCACCGCGCGCTCAATGCCTTGGGCGTGCACCTCCAGCAGTCGGCGCATGTCGAACGTGACTTTGGGTGAGAGCTGGTCGATGAAGGGCAGGGCCAGCTTGAAGCCGCGTGTCGCGGGGGCCGGCAGTTTGGCAAACTCCCGAGCCATATTCTGGAAGTCGCTGGCCAGTTGCTGCTCGGCAGCGTCTTGCAGCTGCAGGATGTGCTGCTGGCGCTCGGGGTCGGATTCACCCAGTGCCCGCATGTAGGACCCGGTCAGCTGGGCCATGTTTTTTTCAATCTGGAAGGGGCGCAATTGTTCGGCCAGCAAGGCCGTGCGTTTGCGCTGTCCCCGGAGGTTGAGCCAGTGGATGCCCATGGCCAAAATGAAGAGTAGGCTGATGAATTCCATACATGCAAGGTGAGTGGGCCGGATTGGCCGAATCGCCAAGTGTAGTGAGCTCGGTGAAGGGTTCGTTCAAAAGCCTTGCCAGGCCCATGGATCGTGCGGCATCAGTGTGACGGCGCACTCCAGCGCGCCAATTGGAGAGCGGACTCTAAAGCGCGGGTTTTGCCTTGCCGAAGGTGCTTCTTGCTGTTCCAATTGCTGCATTGCAACAAAACTTCCCAAAGGAAATATCATGAACTTCAACGCTGAACAATTCACCGCCACCCAACAAGCCAACCTGAACGCAGCCGCTGGCCTGTCGCAATCGGCTTTCGCCGGTTTCGAGCGCCTGGTCGAGCTGAACATGGCCGCTGGCAAAGCCGCTGTGGGCGAGTCTTTCGCCAACATGCAAGCCCTGATGGCCGCCAAGTCGCCTCAAGACCTGATGGCCGTGCAAGCCGCTTTGGTGCAGCCTGCCTTCGAAAAGTCGGTTTCTTATGGCCGTCACCTGTCTGAGATCGCCAACAGCACCGGCGCCGAATTCACCAAGGCCGTCGAAGGCAAAATGGCCGAGTCCGAGCAAGCTGTCAAAAGCCTGGTCGAAAACAGCCTGAAGAACGCCCCCGCCGGTTCTGACGCCGCTGTGGCCGTGTTCAAGACCGCTTTCGAAGCCAGCCAAACTGCTGCCGAGACCCTGAAAAAAGTGGCCAAGCAAGCCGCTGACAGCGCCGAAGCCAGCATCAAGGCCGCTTCTGCCCAAGCCGAAGCTTCTGTTAAGGCCGCCATGACCAAG
>JAIXOZ010000136.1 GCA_027486495.1 Comamonadaceae bacterium | reverse complement strand
TGTTCGAGCACCAAGCGGACAGCGCGTTCGCGCACCTCGGGTGAAAAACGGTTTGATTTCTTGCTCATGGCTCCATCTTCTCAAAGTGTGGAGCCTCCTCAAAATCCGGGGCGATTCAGTGCGTTGGCTCGGCACGCTTGCCGCCAGGGGCACAGTGCGTTCTACCAACGCGTGCCACGCTTGGCCGAAGAGCTGCGAATCCGGCATGCCAATGGCACGTTCACGCGCTGGCTGGACATCTTGAAGAACACGGATGTGTTGGTGCTCGATGACTGGGGCCTGTTGGGCATGGATGCGCACACGCGCACGGACTTGCTGGAGATGATCGACGACCGGGCGGGCAGAAAAGCCACGATCATCACAAGCCAATTGCCCATTGAGCACTGGCATGAATGGATTGGTGACGCCACGGTGGCGGACGCGATGCTGGACCGGATCATGCAAAACCACCACCGACTGACCCTGACGGGGGAGTCACTGAGAAAGGCAAAACCGAGTCAAAACAAGGAGGAAAACCGGGGCTGAAAACGACAGCCACTTAAAATCAAAGAGCGCAACACCGCCATCGGTCACGATCACCGGAATCGGCGGTCACGTTCGCCGGAATACGCAACATTTCGTTATTACAACTGATGCTTGATCACGAATTGGGCGCCGAGATTCGATATTCGGTACACGCTGTACTTTCGCAACATTGTCCAGCACTGTCCTGATGAAACCACATAAATACAGAACACAAGTGTGACTTGGAGTGTGACTCAATAAAAGCACAAAAGAAAAAACCTAAGTAAATCAATCACTTAGGGTTTGGACTTGGCGGAGAGGGAGGGATTCGAACCCTCGGTAGGGTCGCCCCTACGCCTGATTTCGAGTCAGGTACATTCGACCACTCTGCCACCTCTCCTGGTTCGGTTTCGTTTGTCGAAGCCGATATTCTATCAGGCCCGAAGGGTCTCCAAACCGCCCAAATAAGGCCGAAGCACCTCGGGCACCGTGACCGAGCCGTCTGCATTTTGGTAGTTCTCCAAAACTGCTACCAACGCACGGCCCACGGCCAAGCCAGAACCATTCAGGGTGTGAACCAACTCGTTTTTGCCTTGGGCATTTTTGAAGCGTGCTTGCAAACGGCGTGCCTGGAAGGCCTCGCAGTTGGAGACCGAGCTGATTTCGCGGTAGGTGTTCTGCGCAGGCACCCAGACTTCCAGGTCATAGGTCTTGCTCGCGCCAAAGCCCATGTCACCCGTGCACAGGCTCATCACGCGGTAGGGCAAGCCCAGCTTTTGCAAAATGACCTCGGCGTGGCCGGTCATGGCCTCGAGCGCTGCGTAGCTGTGCTCGGGGTGCACGATCTGCACCATCTCGACTTTGTCAAATTGGTGCTGGCGGATCAGGCCGCGCACATCGCGCCCGCCGCTGCCCGCCTCGGACCGGAAGCACGGGGTGTGCGCCGTGAGCTTGATCGGCAACTCGCTCTCGGCCAACACTTCGTCGCGCACCACGTTGGTCAGCGTCACTTCTGAGGTCGGGATGAGGTACAGCGCCTGGCTTTCTTCGCCCTCTTGCCCGCCTTTGTTGGCAGCGAACAGGTCGGCCTCAAACTTGGGCAACTGGCCCGTGCCGCGCAACGTGTCAGCGTTCACGATGTAAGGGGTGTAGCACTCGGTGTACCCGTGCTCTGAGGTCTGCACATCCAGCATGAACTGCGCCAGCGCACGGTGCAAACGCGCTACCGGGCCACGCATGAAGGTGAAGCGCGAGCCGGTCAGCTTGGTGCCGGTCTCAAAGTCCAGGCCCAGCTTTTCGCCGATGTCCACATGGTCCTTGAGCTCAAAGTCAAAGTTGCGCACGGTGCCCCAGCGTCGCACCTCCACGTTGCCTTCTTCGCCCGCGCCCACCGGCACCGACTCGTGGGGCAAGTTGGGCACGGCCAACAGCAGCTCTTGCAGCTCGGCCTGGAGCACTTCAAGGCGCTGGGCCGAAGCGTCCAGCTCGTCCTTGATCGCGCCCACTTGGGCCATGACCGCATCGGCCTCGGCGTGCTGGCCTTTGCCCTTGAGCATGCCAATTTGCTTGGACAAGCTGTTGCGCTGGCTTTGCAGCTCTTCGGTGCGGGTTTGCAGGGTTTTACGCTCACCCTCCAAAGCGCGAAACGCGTCCACATTCAGGAAGAGTTGGGGGGTTTTACGGGTCTGCAGACGCGCGACAACGGCATCCAGATCTTTGCGGAGAAGAACAATATCAAGCATGGGGGGATTGTAGTGAGCCGGGTTCCGGGTTTTCTGTGGCGTCCAGCTTGAGGCCCTTGGGCAGCGGGAACTTGATGGTTTCCTGAATGCCGTCCAGCGTACGCACCGACACCGCACCCATGGCGCGCAAACGGGCAATCACCTCTTGCACCAGCACATCGGGGGCCGAGGCGCCAGCCGTCAAGCCCACTTTTTGTGCGCCATCAAACCAGGCTTCTTGCAGATCGGCCGCGCTGTCCACCATGTAAGCGGGCGTGCCCAAGCGGTCGGCCAGCTCGCGCAGGCGGTTGCTGTTGGAGCTGGTAGGGCTGCCAACCACGATCACCACGTCCACCAGCGGGCTCATCAGCTTGACGGCATCTTGCCGGTTCTGGGTGGCGTAACAAATGTCTTGCTGCTTGGGCTCGCGCACCTGCGGAAAGCGCGCCCTGAC
>JAIXOZ010000135.1 GCA_027486495.1 Comamonadaceae bacterium | reverse complement strand
GCGGGTAACTTGCTGGCCAATGCGGTGAACAACACGGGCGTGGTGCAGGCGCAGACCGTGGAAAACCGGCAAGGCAACATTGTGCTGCTGGGCAGCATGGACATCGGCACAGTGAGCCTGGGGGGCACGCTGGACGTGAGCGCTGGGCCTGGACAAAAGGCAGGTCGGGTGATGGCCACAGGCCACCAAGTGGGTCTGTTTGATGCGCATATTCTGGCCTCGGGAGGCTCTGGCGGCGGACAAGTTTTGATCGGCGGTGGCTACCAAGGCCGCGATCTGGCCGTGCCCCATGCCCAAGCGGTGTACATGAGCGCGGGTGCCACCATTGAGGCCAATGCCCGCGAGCAGGGCGATGGCGGTCAGGTGGTGTTGTGGGCCGATGGCAGCACGCGGGCGTTGGGCCAGGTGTCGGCGCGTGGCGGCACCCAAGGCGGCGATGGCGGCTTGATCGAAACCTCGGGTCAATGGCTGGATGTGGGCGGTTTGCGGGTGGACACGCGCGCACAGCTCGGGCAAATTGGCACCTGGTTGCTCGACCCGGCGGACATCACCATTTCTGGCGCGGCAACCACCGATGCCTCCGCCACAGGCGGGGTGTTTGCACCCAACTCGGGGGTCAGCGCTGCCAACATCAACGCGGCCGATCTGGTGACCGCTTTGGGAAGCAGCAACGTCACGGTGAGCACAGCCAACACAGGCCTGAGTGGTGCAGGCTTGGGGGATATTGATGTCAATGCGGTGCTGACCTGGACTGCACCCACCACACTCACCCTGGATGCCGCCCGTGATGTGAATGTGAACCAGGCTATCACCGGCACCGACGGCAGCTTGGTTTTGAATGCCGGGCGCGATGTGACAGTGGGCGCGGCCATCACCACAACCACAGGGCAGCTGGCGTTCACCGCAGCACAAGACGTCAACATCAACGCGGCCACCACCATCACCACCGGCAACTTGCAAGCGGTGGCGGGGCGCAATGTCTCGGTGAGTGCAGCATCGTCGATCACAACAGGGAACATGGTGCTGCGTGCCGACAACGATGGCACAGGTCCTGGCGCAGCTGCAGGCACTGTGACCATCACCTGCGGCAGCCATTGCCTGACGGTGACAACGGGCGAGCTGATCATTCGTTTCAATCCGGCGGATTACGCCAGCACCAGCAGTGAAATTCTGGCTTATGCCAACAACTTGACGGGGGGTGGCACGCTCGATGCCAAAGCTTGGGTCTTTGGCTTGGGCGACAACAAGGTCTACGACGGCACCACCACCGCCACGGTGAATGGCCTGATGCCCGATGTGACCGATGCGCCACCTTCCGTGATTTTGGGTCCGGTCAGCGATGCCAACTTTGACACACGAGATGTAGGCACGGACAAAGTTATCACCTATGCGTCGACTTTTGTGGACAGTGTTTACGATTTATTTGCCACAGCCCAAGCGCCAGCAGGCACTTACCGCGCCCGCGCTGACATCACGCCCCGCACTTTGTCCGTGAACGCTGTGACCGATGCGCGCATTTACAACGGCACTGCCAGTTCTGTGGGCGCCCCCACGGTCACAGGTTTGCAAACAGGTGATACCCTGAATGGCGCCTTGACCCAGGCCTTTGCCAGCAAAGATGTGTTGGGCGTTGGTGCCAGCACCTTGGTGGCCAGTGGCAGCTACAGCGTCAGCGATGGCAATGGGGGCAACAATTACAGCGTCAGCGTACTCACTGCGCCGGGCACCATTTCACCCGCGCCCTTGACGATCACGGCGCAAGACGTGAACAAGATCTATGGGCAAACGCCGGTGCTGAGCGCGTTTGATGCGAGCGCCCTGGTCAACGGCGAGACGGTCGGCAGCGTGACGTTGACCAGCGCGGGCCAGGTGGCCACCGCCAGTGTGGCGGGCAGCCCTTATGCCATCGTCCCGAACGCCGCCACAGGCGGCACCTTCACGCCAGGCAACTACAGCATCAGTTATGTGAACGGGGTGTTGGCGGTGACGCCTGTGACCGTGGTGCCGCCGATCGAACCGCCAGAATTGGTCGATCCGGAAGTGGATCCCCCAGAGATCCCTGTGGTGGTCGAGCCAGAGGTGGTGGTGCCAGAGGTGGTGGCGCCTGAAGAGCCCGTTGTGCTGCCACCGCCCGTAGCGACAACAGAAGAATTGCCATCAGCCAACAGCGAAAAACAGGCTTTACCCGGCGTGCCCAAAAGGGATGTCCGGCCTGTACTTTTGACGGTATCTCCTCCTGGACCCATGGTGCAAGGGCTTGTGACGCAAGCTGTGGCGCAAGCCCCTTTGTTAATCCCAATTCTGACGCCAGCAACAACACCAGCACCCATGCTGACCCCTGCTGCTGACACGCCCTTGCCTGTGGTGCCGCCAGCAGCCCAAGAGGAAGTCAAACCCCTGGCACCAGTGCCCATGGTCAGTCCTCGGCGACCCAAGCAAGACCGCAATTGAAGCTGTTTGCGGTGACAGGTTGAAAACCATGTCATCTCGATCCGTTGTTCGTTCGAGGGGGGACTCCAGCGGAGCGCGGGCGATCAAGGCGTTGTTGCCCTGCGCGTTGATCATGGGGCTGCAGGCCACAGCGCAGTCTTTGGACGGTTTCGCTGGGCATTCGGCCATAACGTTAACAAACAAGCCGGCAGTTCGCATGGCCCGAGGGTTTGGCGTGGCGCATGCAGGCGCATCACCCGCAGTGCTGGCGATCGTTCAAGGGGCTGTGCTCTCAGGAAATCACCAAAACCTGCCCTTTGTGGTGGTCGACAAAATCCATGCACAGGTTTTTGTCTTCAACCGCAGTGGCCAGTTGTTGGGATCTGCACCGGCACTGGTGGGTTTGGCTCGGGGTGACGAAGCTGTTCCGGGCTTGGGTGAGCGGCCCTTATCGCAGATTCAGCCGCATGAACGCGTCACACCCGCGGGGCGCTTTGTGGCCGAGTTGGACCGCAATGCCGCGGGTCAAACCATTTTGTGGGTGGACTACGAGCAAGCCATCTCGCTGCACCCGGTGCGCAGCCTGAATCCGCAAGAGCGACGTCTGGAACGGTTGGCTTCGGCGTCCTTGCAAGACAAGCGTATCTCCTACGGTTGCATCAATGTGCCGACTCAGTTTTGGCACGCGGTGGTGCTGCCTGCATTTCGACATACGAAGGGCATCGTTTATGTCTTGCCAGACAGTCGGCCGCTGCATTCCGTATTCTTGGATTTACTGCAAAGCACAGAAAAGGCGGTGGCGAAATGAATCGCCACCGCCTGTATCCGGCAGCGCCCTGAGCGAGCCCTTGGTCCCGCTCAGGGTGTGTCTCAGTCGCGCATCAGATCAAGGCCGAATGGCGATCTCGTTGCGCACCGAGGTGACGCCTTTGACGCCGCGAGCAATGGTCTCGGCCTTGTTGCGCTCTAGAGCGCTCTTGGCAAAGCCAGAGAGCATCACAGTGCCCTTCAGTGTCTCCACACCGATGGAGGAACCCGCCACGTCCTTGTCCTCAAAAAATCGTGATTTGACCAAAGTGGTGATGCCCGCATCGTCGATGTAGGCCCCCACCGTTTCCTGCCCACGCGTGACTGCGCAGCCAGAAGCCAACACCAGAACCAAAGAAGCGGCCAAAGTGGCCCAGGTAGTTTTTCGAATCATGTTGTAGTCCTATCGTGCAATCCATCAGATCGGTCAAGCCGAAGCTTGACCCCATGCTTGAAGCAGCGCCTCCAAGGCGTCCAATCAAGACACTTCATGGTAGGACGTGGGGTCGTATGGGTCGGTGCGCCAGAGCACACGCGGACAGGACTAAATCGCGGGTGTATTCACCCAAGCCAGCAGCAAACCGGGTGCCAGCGGGTTGGCGCGTGCTGCGGCGACCACCGCGCGGCCGTCGTGGCCTGGCACATGCAGCGTCAAGGCCAGCGACATGGCCTCTTGGCGCGTCAGCGCCTGGGTCAGCCAAGCTTGAACGCGCGGCACATCGGCAGCGGCCAGCCAGCCCGTCAGGGCTTTGCCCTCCAGCGTGGGTCCGCTGGCGTGCAGATGCTGGTGGGCCAAGGCATTGCCTTCGATCACGCACCCGTTGTCGTCCAGAACCAGTTGCGCGCCGGGCGACGCGTCACGCAGCAGCATCTGGCGGTCGCAGGCCGCTTCCAATTCGGCACGCGAAGACAGCAATTCTTCGTTCTGCAAATCCAGCTCAACCTGGTGCACCTGCAGCTCGTGCAGCAAAGCCAGGGCATCGTGTGCAGTGCTGGGTGATGCGGCCAAGTCAAACAACACACGCAGTGCCGCACTCGCATCTTTGGCCACCCCGATGCCCGCGCCATGGGCTTGGAGCAGCGTCTTGGCGCGTTCACGCAGGTTCAATGGTGGGCTGGTGGGAGTGGGGTTGGCGGAGGTCATGAGGGGCAATCTGTGGAAGGCGAGCGGTCAAAAGAAAGAGTCGAGGCCAAGTCGTTCAATTGGCTTCGCGCAAGCGGAACTCCAGGGCCTTGGCGATGCTGATGTCGACAAAGGTGAGTACCGCGCCGTTGACCATGTTGGCCAAGGTGCGGTAAGGCATGATGCGCACCGAAAACCAGCGCCCATCGGTGGATGAGACCGACTTGGTGCAGGGCGTCAAGCTGCGCAGGGTGTCTTTCACGTCGTCCAGCAGCAGTGGGTATTCGAGGGTGTTGGCCAGATCGCTCAGGGGGCGGCCGACATCCGACTCGCGCAGGTGAAAGATGGACACAGCTTGTTCGGTGTAGCGGCGCACGTTCAGTTCGTTGTCCAAAAACAGCGTGGCAATGTCGGTGCTGTTGAGCAGGTTTTGCATGTCGCTTTGGGCCAGCGCCAAGTCGTCTAGCCGGGTTTGCAATTCGCTGTTGATGGTTTGCAGCTCCTCGTTCATGGACTGGGCTTCTTCCTTGGACGTGGTCAGCTCTTCATTGGCCGTTTGCAGCTCTTCATTGCTGATCTTCATGGCTTTGTTGAGCGAGAGCATCTCGTCTTTGGAGGTCTGCATTTCCTGGCGCAAGGCTTGCATTTCCTCATGGGCATTTTGGACTTCGGCATGGAGCACAGCCTCTCCTGGTGAGGCTGGGCTGGACAGCGAAGCGTTGGCGGGCAGCTCTTTGAAAACCACCATGGCCATGCCTGCCAGTGCCTGCGGTTCCTGTAAGGGGTGCACCGTCACTTGCAATCGGTCTGGGCGATCGGGTGACAAGGGCAGGGCGTTGACCACCACCGACTGGCGGTCTTGCAAAGCCTGGCGCAAGGCCACCGCAATCGGGGTGCGCAGTGCAGGGCGCAGCATGACGTGCAGGTTCCAATTGGCCTTGCCTGCTGCGGGTTCCAGGTATTGGCCAGTGCGCCCACTGATGTAGACAAGATCGCCCGCGGCATTGACCAACACCGCGGCCGGTGAATAAGCCTGCAGCAGCACCTGATCTGCCAAGGTTTGCAGATTCGGGGAGGCGGCCGTGGCGGCGGACATGGGGGGTGTGGGTGAGGTCACGCTCAACTCCTGAGGGGGGGTGTGCGATGGCACGCGGCGGCGAACGGGAAACACCACGGAGCCTGGCTCGGCGGTTTGCTCGTTGCGCTTGTAAATGCGCGAGCGTGCCACCAAGGTGGTAAACAGGTTTTGTGAGCGGCCCACCGTCTCGGCGCTGCCCAACACCAGTGTGCCACCTGTGCGCAAGCTGAAGTGGAAAAGGGGCATCAGGCGCCGCTGCAACGTGGCATTGAAATAAATCAACACATTGCGGCACAGCAGCAGATCGAGCTGGGTGAAAGGCGGATCGACGATCACGTCGTGCCTTGCGAACATGACCATCGACCGAATGTCCGGGTGCACGGTGAAGCCGTCCTCATGGGGCGTGAAAAAGCGCTCGCGCCGGGTGATGGACAGATCGGCCAGAGCCTGAGCGCTGTACCAGCCTTTGCGCGCCACCGCGATGGCGCTGGGGTTGAGGTCGGTGGCATAAATTTGCACGGCCAGTGGCACCCGGGCTTGGGGGTCTTGCGTTTCGCACAGCAGCATGGCCAAGCTGTAGGCCTCCTCACCGGTGGAGCAGCCCAGCACCCAGGCCCGCACCGGCCCACTGCGCTGTGTGGCCAGCAAAGCAGGCAAGACCTGTGCGGCCAAGTCATGCCAGACGTGTGGGTCCCTGAAAAATGCCGTCACGCCGATCAGCATTTCCGAAAACAACACATCCAGCTCTTGCGGGTTGCGCTGCAGGTACAGCACGTAATCGTCCATACTGGGCAATTGGTGCACATGCATGCGCCGCTCGACCCGGCGCAGCAAAGTGCTGGGCTTGTAGAGCGAAAAATCGTGCTGCAGGTGTTGGTGCAACAAATCCACTATCGACTGCAAAACCACGGTGAAAGAGGGTGCTGGCGTGCTGGGTGCGCGCGCCACAGGGGCCTGTGGGGTGTTCACTGCAGCAGGGGATTCAAGCAAATGTTGTGGCTTTGGAGAAGGGTCGGTGTCGGCGGGCTTCGAACGGCCGAGCCACTGTGCAATCAGGCCCGGCAGTTCTTGCGGTGGGGCCACAGCATCGACGCAGCCTGCATCGATGGCGCTTTGCGGCATGGCTGCAAAGGCCGCTGTATCGGGCTGCTGCGCCAAGCACAAGCCAGCGGCGCTGTGCAAGGCTTGCAAGCCTGCTGTGCCATCGTGCCCCATCCCGGACAACACCACACCCACTGCACGCTCGCCCTGGTCTTGGGCCATGGAGGTCAGGAACACGTCGATCGCTTGCGGCGAGCTGCTGGATTTGCGAGCGGGCTTGAAACGCAGGCAGCCGCGTTCCACACGCAACTGCCCCCCCGTGGGCATCACGTAAATGTGATCAGGGGCCAGCACCACGCCGTTGTGTGCATCGCGCACGGGCAAAGCCGTCACGCGTTGCAGCAAACTGCCCAACAAAGTTTTGTGTTCTGGGCTGGTGTGCTGCACGACCACGTAGGCCCAGCCCGATTCGCTTGGAACGTGCGCAAAAAACTGCTCCAGAGCTTCCAGTCCACCGGCCGATGCGCCAATGCCCACCATGCGGGGGCCTTCGTGCACAGGCACGGGACTGTGGGCATCAGACAAAGTTGACAATCATGGCGAGGCTCTTTCGGGGCACGAAGTCAATCGGCCAATCGCAGGGGAAGCAGCCTATCGTATTCCGTTTTGATGACTCGGTAGCATTCGCACGCACCGGCCTCCATGCCCGCGCGGTCGAGCACCTTCACACGGCCCCTTGTGTAGCGGATCAGGCCCAGGCGCTGCAAACGCATGGCCGCCTCGCTCACACCCTCACGCCGCACGCCCAACATGTGCGCCACTTTTTCATGTGTCAGCAGCAGCTCATCGCCCTCGGTACGGTCCAGGCTCAACAGCAAAAAGCGGATGAAGGCGTTGTCCACCGTGTGGTGTCGATTGCAGACCGAGGTTTGGGCCATCTGTGTGATGAGCGCTTGGGTGTAGCGTAGCAACAAATGCAAGAGCGGCACCGAGTGCTCGAACTCCTGCAGCAAATCCACGCCGCGCATGCGCAAAAAATCACCCGCTGCAAACACGGTCGCATTGCTGGTGGTAGACAGTCCGCCCATGAAGCTGGAGACACCCACAAAGCCTTCAGGCCCCACCAGCGACAACACAGAGGAGTCGCCGTTTTCAATTTGGCCGTGTAAAGCCACCAGGCCATTCAAGGGGAAATACACATTTGCGAATGACGCGCCTGCTTCGATCAAGGCCTCGCCTGCGGGCAACTTGACCTTGTTCAACAAGGGCATCAGGCGCAGCCATTCAGCTTCGGGCAGGCAAGCCAGCAATTGGTTGCGCGGGCGAATGGTGTGCTGGCTCATTCGGTCGTCACAGGCATGCACGTCGGTGAGCCGCTCGTATGTATCGGCGTGAGATGAAGTCGTGTCATGAAATCCCGTTCAAGGTACCGCAGCAGCGCTCAGTGCAAATAAAAAATGGCCACAGACGGTGGTCCATCATGCAACAAGCGCGTGGCACTTCTTTGATTTGGCGCATACAAAGTCTGCTTGTGCCAATGAAATTGGTGGGCGATGGTGCGGTGTTTTTTCGCAGCCCCAAAAACATGAGCCGAGGGTGTGGCAGCCCACAGACGTCTACCAGCAAGCGGCCTAGAGTGAAGTCTTCTTTTATTTTCATTCAACCCAAAGGCTCCTATGTCAGACTCCAAAACCGCGCACGAAAAAATTTCCTCATTGGGCGCTCGCGTCACCAGCCAAGTCGAAGCTTTGGCCGACGAAGCGCAGCCCGCGCTCAATCGCATGACCCACCGTGTGAAGGACGAATTGCACGACCTGAACGAGTCGGGCAAAGAGGCCTTGTCAGATGCCAAACACAAGCTGGAAAAAGAAGTGAACCATGTGCGCGTGACCACTGAACACATCATCCAGCACGACCCGATCCGCTCGGTCTTGATCGCTGCGGGAACAGGCGCAGCGGTGGCCTTGGCCGCATCTTGGTTCTTGCGTTCACGTTCGCAGTGATGATGCGGCTGCTGCTGAAAATGATGCTGCTGCCACCGCACTTGCTCAAGTCACATGCCCAGGGCTATGTCGACTTGGCCAGCGAGGTGGGTGCACGCTACCTGTGTACCTTGAAAAACCGCTGGGTGATGTATGCATTGAGCGTGTTGACGTTGATGCTGGCACTGATTTTCGGTGGCGTGGCGTTGCTGCTCTGGAGTGCATTTCCGTTGCACGATGCTCCCCATGCTTGGGTGCTGCCAGCGTTGCCAGCGGCGTGTTTGTGTTTGAGTGGCTTGTGCTGGTGGGGCGCGCGAGCGCAGCGCCTTCAGCCCTTGCTGCAGGACATTCAGGCACAAATCGCACTCGACCTGCAGGCCATTGGGCAAGTGCACTCGGCATGAGTTCAGAGCTGACGCCCACCCAACGGTTGGCCATCTCCAGGGCCCAACTGACCCAGGCCTTGCGCGACCCGGCCTGGTTGCTGCTGCTGCAGCGCTGGCTGCAAGACAAAAAACCGCACTGAGCAGTCTGCGCGGTCAATCGCCTGACTGCTGGCTTCAAGCCCTCTGTTGCGGCTCTTGCCGATTTTTCTATTGATTTCCCGACCCGGCACTTCGCCACTTTTCTGACTGGACAAACACCATGAAACGCCACACCTCTCCCCCCCGCGCATCGCTGCTGACCATCGCGCTTTTGGCCGTTTGCGCCAACTCCGGCGTGCAAGCGCAATCGACCTTCAACAACACCGGCATGCACGTCGGCATCAGCGCGGGCGAATCCAAATCCAAATTCGACAACGGTGCCACCGCGCAAAGCCTGGTGGGTGTTGGCGTCACCGCAGGTGCCCTGACCGAAGATGAACGAGGCAATGCCTACAAAGCTTTCATCGGTGTGCCCTTGTCGCCCAACTGGGCCGTGGAAGCCGGTTACTTTGACCTGGGCCGTTTTGGTTTCGATGCCGCCACTTCCCCTTCAGGCACCGTCACAGGCACCACGCGCATTCAGGGCCTGAACCTTGACCTGGTGGGCACCTTGCCCATCACCGAGCGTTGGTCCTTGTTGGGCCGTGTGGGTGCGGCGTATGCCGAAACCAAAGGCAGTTTCAGCGGCACGGGTGCGAGCGGGGTCAGTGCTTTGCCGTCAAACAAACGTGACACGCATTACAAGTATGGCTTTGGCACCGAGTACGCCTTCACCCCAGCGCTGACCATGCGCCTGGAAGGTGAGCGCTACCACGTTAATGACGCGATCGGACAGCGTGAAAACGTGGACTTGATTTCGGTGGGCTTGGTCTACCGCTTTGGCTCGCCTGCCCAAAGTGTGCGCACGGCCTACGTGCCGCCAGCGGCCCAACCGGTCTACCGCCCAGAGCCTGTGGTGGCCCAAGCACCTGTGGCCACACCGCCACCAGCCCCGGTGATCGTCCTTGCGCCAGTCGTGATGCCTGCGCCTGTGGCCACTCAAGCTCCCGCGCCAGCCCCAGTGCCCAAGCCTTGGGTCAAGGTCACACTCCAAGCCGATTCGTTGTTCGGCTTTGACCAAGACAGTTTGCAAGCCGACGGCAAGCAGGCGCTGGACAAAATGCTGCAAGAGCTCAAAGACGTGAACGTGGACGCGGTGCAAGTCACCGGGCACACCGACCGCTTGGGCTCAGCCGCTTACAACGCCAAGTTGTCCACCCGCCGCGCCGATGCGGTGCGCAATTACCTGGTGCAAGTGGGTGGCATGCCTGCCAATTTGGTCACGGCCACAGGCGTGGGCTCTGCTCAACCTGAAACCTCACCCAACGATTGCAAAGGGATGAAGGCCAGTCAAGCCCTGATCACCTGCTTGCGTGTGGACCGCCGCGTCGAGGTGCAAGTCTTGGGCAGCCAGCCGCAACGCTGAAGCCCCATTGAAAAAGCCCGCACACCTTCAGGAGTGTGCGGGCTTTTTGGCAACCGCCACTTGGCGCGGTGGGGCAGGCTTCACAGCCGGCGTCCCTGGATCACGCGCACCAACACCACCACCACAGCCAGCACCAGCAAAAGGTGAATCAAGCCGCCCAAGGTGTAGGAAGAGACCAAGCCCAACAGCCACAAAATCACCAACACAAGGGCCAGAGTTTCAAGCATGGTGCGGCCTTTTATTTTTTGTCGACTTCGTGGCCAATCACGCCACCCACAGCCGCACCACCCAATGTGCCCGCGGTGCTGCCCCCTGTCAGGATGGCGCCGCCAATGGCCCCTACCCCAGCGCCAATGGCGGTACTTTTTTCTTGCTGCGTCATGCCCGAGCAAGCCGCCAAGGCCAAAGAGGCCATGGCCAGCATGGCTGTGCCAAAGATGCGGATCAACGGATGAGAGGTGTGCACGGTGAACTCCTTGTCTGCAAAGACGAATGTCCAGCCATTGCCCGCATCACCATGACACGAATTTGGCCAGCAAGCCCAAGATAGAAGAATGGCGCAGCCGTGTCTGTCTGGCAGACCACACAGAGGCAGGGTCTGCGTTGCTGGCACGGGGCCTGCGCTGCAGCACCGATGATCCAAGGTGGTTTTTCCTAGCCATAGAAAGTCCATTTAACGTACACTTTTTCATGTGCCTGTCCTTTTTCGTTACAAAGGCATTCGCTTTTTCTTTTATTCAAACGAAGGTCATCCACGTGAGCCGGTGCACGTCCATGCATTGATGGCAACAGTTGATATTGCCATGGCCATCTTTCAGCCAGGGTTCAGTTGATCGACCCGCTTGCCCATGATCGGGGTTAGAGGTTGCTGGGCGTTCCTATAATTTGCCCATGTTGCAATACCAAACCATCCCCGTCACGCCTTTCCAGCAAAACTGCTCACTCGTGTGGGACGACCAGAGTCGCCAGGCGGCGGTCGTTGATCCGGGGGGCGATCTGGATTTGATTTTGGACGCTGCGCGCAGCCATGGCGTCAAGCTGGAGCAAATATGGATCACCCATGGCCACTTGGACCACGCCTCGGGCACGGCCGACCTGGCCGAGCAACTCGGGGGCTTGCCCATCATCGGGCCGCATCCCGCAGACCAATTTTGGATTGACGGCTTGCCACAGGCCGCTGCGGCCTACGGTTTTCCGCCAGCGCGGGTGTTCAAGCCCACGCGCTGGCTGGCCGATGGCGACACCGTCACGCTGGGGGCGCACACTTTGCAGGTGCGCCACTGCCCAGGTCACACACCTGGCCATGTGGTGTTTTATTCACCTGAAATCAAGCGTGCTTTTGTGGGCGATGTGCTGTTTGCTGGCAGCATCGGCCGCACCGATTTTCCTCAAGGCAACCACGACGATCTGATTGCCAGCATCACCGAGCGCTTGTGGCCCATGGGCCATGACACCGTGTTCATTCCAGGGCACGGGCCTGAAAGCACCTTTGGGCGCGAGCGGCAAAGCAACCCGTATGTGCGTGACCGGTGAGAGGATGGATACCCGATCAAGTCGGGTATGACATCTCAAAGGGATGCCTTAGCCTCTGCGGGCTTGTTCGTACAGGTGCTGCACTTTGGGCAAGTTGGCTTGCAGTTCTTCGATGCGGTTGCTGCCGCTGGGGTGTGTGCTCAAAAAAGACGGGCTGCCGTTGCCGCTGGCCGCTTGCATCTTTTGCCATAAGCTCACACTCGCTTCGGGCCTGAAGCCCCCTCGGGCGGCAATTTCCAGACCCACCAAATCCGATTCGGTTTCATCGTCCCGGCTGTACTTGAGCGTCAGTAACTGGGTGCCCAGGCTGGCCGCGGCATCGCCCAAAGAACCCAAACCCAAAAGCTGCGAGGCAATCGACAAACCAATGCTGGTGGCCTGGCTTTTGGCCAAGCGCTCGCGGGCATGTTCGCGCAGGGCGTGCGCCATTTCATGGCCCATGATCATGGCCACTTCGTCATCGTTCAACTGCAGTTGCGACAGGATGCCGGTGTAGAAGGCAATCTTGCCGCCAGGCATACACCAAGCGTTGATTTGTTGGCTGCCGATCAAGTTGACCTGCCACTTCCATTCGCGCGAGCGCGGGTTCCACTGCGCGGTGTGGGGGATGAGCTTTTGGGCAATCCTGTGCAGGCGCTGCAGCTGCGGGTGGTTGTCGGGGGCCAAGGCCCCTTTTTGGCGAGCTTCGGTCAACACCTGCGCGTATTGTTGGCGCGCTGAGCTTTCCAGCGTCTCGGCGGGCACCAGTTTGCGCAAGCCAGAAGACGAGCCAACATCGACCTGGGCCAAGGCCGATCCCGCCGCGCCAGCACCGGCGGCCAAAAGGAACGCACGTCGGGCTTGCCAGCGCGGTGAAGGAGCCGCTGCGCCGGCATCTGCGTGAGGGGCGGAGGTTTTGAGGTTGCAAATAAAGCACATGGTTTGCAAATCATAACGAATGCAGCGGCTGTTGAATGTTTGCGTGCGTGCAACGCGTTCGCCCATGTCAAAGGTTTCCAACCACCCTGCGTTTGCAGCTTGTGCAGTTGATAATCCGCAAATGTCTGATCTTGCCCCATCTACCGCCCCCAACAACACCCCGCCCACCACGGTGCGCACCTGGCGCGAGGCACTGCGCTTGTATTTGCAGCCCGCCAGCTTGCGCATGTTGGCCTTGGGTTTTTCAGCCGGCTTGCCGCTGCTGCTGGTGCTGGGCACGCTCAGTTTTCGGCTGCGCGAAGCGGGCATAGACCGCAGCACCATCGGTTACCTCAGCTGGGTCGGTCTGGCGTATGGCGTGAAGTGGATGTGGGCCCCGCTGGTGGACCGCATGCCCATTCCCTGGCTCACACGGCAGCTGGGCCGCAGACGCAGTTGGCTGTTGGTGTCGCAGCTCGTGATCGCGCTCGGGCTGGTGGGCATGGCCCTGAATGACCCGTCGCAATTGCTCGGGCCCTTGGTGGCGTGTGCTTTGGCGGTGGCCATCGCGTCGGCCACACAAGACATTGCGCTGGACGCCTACCGCATCGAGTCGGCCGAGGTGAACGCACAAGCCGCCTTGGTGGCCAGTTACCAAACGGGCTACCGCTTGGCCATGATCTGGGCCGGGGCGGGGGTGTTGTGGGTGGCGGCCTTTGTCCAAGGCGAGCAAGCCACGGGTTACGCGCAATCGGCTTGGCAAGCGGCTTATTTGGTCATGGCGCTGAGCATGCTGCCGGGCATGTGGGTGGTGCTGGCCTCGCCCGAGCCGGTGCCCGCGCCCTTTGCGCCAGCGCGCAACGTGGCCGAATGGCTCAAGGGCGCGGTGCTCGAACCCTTTGCCGATTTTTGGCTGCGTTACCGCTGGCAGGCGGTGCTGCTGCTGGCGCTGATCGCGGTCTACCGCATCTCCGACGTGGTCATGGGCATCATGGCCAACCCGTTTTATGTGGACATGGGCTTCACCAAAAGCGAAGTGGCCAGCGTGACCAAGGTTTACGGCGTCATCATGACCTTGGTGGGCGCATTTCTGGGCGGCTTGTTGGCGGCGCGGCTGGGTGTCATGCGTGTGCTCATGCTGGGCGCAGTGCTAAGTGCGCTCACCAATTTGCTGTTTGTCTGGCTCAGCGGCGTGGGCCACGACGTGCAGGCCTTGGTGTGGGTCATCTCGGCCGACAACCTGGCCAGCGGCATTGCCTCGGCCGCCTTCATTGCTTACTTGTCGTCACTCACCAACATCAGTTATTCGGCCACGCAATACGCGTTGCTCAGCTCCATGATGCTGCTGCTGCCCAAGTTCATCGCCGGGTTTTCGGGCGAGTTTGTGGATGCCCACGGCTACGCCAGCTTTTTCACGGCCACGGCTTGGCTGGGCTTGCCGGTGCTGGTTCTGGTGGCGCTGGCATCCCGGGTGCATGCGAAAAAATCGCCACCCCAGTCGTAACGGCTTTGCGGGGGCAGATGTGCCATCAGCAGTCAATATCTGCAGCCAATTATTCATTAACTGGTTAAGATGGCAGCCTCGTGTACGCCACAAAAAGGAAAGCCATGTCCTTCACAACCAACAACACCATTGACCACACAACCCTTGAAAAATTGGTTGAAGCCGGGGTTGTTCTTGGTGCTGACGTGATTGGTCACTCTGGCGGATGGGGCGTTGTCATCAAATATGGCGTGACCGAGCGTTCATTGGCCGCCAGGCGCGGTGCAGTTCGCACATTCCGCAAATTTGAAACGCTGGTGAGCTATCTCGGGGGCGTGGGAATTTCGCAGTTCAACGTCAATGCGTCCGACTTCGATGCGCAATCGCTCAAGACCACGCGAGTCCGTCCAGACGCATCTGAGCGCATGCGCAGCGCCTTTGAGGCCAAGGCACATGCTGACTGGGTGAACAAAAAGGTGGCGCAGTCTCTGGCAGATCCTGCGCCGAACTTTTTGCACGCCCATGTCATGTCCGATGCACAAGCGTTGATCGATGCCAAGCGGAAAAAACATGCCCACAAAGCCGCATCTTGAGTGACGAACCCAGGCGCGGTCAGATCTGTTGGACATCATCGACCACATCGCCGAAGACAACCCGGATGCGGCCCAGTCCTTGATGGACGAGATCGAGGCCAAAGTGTCCAAGCTGCCCGATCACCCCAAGCTCTACAAGCCATCCACGCGCGTAAAGGGCATGCGCGAGT
Source organism: Comamonadaceae bacterium (assembly GCA_027486495.1). GTDB lineage: Bacteria > Pseudomonadota > Gammaproteobacteria > Burkholderiales > Burkholderiaceae_C > Limnohabitans_A. The sequence goes on along the minus strand of JAIXOZ010000135.1, from coordinate 7,933 downwards.
TGGTCGTCACGAGCAACTACATCGTCCTGTACCGTGAAGAGCCACATTCTGTGGAAATCGTCAACTTCATTCATGCCCGCCGACAGTGGCCGCCGCTCAAAGGCGCTTAGCTCTTTTACCCAGATTTACACAAACGACACGTCCAGCGCTTGCAAAAAGGCGATGATCCAGTCATGCAACAACTCTTGATGATCGAAGACGATGTTCGCCTGGCGGGCATGGTGGCGGACTACCTGGGACAAAACGGCTTTGCTTTGGACCACGCGCCCGATGCGCGCAGCGGCTTGGCCCGATTGCAAACGCCGGGTGTGGACTTGGTGATCCTGGACCTGATGCTGCCCGACATGGACGGCCTGCAGGTGTGCCAACGCATCCGCGCCTTGCCTGGTAGCATGGCCCAAGTGCCGGTGCTCATGCTCACGGCCAAGGGCGACCCGATGGACCGCATCATTGGTCTGGAGATGGGGGCCGACGATTACCTGCCCAAGCCCTTTGAGCCGCGTGAGTTGCTGGCCCGCATCAAGGCCATTTTGCGGCGCAAAAACAACGTGAACGACACGCCTTCGCAGCTCATGCAGTTTGGCTCGCTGGAGATTGACCGCGATGCCCGTCGTGTCAGCATCAAAGGGCAAGAGTGTGAGCTGACCTCTTACCAATACGACCTGCTGGTCGCGCTGGCCGAGCGAGCAGGCCGAGTGCTCACGCGCGACCAGATCATGGAAGCCGTGCGGGGCCGCGAACTCGAAGCCTTTGACCGCTCGATCGACGTGCACATGGGCCGCATCCGCGCCGCCATCGAGGCCGACCCCAAAGCGCCGCAACGCATCCTGACGGTGCGCGGTGTGGGCTATGTGTTTGCCCGGCAGCAAGACTGACCAAAGACCCCCAGCATGCCCATTCGCAGCCTGTCACGCCACTGGTCGCGCCACCTGTACCTGCGCATTTGGCTGGCGGTTGTGGGCATCGTGACCTTGCTCATGTTGGTGGTGGGCTGGGCTTGGCGGGCCACGGTCGAGCACCACGCTGCGCCGCCCGCACCGCGTGAATGGGTGGTGCTCAACGACCAAGGCGAGGTGCTGGCCAGCACCACCCGCGCCGGGCCGGGTGCACCCTTGAGCTTTGAGCTCAAGCTGCCCGATGGTCAAACCCTGCCGCTGCAAGTGCAGCGCAGCGGCGAGCGCTCTTCCGAGCGCCCCCGTGCCTCGTCCATGCAAGGCATGCCGGGTATGCCCGGTATGGGCCACGGCCCAGACGGCCGTTTGCCGCCGCACCTGCGCAAAGACATGCCCTGGTGGGCCAAGCCTTCGGGTTTTTTCTGGATGCTGGGCCTCATTGGCTTGGCCGTGGCGCTGGGCCTGTACCCGGTGGTGCGCAGGCTCACGCAGCGGCTCGAAGGCCTGCAGCGCGGCGTTCAGCGCTGGGGTGAGGGCGACTTGTCGGTGCGCGTGCCGGTGCAAGGCGACGACGAGGTGGCCGATTTGTCCGAGCGCTTCAACGCGGCAGCCACGCGCATTGAGGGCCTGATGGCCTCGCAAAAGTCATTGTTGGCCAACGCCTCACACGAGCTGCGTTCGCCGCTGGCGCGCATCCGCATGGGGCTGGAGCTGATGAACGCCCCCACGGTTGACACGGCCGCCATGGCCAGAAGCCGCGCCGAAATTTTGCGCAACATGGCCGAGCTGGACCAACTCATCGACGAGATTTTGTTGGCCAGCCGCCTCGATGCCAAAGAAGCTGACATCGGCACCGTGGAGGCGGTGGATCTGGTGGGTTTGTGCGCCGAAGAGTGTGCAAGGGTCGGGGCCACATTCGATGTCCCTGAAGGCCTGGCTCAACTCGAAGTGCCCGGCGTGGCCAAGTTGCTGCGCCGCATGGTGCGCAACCTGTTGGAAAACGCTGTTCGCTATGGCACACACCTGCCCGTCGAGAGTGTGGTCCTGCGCCTTCAGCCTGTCACTGGACAGGTTTTGCTGAGCGTCAGCGATCGCGGCCCCGGCGTGCCCGAACCTTGGCGTCAACGCATCTTTGAGCCATTTTTTCGTCTACCGGGCAGCAGCGAGAGCAGCGGCAGTGTTGGGTTGGGATTGGCCCTTGTCCAAAGCATTGCCGATCGACACGGCGGCCAAGTCCAATGCCTGGATCACCCCGGCGGCGGGGCACATTTTGTGGTCTCGTTGCCTGCGCACGGACTGAGTTGATTGTGTGCCGTGGCGCCCCCAATAGAGAAGAGGCGGTATTGTTTTTAGTGTTTGCAATCATTTTGGTCAATTTAATTGATATTTATAATGAATTTACCAATTAAATAATATCAAAATAACATTTTCAACAATATTAAGGTACTATAAAAAATAAAAAAACCAGGTTCTGAAAGATAAAATAAAAACAGCTGGCAATGCACGTATGCGTGCATTGCCAGCTGTTTTTTTTGCTTTGTACCCGTCTGAACTTGCGTAGCGGACTGCGGTAGCCTGCCTGCAATTGCATTCAGGCCTAAGCGAAACTGTTTGCCTGACCCCCCTGCATGTTTCTTAAAGACTTAGCCCCCAGAGTCGGTTTTGGCACAAGCGGCCTCCGCGCACTGGTTTCAGACTTGACCGAGCCTGTCGTGGCCACCTATGTGCGTGTGTTCATACAGCACTTGCGACAAACTGGCCAACTGTCTGAAGCCACCGGTCCATGCGTGATCGGTTGGGACCTGCGCCCCAGCAGCCCAGCCATCGCCGCTGCCGTCTTTGCCGGCTTGCAACAAGAAGGCCTGCAGCCCGACTGGGCCGGCTGCCTGCCTACACCCGCGCTGGCTTTGCGCGCCTTGCAAACTGGCAGCCCCGGCATCATGGTCACAGGCAGCCACATCCCGTTTGACTTCAACGGCATCAAGTTTTATACCGCCCAAGGCGAAATCCTCAAGGCCGACGAAGTCGCCATGCAGGCCATCACGGTCGATGCCCTGCTGTCAAAAATCGGGCAACTGCCCAACATGGCGGAATGCCTCGCGCAAGTGCACGCGCAGCGCGGCAGCAGCCCCGCACTGGCCGCCTATGTGACCCGCTATACCGAGCTCATGCCCACGCAAGTATTGCTAGGCCTGCGCATTGGGGTCTACCAGCAGAGCGCTGTGGGCCGCGACATGCTGGCGCAATTGCTTGACCAACTGGGTGCAACCGTCATTAGCCTAGGCCGCAGCGACCAGTTTGTCCCCATCGACACCGAAGCCGTCTCAGCCGCCGATGAAACAATGGCCGCCGCTTGGTGCGAACAGCACCAGCTGCACGCCGTGGTTTCCACCGACGGCGATGGCGATCGCCCTTGGCTCTGCGACGAACAAGGCCGCTTCATGCGTGGCGACGTGCTGGGCACACTCACTGCCCTGTGGCTGGGTGTACAAACCGTGGTCACCCCGGTCAGCTCCAACACCGCACTCGAAAAATCCGGCCGCTTTGGCCACACCCAACGCACCCGCATTGGCTCGCCCTATGTGATTGAAGCCATGCAAGCCCTGCAAGCCCAAGGCCACACCAGCGTGGCGGGTTTTGAGGCCAATGGCGGTTTCTTGCTCCAGACCCCACAAAAAGGTCTGCAGCCCCTGCCCACTCGTGACAGCACTTTGCCCATCTTGGCAGTGCTGGCCATGGCACAACAAAATCAGCAGCCCTTGTCTGCATTGCCTGGCATGCTACCAGCGCGCTATACACAGGCCGACCGCATTCAAAACCTGCCCACAGCCAGAAGCCAACAACTGATCGCCCAATTGACGCAAGACCCAGCCGCACTGCATACTTTCGTTCAGTTTACCGATAGCCATGCTGTACATACTGACCTGACCGACGGCCTTCGCATCACCCTGGCCGACGAAAGCATCATTCACCTGCGCCCCTCGGGCAACGCTCCCGAACTGCGTTGCTACACAGAAGCCAGCAACCCCCTGCTGGCCCAGCAGTTGCTAAGCGTCAGTTTGAATCAAATAAAAACAATCCTGAGCTAGACAAACATGAAACTGATCTCAGTCGTCCTCTCCGGTGGCGCCGGTACACGCCTATGGCCCGCATCGCGCCAGGCCTATCCAAAACCCTTCATGAAACTCGGTGGCACCGCCTTGCTGGAGCAAGCCATTGCAAGGGGCCAAGCCTGCGGCACCGACGACTTGCTCATAGTCACCAACCAAGACCACCTGTTCCTCACGCAAAACCTGGTTGCCGAAATGGCCCAGCCCCCCCGCGTGAGCTATTTGCTTGAGCCCAAAGGCCGCAACACCGCCCCCGCCATTGCCTTGGCCGCACTGGCCGTGGCCCAGCAGCACGGGCGCGATGCCGTCATGCTGGTGCTCGCGGCAGACCACTTGATCCCGGACACCTCGGCCTTTGTGGCCAACGCCTTGCAAGCGGCTCGCCATGCCCAACAAGGCCAACTGGTGGTTTTTGGCATCCAGCCCACAGGCCCAGAAACCGGCTTTGGCTACATCGAAGTGGCCAAGGTCGGCGGCGAGGTGCAGCCCGTCATCAAGTTTGTCGAAAAACCCAACCTGGCCACGGCCCAAGAATATTTGGCCACAGGCCGTTATTACTGGAACAGCGGCATGTTCTGCTTTACCGCAGGCACCATGCTCGACGCTTTGGCTCAGCATTCACCCGAAGTGCTGACCGCAGCAGAAAACGCCATGGCCAGCAGCCAAGCCAAAGCAGGGCAGGGCACAACAGAAGGCATCACCCGATTTGAAGCCCACGCCTTTGGCCTGCAGCCGGACATTAGCATCGACTACGCCGTCATGGAACGCGCCACCAACGTCACCCTGGTACCGGCCAAGTTTGGCTGGAGCGACGTGGGCGCCTGGCCCGCCGTGGCTTCAGCCCACACCGCAGACGGCAATGGCAACACGATGGCCTGTGATGACCACATCGACTGGATCGACGTGGACACCAGCAACACCCACATCCACATCGACACCCAAGGGCACAAGCAAGTGGTGGCCACCATCGGCATCCACAACGCCGTCATCGTGCACACGCCCGACGCCCTGCTGATCGCCGACAAAGGCCAAGCGCAAGATGTGAAGAAAGTGGTCGATGCCTTGAAGCAACGCCACATTGACAGCGCGCAATACCAAAGCACGGTGCTGCCCTCGTCGGTCAATCGGCCCTGGGGCACCTACACCACGCTCAAAGAAGAGGGTGGCTACAAAGTCAAGCGCATCACGGTGCGCCCGGGCGAGAGCCTGAGCCTGCAATACCACCACCACCGCGCAGAGCACTGGACTGTGGTGCGCGGCCATGGCATTGTGCAAATTGGTGATGTTCAGCACCCCACCGGCCCTGGCGAGTATCGCTACATACCCCTCAAAGAAAAGCACCGCCTGAGCAACACGGGCGAAGAAGAGCTGGTGCTGATTGAAGTGCAGGTGGGCAACTATCTCGGAGAAGACGATATTGTGAGACTAGCTGACAACTACGGCCGCGCTTAAAGAAAATACCAACACCATCAAAAGAGGAAAAAATGAAGAAGAAAGCACTTATCACCGGTATCACAGGACAAGACGGCGCTTACTTGGCGGAATTCTTGTTGGAAAAAGGCTACGAGGTCCACGGCATTCGTCGTCGGGCTTCCCTGTTCAACACAGACCGCATTGACCACCTGTACCACGACCCACACAGCAAAGGTTACGACCTCACATTGCACTATGGAGATTTGACCGATTCGTCCAGTCTGATCCGCATCGTCAAAGAAGTTCAGCCTGATGAAATTTACAACTTGGCTGCACAAAGCCACGTTGCTGTTTCATTTCTTGAGCCTGAGTACACTGCAAACTCCGATGCCCTAGGTGCTTTGCGCATTCTTGAAGCCATCAGAATTGCTGGCTTGGAAAAGAAAACAAGGTTTTACCAAGCATCCACCTCAGAGCTTTATGGCTTGGTGCAAGAGATCCCTCAGAAAGAAACCACACCTTTTTATCCTCGTTCGCCATATGCAGTAGCGAAAATGTATGCCTACTGGATCACTGTCAACTACCGCGAAGCCTACGGCATGTACGCTTGTAACGGCATCTTGTTTAACCACGAATCTCCCATTCGTGGCGAAACCTTTGTCACGCGCAAAATCACCCGCGCACTGGCCCGTATCAAACTCAATTTGCAAGAATGCCTGTATCTGGGCAACATGAACGCCTTGCGAGATTGGGGGCATGCCCGTGACTATGTCGTCATGCAATGGATGATGCTGCAACAAGAAACCCCAGAAGATTTTGTGATCGCCACAGGCGAACAACATTCTGTTCGTGAGTTTGTTGAATTGGCTGCTAAGGAAATCGGCATTCAAATCCGCTGGGAAGGCAAAGACCAAGAAGAAAAAGGCTACGACGTGGCCACAGGCAAATGCATCGTCGCTGTTGATCCACGCTACTACCGACCTGCTGAAGTGGAGACTCTGTTAGGTGACCCGACCAAAGCCAAAGAAAAACTGGGCTGGGTTCCCACCACAACATTCGCTGAATTGGTCGCTGAAATGATGCGAGAAGACATGAAGGAAGCCCAGCGCGACGAACTGGTCAAGCAAAACGGCTTCAAATACTTCACCCCCCACGAGTAAGGTCTTGAACATGATCCCCGTTTACCAACCCTACTTCAATGGGCGTGAAAAAGAATATGTGAACCAATGCATGGATTCCACCTGGATTTCATCCAAGGGCGAATTCATTGGCAAATTCGAGCGAGGATTTGCTGAGTACATTGGGGCCGAACATGCTACGACCGTCTCGAACGGCACCGTGGCGATTCACCTTGCACTGGAAGCGCTGGGCATTGGCCCCGGAGATGAAGTCATTGTTCCCACACTGACCTACATCGCTTCGGTCAACACCATCATTCAAACGGGTGCCAAACCTGTTTTTGTGGATTCTTTGGAATCCACATGGCAAGTGGACCCCAAAGACGTTGAAGCCAAAATCACACCACGCACAAAGGCCGTCATGGCCGTTCATTTGTACGGATTGCCCTGCGACATGGATGCGCTGACCAGCATTTGCCAGAAGCACAACTTGCTTTTGGTCGAAGACTGCGCTGAAGCATTTGGTACCCTCTACAAAGGCCAGCATGTTGGCACCTTTGGAGACATTGCCACCTTCAGTTTTTTTGGCAACAAAACCATCACTACAGGTGAAGGCGGCATGGTGGTTGCCAAGAAAAAAGAAGTGTTTGAGCGCGCTTACCACCTCAAAAACCAAGGTGTGTCACCAGCTCGCGAGTACTGGCACGACGTGGTGGCCTACAACTACCGCATGACCAATATTTGCGCCGCCATCGGCTTGGCGCAACTGGAGCAGGCAACTGACATTTTGGCAAAGAAACGTCAAGTAGCCGCTTGGTACCGTGAAGGCCTTCAGGGCTTGCCATTGACTTGCCACAGCGAAATGCCCGACACCGTGCACTCGTTCTGGATGTGTTCCATCGCGGTCAACGACCCTGCACAACGCAACCCCTTGCGTGAACACCTCAAACAAGTTGGCATTGAAACTCGCCCCTTGTTCTTCCCTTCTCACACCATGCCCCACTGCGCCACACAGGAAACGTTCCCAGTGGCCGAGTCTTTGGCGTCACGAGGTATTAATCTGCCTAGTTATCCAGCTTTGAGTGAGATTCAGGTTGCTAGTATTTGTGCAGCGATCAAGACATACTTTGCTTGATTGAAGATAGAAATATTTGGGTATCAAACAAATGCATAAGTTCTACGGCCAATTCACACCGCCAGTTGATCAATTCATATTTGAGAGGTACTTTCCAGATATTAATATCAAAGGCGTGTTTGTTGAATGTGGTGCATTTGATGGATTGACAGAAAATTCTTGCAAATTTTTTGAGGAAACTATGGGTTGGAATGGTTTCAATATTGAACCCGTGCCTTGGGTTTATGAAGCCTTATGTAAAAATCGTCCCTCATCAATTAATAT
>JAIXOZ010000145.1 GCA_027486495.1 Comamonadaceae bacterium | reverse complement strand
GAGACGTGGGCGGAACCCATGCTCGGTTTGCATTGGTGTATGGCAATAAGACTCCGATCTCTCAGGTCAAGGTGCTTTTAACAGGACAGTTTCCAGACTTGGCCACCGCAGTGACTGTTTATCTGCATCAAATTGGCAATCCAAAGGTCGTCAATGCTTGCATTGCCATAGCCAACCCTATTCTTGGTGATGTTGTGGAGATGACCAATAACGAATGGCGATTTTCGATTGAGAATACTCGACAGACTTTAGGTCTTGAAAAGTTGCTCATGCTGAACGATTGGGAAGCCATGGCCATGGCCGCACCCGCTTTTGGCACCAATGATTTAGAGCAAATTGGCAAAGGTTCACCTGTAGAAAATGCCCCCAAAGGCATGATTGGCCCCGGAACTGGATTAGGTGTGTCGTATTTGGTTCGGTCCCGCCGTGGAGATTGGGTACCGATTGCTGGCGAAGGCGGACATGTGAGTCTTTCAGCCACTTGCGAGCGCGAAGCTGACATTTTGCGAACCCTCTGGCAGATTTTCCCTCATGTTTCGGCTGAGCGCGTGATTTCTGGCATGGGTTTAGAGAATTTGTATCAGGCCATTTGTATTCTCAACGGAACAGCTGCCGAACCCTTCAATGCGGTGCATGTGAGTCAGCGTGGAATGGCCGCCACTGACCCAGCATGTGAGGAGGCCTTGGATCAGCTATGCCGCTTCCTTGGAAATACAGCTGGCAATTTGGCTTTGACTTTGGGCGCCAGGGGAGGCATTTACATCGGTGGTGGCGTCATCGGTCAATTGGGTGAGTATTTTGCACAATCGGGTTTCCGTGCTGCTTTTGAAGCGAAAGGCCGTTTTCAACAATATATGATGGAGATTCCAACTTACGTCATACTCAAAGAGCAACCGGCATTGGTTGGCTGTGCCATGGCATTGGGTGTAAGACCCATGAATACTTAATTTGTCTTCTTTGTTGTTTAAGGTCTGGTCGGAATCGCCCCGAATTTGAAGAGGCTGTTTGAAGTCAATGACCTTGGACATCGGCCTCAGGACGTTGATGCAAGGCCAATATCGCTATCATCCCACTGATGATGGCAGTCGCATGAAGGCATGTGGAAGAAGTGCGCTTGCTGGTGAATTGGCTGCCCTGGTCGCTGCTTAATACCTTGGGCTTGCCATGTTCATGCCAGGCGTCTTCGAGGCGCACAGAGCGCACAGCCGTCCTTTGCAAAAGGCGTCGGTCAACACTGGATCCGGGATCTTCGCCCGGGATGACAAACACCAGGACAGTACGGATGTTTAAATCTCATTGCGCTGGATCAAAAGGGCCGACGCTGCTCGTTTAAAACGGTGCGTCTTTGCGCTCGTCGCTGGCCGCTTCGGTGCTTTCAGCTTCGGGGCCGTCAGCACATTCGGCATCCGGGTTGTGCGTATCGCCTGTGCGTTCGCGGCTCAGGGCGTCCACGGCAGTGCGCACGTTGGCTTTGTCGCCTGCGCTGGCAAATTTGCTGTACTTGCCCAAGATGGTGACCAACTGGCCGTAAATGCGTGGCGCGCCAGCCAGGCATTCTTTTTGTTCCAGAAAGTCGGACTCGCCCGTGAAGTTGCCGATCAGGCCACCGGCTTCGGTGACCAAGAGCGAGCCTGCAGCCACGTCCCAAGGCGAGAGGCCTGTTTCAAAGAAGCCGTCGGTGAAGCCTGCAGCCACATAAGCCAGGTCGAGCGCAGCAGATCCGGGGCGGCGCAGGCCAGCGGTGCGTTGCATCACATCGCCCATCATGCGCAGGTACTGGTTGAAGTTGTCGCCCTTGCGGAAGGGAAAGCCTGTGGAGATGATGCATTCCTGCAGGCGGATGCGTTTGCTCACGCGCAGGCGACGGTCGTTCATGAAGGCGCCACGGCCTTTGGTGGCGGTGAACAGGTCGTTGCGGGTGGGGTCGTAAATGACGGCTTGTTCGATCTTGCCGCGCACTTGCAGGGCAATGCTCACGCAATAAACAGGGAAGCCGTGGATGAAGTTGGTCGTGCCGTCCAGGGGGTCGATGATCCAGATGTGGTCAGCGAGGGGGTTGCCGAATTCGCGGCCCGACTCTTCGGCCAGGATGCCGTGGTCAGGGTAGGCGGTCAGCAAGGTTTCGATGATGATTTTTTCGCTGGCATGGTCGACTTCGGTGACGAAGTCGTTGACCTGCTTTTGCGAGATGCGAACCGCTTCCACGTCGAGCGCGGCGCGGTTGATGATGGCGCCAGCGGCGCGCGCAGCCTTGATGGCCACGTTGAGCATGGGGTGGAGGTTGGACGACATGAATTGTGTGAAGAACGGGTGCAACGCACGCACGATCGCGGCGACAAGGGCTGCATTTTCTCATGAAAAGCACGGACGCCCGTCATTTGGGTGTCACGCAGCGCTGAAGGGGTCACGCTGCGCCCGGCTCCAGCGTGGACAATCGGGGCATGCAAACGCGATTCATCTTGATAGAAACCAGCCATGCCGGTAACGTGGGTGCGGCTGCCCGCGCCCTGAAAGTCATGGGTTTTGACGATCTGGTGCTGGTGGCACCGCGCTGGCCCAATGTGCTGCGCAAAGAAGAAACCATCCAACGCGCCAGCGGCGCCAATGACGTGCTGGCCAAGGCGCGGGTGGTCGACACGCTGGACGAGGCTTTGGATGGCGTGACCCATTTGTGCGCCACGGCCATGACACCGCGCGACTTTGGCCCACCCACCCGTTCGCCTCGAGCGCATTTTGCCGAGCTGACAAAGTCCGGAGCGCCAGAGCAATGCGTGGCGTTTTTGTTCGGCTCCGAGCGCTTTGGCATGAAAAACGAAGATGTTTACCGCTGCCATGTGGCGCTGTCGATCCCGACGAATCCCCTGTTTGGCTCGCTCAATTTGGGCTCGGCCATTCAGGTCATCGCCTACGACTGGCGCGTGGCGCTGGGGGGCTTTCCGGTGCAGGACGCGGTGGTCCCCGCTGAAAAAGCCGATGCGCAGCAGGTGGCAGGCATGCTGACGCATTGGGAGCAGGCGCTGACCAACATTGGCTTTTTGGACCCGGCTGCGCCCAAAAAACTCATGCCGCGCTTGAACCAGTTGTTCAACCGGGCCGACTTGAGCCCGGAAGAAATCCACATCCTGCGCGGGGTGGCCAAGGCCATGATTCAAAGCGCTGACTCCCAAAGCTCTCTCAAGCGATAGACTCAAAGCCTATGTTTTCTCGCCTTCGCTCCGACATCCAATGCATCCTTGACCGGGACCCTGCTGCCCGCACCGCTTGGGAGGTGCTGACCTGTTACCCGGGCTTGCATGCTTTGGTGCTGCACCGCCGGGCGCACTGGTGCTGGAACCACGGGTTCAAGTGGCTGGGGCGTTTCATCTCACACGTCTCGCGCGGTTTGACTGGCATTGAGATCCACCCCGGCGCAAAGATTGGTGAGCGGGTGTTTTTTGACCACGCCATGGGCGTGGTGGTGGGTGAGACGGCCGAGATTGGCGACGGTTGCACGATTTACCAGGGTGTGACTTTGGGCGGTACCTCGCTGTACAAAGGCGCCAAACGCCACCCCACCTTGGGCAAAGATGTGGTGGTCAGTGCCGGGGCCAAGGTGCTGGGCGGTTTTGAGGTGGGCGATGGCGCCAAGATCGGTAGCAACGCGGTGGTGATCAAGCCGGTGCCAGCCGGGGCGACAGCGGTGGGTATTCCGGCACGCATCATCCCGTCCAAGGCGGGCGAGAGTGCCGATGTCTCGGGCACCGAGCGCAAGTTCAACGCCTATGGCATCACCCAAGACGATGACCCGGTCAGCCAAGCGCTGCGTGGCTTGATTGACAACGCGGCGGGGCAAGAACACCAGATCGCCATGATTTGGCAAGCGCTGGAGCAGTTGTGTGCCCAGCAGCAGTTGGCCATGCCCAGTGATGCGGCCCCCCGCGAGTCCTTTGAGGCGGACAAGTTCAACCAGCTGCTGGACAAGTAAGCGCGAACAAGGCGCTCAGCGAACGCCCTGCGAGGCCGGGGTGTTCAGAATGAATCTTGCAACAAGGCGGCCGCTGCCATCAGCGCTTTGCGGCGTTCGTACAGGCTGCGCCAGCGTTGCTGGGCTTCGGGGTCTTGCCCCGTGCTGGCCTGCGTCAGGGCTTCGGTCTCGAGCTGCTTGAGGCGGTCGATCATCAGCAGGGTGAGCAAGCGGCGCAGTTCCTGGCGGGCTTCTTGTGGGTCGGGTGGGGTGGCGTCTTCGCTGCCAGCGACGGCATTCAAGTTGTCCTGTGCCATCCAGCGGGTGGCGTCGTCGGCAAAGATCTGGCCTTGCATGTCATCGCGCAAGGTCGACCAGCCCACAGCCCCTTGTTCGTGAAACTGAGATTCGAGCCATGCAAACAGCGGGCCGTGTGGCGCGGGCAGGGCGCACAGCATGGCGTGGTCTTCTCCGGCCAGTGACTCCCACAGGGCCATATTGCCCAGCAGCAGGCGGGCCGCGTGGTCGGCTCGGCTGGCGGGCACGGTGCGTGGGCCGGTGTAGACCGGAGGCTGATCGCGTTTGTACTTGCCGTTGCCAAACTTGCTGCCCGGCGTCCAGTTGGGGTTTTTGTTTTTCCAGTTGTTGCTGCCGTTGGATGGCACAAAGGTGTTGGCACCCGACCAGGCCGGTGGCTCGCCGTACTGCGGCTCAAATTGGGGGTAGTCGTCATGCCCTGCGCTGGCCGCCTGACTGAAGGCTGCGTTGGCTGCCTGGGGGGCGGGTGTGGCCGCACTGCGTGCAGCGGGTGCAAAGCGCTGGTCGCTGGCCGCTTGTTGGCCCCACAGTTTTTCAAGGCCTGCGGTTTCCAGCTGGATGAGTTGCGCCAACTCGGCCAGCAGCTGCTGCTTGAGCGCCCCATCGGGCAGCAGCTGCCACAGCGGGCGGGCTTGGCTGGACAGGCGGGCACGGCCTTCGGCGGTATGCAGGTCACAGTCGGCGCTGGCCGCTTCGATCAAAAAGCGCGACAGCGGCATGGCCTGTTTGATTTGCTCGGCAAATGCCTCTTGGCCAAATTGGCGCACATAGCTGTCGGGGTCGTGCTCGGCGGGCAAGAACAAAAACTTGATGCTCCGCACGTCGGTCGCGTAGGGCAGGGCCCCGTCGAGCGCCTTGCGGGCAGCGCGGCGGCCCGCGCCGTCGCCGTCAAAACTGAAGACCACCGAGTCGGTGAAGCGGAACAGCTTTTGCACATGGTCGGGCGTGCAGGCGGTGCCCAAGGTGGCCACGGCGTTGGCAAAGCCGAGCTGGGCCAGCGCCACCACGTCCATGTAGCCTTCGGTCACCAACACGTAGCCCGCGCTGTGCAAGGCTTCGCGGGCTTCGTACAGGCCATACAGCTCGCGACCTTTGTGGAACACCGGGGTTTCGGGGGAGTTCAAATACTTGGGGGTGCCTGAGCCAATCACCCGCCCGCCAAAGCCGATGCACTCGCCTTTGATGTTGCGGATCGGGAACATGATGCGGTCGCGAAAACGGTCGTAGCGTTTGTCGTCTTCTTCGTTCACGATGACCAAGCCCGATTCAGCCAGCAGTGGGTCGTCGTATTTGGGGAAGATGCTGGCCAGCGAGCGCCAGCCTTCGGGCGCATAGCCCAGGCCAAAGCGCTTGGCGATTTGGCCCGACAAGCCCCGGCCCTTGAGGTAGTCGATGGCGTGCGGGGTGATCTTGAGCTGATCGCGGTAGGCCTCGCCGGCTTTTTCGAGCACATCGCTCAGGCTGTCTTGTTTGGCTTTGGCGGCGGCGGCTTTGGCGCGGTCTTCGGGCGATTGCTGTTCTTCAGGCACCACCATGCCGGTTTGCTGGGCCAAGTCCTTCACCGCTTCAATGAAGGTCATGCCCGCATGCTCCATCAAAAAGCCGATGGCGTTGCCGTTCTTGCCGCAGCCAAAGCAGTG
>JAIXOZ010000128.1 GCA_027486495.1 Comamonadaceae bacterium | reverse complement strand
TGACTACAATTCTTACCACCCTCACAGCGCATTGGGCTACGTGCCCGCCAAGCTGTTTAGGCAAAAGCGAGCGGTAAATTAAAACTACCGGCGGTACTGGGTTACGGGGTCAAGACCAGGCAGGCATCTACGCCAACGGTCGAATCGACCTAACATCCATTGCCAAAGAAAACCCATTTGGCGACCGGTTCCTTCAACTGCATGGTTTGACAAGTGAGGATGCCGACCCTGAAATTTGGATCAATGCGCATCGAATTGATGTTGCAACTGCGGTGGGATTTTCAGGTGACGCCAACTCAATGATGCAACTGATCCAATCCTCACCAACAGCTTGATGCTGCCCTGCTGCAGGGAGTGCAGTCCTTCCAGTGACCTAATACAAGGTATGTCAACGCTTACAACAATGCATCCAGCCCTTTGCGGTCCAGCCGCAACAGTGGACTGAAACGCGCCTTCATCCACTGGGCACAAGCCGTCACGCAAGTGCTGGCCTTTTGCAAGATCAGCGAAAACCGCCATACTTTTGCCCGCCTGCGCTGCGTGAAAGACGACGGCCTGCCCGCCATCTATTCACCCGACTTTTTGGTGCGCACCGCAGGCGCGGTGTACCTCGTTGAAACCAAAGGCCAAGAACAAACCATCCACCCCAATGTGCAACCCAAACTGAAAGCCGCACTGGCCTGGTGTGATCGCATCAATAACCTGACCGATAAAAAAGCGGTGGACTGCCATAGCATTACGAGCTGCTGGGCGAAGCTGTTGTGTATGAGTGGCAGGGCAAAGGCGCGCGGTTGGCGGAACTGTTGGACTATGCACGGCTACGACCGCTGGGGGTGGCTTCGTTGCAGCAGTGGTTGATTTGAGGGCGTATCTGCGAGTATGGATGCGACGCGGTGGATGCTGTCATCGACATCTGTCGTGCAATCGAACCCGCTCGGCTAAGAGGGGGTGAATCGACTATTTCGGCAACTGCTCAAGGATTACTGTCACCTTTATCAGTTCAAGCGTGCAACTTGAAGACCGGTGTCAACTGAGCTAATGAATTTTTAAATGGGGATTTGACGCCGACAATTGAACTCTACGTCTTGTGTGGCGCCCCCTAGGGTACGCCACACAAGTAGATCAGACGGCTTAGAGGTCAACATTGATGACTGGAGATGCTCCTAGTCGTTGACATGTGTATAGTTTACAAAACAATTCCAACCATGTCCACACCGCAATCGCCTCACATCCTACTTAAGCAGCCAATTGATGGGCTGTTCGACGCCACGTACCACGGCAAATGGCGTTTTTCTGATTTTGCAAATGCATCAGTGGAAGCAAACATCAGCCTCAAGACATTCACACAAGCAGGAAAAACCCGAAACCTCCTAATTCCTAGTGAAAAGCTCAAAGCTTTGCACGAGTTTCTCAGGCTGTTCCTCTTGGACTTTCTACCACTGAATGAAGATGTGGTTTTTTCTTACCGCAAAGGATTGAACGCTTACGACGCAGTAGCAAGGCATGCCGAAAACAAATCATTTTTCGTGTGTGACATAGCCGATTTTTTCCCCAGTATCAGGAGACCCCGGGTCAAATCAACCCTGCTGACAGCTAAAGACGCTTGTCCTATTCAGGACCTTGACATTTGGATGGACCGAATCGTGGATTTGGTTTGCGTGAACGACAATTTACCTGTCGGATTTGCAACATCCCCAGCCATCAGCAATGCGGTTCTCATGGCTTTTGACAACGCCCTCCAGACTTACTGCACCAGCAAGGGATTGGTGCTGACCCGATATTCAGACGACATCATCGTGTCCTCTCAAGAGTCCACCGCACTCCATGGTATCCACGAGCAGGTGGCCACACTCCTGCAAGACACGGTGAATGGCGAATTTTCTCTGCACCCTGGGAAGTCAAAGTTTTTACACAATGGCACGAAAATCAAACTACTGGGTATGGTGATTCTCCCGAACGGAACCGTATCGGTAGACGCGAGCGTCAAAAGCGAAATTGAAGTTCTGATCCACTTCTATCTGCGCGACAAAGACAAGTTTGCCGACCGATCAGAAGGTGACCCGCGCAAAGCTGAAGCTCGTCTTTCCGGTCTTCTGAATTACGTCAACACCATTGATCAGGGCTACCTCGACAAATTGCGGAAAAAATTTGGCGTTGCGGTGGTCGATTACTTCTTACACCGTTCATTTTCCTGAGCCATGCAATTTCGCGTTGAGATCAAAAACGTTCAGCAGATCAGCCATTTGGTTTTTGAGATTGACCTGAGCAAGCATGGTATTCATTGCATCGTCGGAAAAAATGGCGTGGGGAAGACAACGCTGTCCAAAGCCATCATGAACCTTGCGCTGGCTGACACCTTTATCAGGACATCATCAGCTGGAGTCTTCAGCGATTCCAGCGCCATCAGTTATACCTTGGGTGAACAGCAGTATCTGTTTACCTACGACCCAGCACTTCGCTCGATTTCCACAAAACAGCCTGTACAGGGTCACCACAAGGCTGTAGTGTCTGTCGAGTTAACAGCACCTCATGGCCAGCGTTTCACCTTCTTTCGAACATTGGCCGAACAGGACGAAAACATACGCCAGGCCGTCGTTCTTGGTCAATACAAAAAACCGATGGCATTGATCGAATTTCTTGCCAACATCTACAAAGATCAAAGATTTGACAACCTCGTTGAAGTCCCAATTCGTCGAGGTGTCTGCTGTTGTTTTGTCTTCGAGGACAAACGCTACATCCGCGAGGATTCCTTCAGTTCTGGCGAGTATTTCCTAATCAATCTTTATCGCAAAATCACCCAGGGAACACCGTTGATCGTCATCGACGAAATCGACATTTCTCTGGATGCCATTACTCAAGCCAGACTAGCCGAGCAACTTCGACTACTTTGTGCCAAGCATGGTTCATGCGTTGTTTTCACCAGCCACTCACTGGCGCTGATGCAGACTCTAGAGCCAGGCGAAATACTCTATCTGGACCGCGATCGAGATGAGGGTGCGATTGCACTATTACCCATGTCATTCAACGGTGTCAAAAGCTTGCTTTTTGGCTTCGAGGGGTACGATCGTTATATTTTGACCGAGGATGAAAGACTTGAGCAGTTTCTTCAGTACGCAATAAACCGCTACTGCTCCCCAACGTTTTACTCATTCCAAGTCATTTGTGTAGGCGGGCAGGGTTACGTCAAAAGGATGATGAATCTTAATGATCAGTACAACTTCTATGGTCCGAAAGAACACGTCATCAGCGTTTTGGATGGTGACCAATCGGAACAGCGGCAGCCCAAACAGGTCTTCTGCCTGCCAATCAAGAACGTTGAAAATGCTCTGTGGCAACTTTATCGAGAAGATGATTTCCAATACAGGTTTGACGGAGGGGAAGTGTTGCAGGCAAAACCACTATACGGACAACTCACCAGATCGCGGAAGTTGCTTTCCTCTGAGGAAGTTTGCAGACTGCTTTGTGACCATCACGACATAGCCATGCAGCAGTTCGCCCTTACCCTTACCGAGTTTCTCTGTCACCCCGGGGCTAATCGATATCGTCCAGTTTCAAGTGTCAAAAGCGACCACTCAAGCAATCTGTCTAAATAAAAAACGCAGCCACCCAAACCCCAGGGCGCTGCGTTGATGCCTAACGGCCCGTATCTTGGGCCTGCCCCTCAATACACCGGCTGATGCTGCTTCAAGCTGTCAATCACGTCCGCCGTCAGCACAAAGCCCGCGCCATACTTCGCGGCCAGTTCCGCGCAGCGCTTGGCAAACGCATCCACGCCCTGGCCATAGATGAACTGCAGCGCGCCACCGGTCCAGGCCGGAAAGCCGATGCCGAAGATCGAGCCGATGTTGCCGTCGTGCACCGAGGTCAGCACGCCCTCTTGCAGGCAGCGGGCAGTCTCCACGGCTTGGCGGTACAGCAGCCGGTCTTTGATGTCTTGCTGGCTATAGGCCACGTCGGCTTTTTCAAAGCGGGTTTTAAGTTCCGGCCACAGCACTTTTTTCTGCCCAGCGGGGTAGTCGTAAAAACCACCGCCTGCGGCGCGGCCAGGGCGATTGAGTTCTTTGACCATGCGCTCAACCAACAGCTCGCCGGGCGTGGCGGTGTGGGTTTTGCCTTCTTTGGCAAAGTCTTCGCGGGTTTGGTCCAGCACATGCACCGACAGCGAGAGTGCCGTTTCGTCCAGCACCGCCAGTGGGCCCACCGGCATGCCCACTTGCATGGCCAGGTTTTCGATCACGGGGGCGGGGATGCCCTCGCCCAGCATGGCCGCGCCTTCCATCACAAAGGTGCCAAAGGTGCGGCTGGTGTAAAAGCCGCGCGAATCGTTCACCACAATCGGCAGCTTGCCCAGCGCCTGCACGTAGTCGTACGCACGGGCGATGGTTTCGTCGTCGGTCTGCGCGCCGCGAATGATCTCCACCAGCTGCATCTTGTCGACGGGACTGAAGAAGTGGATGCCGACGAATTTGTTGGCATTGGCGCTGGCCGTGGCCAGGCCGCTGATGGGCAAGGTGGAGGTGTTGCTGGCAAAGAAGCCTCCCTCGGCCAACATGGGCTCTGCCTCTTGCGTGACGCGGGCCTTGAGTTCGCGGTTTTCAAACACAGCTTCGATGATCAGGTCGCAACCTTTCAGGTCAGCGGCGCTGGCCGTGGGTTGGATCAGTGACAACAAAGCCGCTTGTTTGTCTGCGGCCATGCGGCCTTTGTCCACGCGCTTTTGCGTGAGCTTGTGGCTGTAGGCCTTGCCTTTTTCAGCGGCCTCTTGGTTCACGTCTTTGAGCACGGTGGCGATGCCCCGGCTGGCTTGCGCATACGCAATGCCCGAGCCCATCATGCCCGCGCCCAGAATGCCCACCTTTTGCGGCTTGTAGCGCGGCGCAGCCTTGGGGCGGCTTTGGCCGCCCTTGATGCTGTTCATGTTGAAGAAGAAGGTGTTGATCATGTTGCGCGCCACCTGGCTGGTCATGAGGCCAGCGAGGTAACGGCTTTCGATGCGCATGGCGGT
>JAIXOZ010000008.1 GCA_027486495.1 Comamonadaceae bacterium | reverse complement strand
TTCGGCATGGAAAACAACAAGATCCCCGGCGATGGCGTGGTGACGGGCTACGGCATGATCAATGGCCGCTTGGTCTTTGTGTTCAGCCAGGACTTCACCGTGTACGGCGGTGCTTTGTCTGAAACTCACGCCGAGAAGATCTGCAAGATCATGGACCAAGCGATGAAGGTGGGTGCTCCGGTGATTGGCCTCAACGATTCGGGCGGTGCCCGCATTCAAGAGGGTGTGGCCTCGCTCGGTGGTTATGCCGATGTGTTCCAGCGCAACGTGATGGCCAGCGGCGTGGTGCCCCAGATCAGCATGATCATGGGGCCGTCTGCCGGTGGCGCGGTGTATTCGCCAGCGCTCACCGACTTCATTTTCATGGTCAAAGACACGTCCTACATGTTTGTGACCGGCCCCGAAGTGGTCAAGACCGTGACGCACGAAGAAGTGACGGCCGAAGAGTTGGGCGGCGCCCTGACACACACCACCAAGAGCGGCGTGGCCGACATGGCGTTTGAGAACGATGTGGAAGCGCTGCTCATGCTGCGCCGCCTCTACAACTACCTGCCGCTCAACAACCGCGAAAAAGCGCCTGTGCGCGCGAGCGGTGACCCATCAAGCCGCCTGGACATGAGCCTGGACACGTTGGTGCCCGAGAACCCCAACAAGGCCTATGACATGAAGGAACTCATCGTCAAGACCGTGGACGATGGTGATTTCTTTGAGCTCCAACCCGACTACGCCAAAAACATCCTGATCGGCTTTGCCCGCATGGAAGGTCAAACCGTGGGCATCGTGGCCAACCAGCCGCTGGTGTTGGCCGGATGTCTCGACATCAAGAGCTCCATCAAAGCGGCCCGCTTTGTGCGCTTTTGCGATGCGTTCAACATCCCCGTCATCACCTTTGTCGACGTGCCCGGCTTCATGCCCGGCACCAGCCAAGAGTTCGGCGGCATCATCAAGCACGGCGCCAAGCTGCTGTATGCGTACGCCGAGTGCACCGTGCCAAAAATCACCGTCATCACCCGCAAAGCCTACGGCGGCGCTTACGACGTGATGGCTTCCAAGCACCTGCGCGGCGACGTGAACTTTGCCTGGCCCAACGCTGAAATTGCGGTGATGGGGGCCAAGGGCGCGGTGGAAATCATCTTCCGCGAAGACAAGGGCGACCCCGAAAAGCTGGCCGCCAAAGAAGCCGAATACAAAGCCCGTTTTGCCAACCCGTTTGTGGCAGGCGCTCGCGGCTTCATCGACGATGTGATCCAACCGCATGAAACACGCAAGCGCATTTGCCGCTCGCTGGTCATGCTCAAAGACAAGAAGATCGAGAACCCCTGGCGCAAGCACGGGAACATCCCACTTTGATCGGTACCCCGTCATGTCGGACTTGATCCGCTAGCCATGGATCCCGGCTCAAGCCCGGGATGACAGATAAAAGGATTCCATATGTTCAAGAAAATTTTGATTGCCAACCGCGGCGAAATCGCTTGCCGCGTCATCGCCACTGCCCACAAGATGGGCATCCAAACCGTGGCCGTTTACTCCGAAGCCGACAAGGAAGCCCGCCATGTGCAACTGGCTGACGAAGCCGTGTTGCTGGGCCCCGCGCCATCGCGCGAGTCGTATCTGGTGGCCGACAAAATCATCGCGGCCGCCAAAGCCACTGGTGCGCAAGCGATCCACCCTGGCTACGGTTTCCTGAGCGAGAACGCCGAGTTCTCCAAGCGCTGCGAAGACGAGGGCATTGCTTTCATTGGCCCGCGTCACTTTTCGATTGCCGCCATGGGCGACAAGATCGAATCCAAAAAGCTGGCGGGTGCTGCGGGTGTGAACTGCATTCCCGGCGTGAACGACGCGATTGAAACCGCCGAGAAAGCGGTTGAAATCGCCAAGGGCATCGGCTACCCCGTCATGATCAAGGCCTCAGCCGGCGGCGGCGGCAAGGGCTTGCGCGTCGCGTTCAACGACAAAGAAGCTTTTGAAGGCTTCACCTCTTGCCGCAACGAAGCCCGCAACAGCTTTGGCGATGACCGTGTCTTCATCGAAAAGTTTGTCGAAGAGCCCCGTCACATCGAAATCCAGGTGCTCGGCGACAGCCACGGCAATGTGATTTATTTGAACGAGCGCGAGTGCTCGATTCAGCGCCGTCACCAAAAGGTGATTGAAGAAGCGCCATCGCCTTTCATCTCGGAGGCGACCCGCAAAGCCATGGGTGAGCAGGCGGTGCAATTGGCCAAGGCGGTGAAGTACCAGTCGGCCGGCACGGTGGAGTTTGTGGTCGGCAAAGACCAGAGCTTTTACTTCTTGGAGATGAACACCCGTTTGCAGGTGGAGCATCCGGTGACCGAAGCCATCACGGGCCTCGATTTGGTGGAGCAGATGATCCGCGTGGCTGCGGGTGAAAAACTCGCCTTCACACAAGCGGATGTGAAACGCGATGGCTGGGCCATCGAGTGCCGCATCAACGCCGAAGACCCGTTCCGCAACTTCCTGCCTTCCACGGGCCGTTTGGTGCGTTTCCAGACGCCCAAACAAACCATGTTCCAAGGCAATACGGCTGACCTGCATGGCGTGCGCGTGGACACCGGCGTGCAAGACGGTGGCGAGATCCCGATGTTCTACGACTCGATGATCGCCAAGCTCATCGTGCACGGCAAAGACCGCAACGAGGCGATCGCCAAAATGCGCGAAGCCTTGAACGGTTTTGTCATTCGTGGCATCAGCTCGAACATCCCATTCCAGGCCGCTTTGTTGGCGCACTCGCGCTTTGTGTCGGGTGACTTCAACACCGGCTTCATTGCCGAGCAGTACAGCCAAGGCTTTCGCGCCGAAGACGTGCCACACGACGACCATGACTTTTTGGCAGCATTGGCCGCCTTTGTTCGCCGCAAGTCGCGTCAACGCGCTGCCAACCTCAGCGGCCAGTTGCCCGGTTACGACGTGAAGGTGGGCCAGGATTATGCGGTGGTCGAGTTGGGGCAGGGCGGCAACAACCGCTACGTGCCCGTGCATGTGGACGAGTTCACCGGCAAACCCGGTGTGGCGCAGATCACCGTGGATGGCAAAACCTACGCCATCGAAAGCAACTCCCGCTTGAACGACATCCGCATCGAAGGCACTTGCAATGGCAAACCTTTCACAGCCCAAGTCGAACGCGGCACGCTGAAAAACCCACTGGCCTTGAAAGTGCAGCACAACGGCACCCGCATCGAGGCGCTGGTGATGTCGCCGCGCATGGCCGAGCTGCACAAGCTCATGCCCTTCAAGGCTCCGCCAGATCTGAGCCGCTTTGTACTCTCGCCCATGCCTGGTTTGCTGGTGGATGTGGCCGT
Source organism: Comamonadaceae bacterium (assembly GCA_027486495.1). Taxonomy (GTDB): domain Bacteria; phylum Pseudomonadota; class Gammaproteobacteria; order Burkholderiales; family Burkholderiaceae_C; genus Limnohabitans_A. The sequence continues at coordinate 14,125 of JAIXOZ010000008.1, read as the reverse complement.
GGCTGTGGGCCAGAAGGTGCAAGCGGGCGAGCGCGTGGCCGTGATCGAAGCCATGAAGATGGAAAACGTGCTGTTTGCCGCGCAAGACGGTGTGGTCAAGAAAGTGGTCGCTGCCAAAGGCGAATCGCTCACGGTCGACCAGATGATTGTGGAGTTTGAATAAATGACACGCCCCTTCAAAGTGCTGGGCGTCCAGCAAATCGCCATCGGCGGGCCTGACAAGGCTCGCCTGCAAAAGCTCTGGGTGGACATGTTCGGTCTGGAAGTGACTGGCACCTTCAAAAGCGAACGCGAGAACGTGGACGAAGACATCTGCGCCATCGGCACCGGCCCGTTCAAGGTCGAGGTTGATTTGATGCAGCCGCTGGACCCCGAGAAAAAGCCCGCCGTGCACACCACGCCGCTCAACCACATCGGTCTGTGGATCGACGACCTGCCGGTGGCGGTGGAGTGGCTCACGTCGCAAGGCGTGCGCTTTGCGCCCGGCGGCATCCGCAAGGGCGCGGCCGGTTTCGACATCACGTTTTTGCACCCCAAGGCGAACGACGAGTTCCCGATTGGCGGCGAGGGCGTTTTGATTGAGTTGGTGCAGGCGCCACCCGAGGTGGTCAAGGCGTTTGCGGCCTTGGCTTACAACGCGCATTGAGTTGTGTCGGACCTGAAGGTCCGATCAGCAAGAAGCTGTCATACCCGCGGATGGGGGTATCCATGGTGGCCGAAGCCATGGACCCCCGATCAACTCGGGGGTGACAAAAGCCGATTCAGGAGGTCACAAAGCTTGAGGCGGGAGACAAATTTTGCCTGGCCCTTCAGGCCCTTCAGGCGCCAGTTTGCCGGGCTTTTGCTTTGGCCAGTGCCGCTTCGATGATGGCGCGTTTACGGTCCACATCGGGGGAGGTATCGTTGCCCTTGGTGTGCGTGGCCAGGTCGGCCAGTTTGTGTTCGGCCTTAGCTTGCAATAGCTCGTGGTGCTCGGCTTCATCGCGCACCAGGCGATGTTGGCGAGATTCATAGCGCTGGCGTGCCATACCGGCCTGATCGGCCGACCATGCGGCCCAGCCAGTAGCTGCGCCAGTCGCATTCTCCAGCGCGATACAGTCCACCGGGCACACCGGAATACACAGCTCACACCCCGTGCACCAAGGCTCGATCACCGTGTGCATCAACTTGTTGGCGCCCAAAATCGCATCGGTCGGGCAAGCCTTGATGCACAGCGTGCAGCCGATGCACCAGGCCTCGTCAATGATGGCCACATGTCGCGCGGCTTCGGTACCATGCTCGGGGTTCAGCAAGACCACGGGCTGGCCTGTCAGTGCAGCCAGACGCTCAATGCCCGCTTGCCCACCCGGCGGGCATTGGTTGATGGCTGCTTGCCCCTCAGCCATGGCGCGGGCGTAGCTGGCGCAATCGGGAAAGCCGCAACGTGTGCACTGCGTTTGGGGCAGCGCATCGTTGAGGGCAAGAAAAAGCGCCTGGGTCTCAGGCGCTGTGGTGTGCAGGGGCATGGGCCTCAGGCTTTGGGGGCCACCCAATTGGTTTTGACGGTGCTTTGTGGCTGGGCTGATGCTTTGCTGCTTTTGGCGGGGGCTTTGGCAGTGGCCTTGACTGGTGCTTTGGCCGCAGCTTTGACAGGCGCTGCGACTTTGGCCGCAGGCTTGGCTGCGCTGGTCTTCATTGGCTTGACTGGCGCTTTGACCGCTGCTTTGGCCGCCACAGGCGCTGCAGCTGCTAGCACTGTTGGTGCTGCAGCAACAGCCTTGGTTGCAGCCACTTTGGCCTTGGGCGCGTGGCCCTGGATGAATTTGACCACTTGCGGATACACGATGTCGCGCCAGCGGCGGCCACTGAAGATGCCGTAGTGGCCCGCGCCTTCAACTTCCAGGTGCTGACGCTCGCTGGCGGGCACGCCGCTGCACAGGTCCTGCGCAGCGCGGGTCTGGCCTGAACCAGAGATGTCATCCAGCTCGCCTTCCACGGTCAGCAAAGCGGTGCCCTTGATGTCTTGCGGGCGCACGCGCTCGACTTTGCCGTCAATGCCCTTGACATCCCAAGTGCCGTTGACCAGTTTGAAGTCCTGGAACACGGTGGCGATGGTTTCCAGGTAGTAATCGGCGTCCATGTCCAGCACGGCGTTGTACTCGTCGTAGAACTTGCGGTGGGCTTCGGCGCTGGCGTCGTCTCCCTTGATCAGGTCTTTGAAGAAGTCGTAGTGGCTGGTGGCGTGGCGGTCGGGGTTCATGGCCACAAAGCCTGTGTACTGCAAAAAGCCCGGGTACACACGGCGACCAGCGCCTGGGAAGTTGGCCGGAACGCGGTAAATCACGTTGTTCTCGAACCATTCGAAGCTCTTGTTGGTGGCCAGGTTGTTGACCGAGGTGGGCGATTTGCGCGCATCGATCGGGCCGCCCATCATGGTCATGGTCAGTGGTGTCTTTTCGCCCCGGCTGGCCATGAGTGACACAGCCGCCAGCACAGGCACCGTGGGCTGGCACACGCTCACCACATGGCAGTCGCCATAGCTGGCTTGCAGGTGACGGATGAACTCCTGCACATAGTTGATGTAGTCGTCCAGGTGGAACTCGCCGTCTGATAAAGGCACCAAGCGGGCGTTTTTCCAGTCGGTGATGTAGACCTTGTGATCTTGCAGCATGGTCTTGACGGTGTCGCGCAGCAAGGTGGCGTAGTGGCCCGACAAGGGGGCCACGATCAGCACCACGGGCTGGGCCTTGAGCTGGGTCAGGGTGGCGGGATCGTCCGAGAAACGCTTGAAGCGGCGCAGCTCGCAAAAGGGCTTATCGATTTCGATGCGCTCGTGGATCGCGACTTCGACTTTGTTGACCTTCACAGTCTTGATGCCGAACTCGGGCTTTTCGTAGTCTTTGCCCAGACGGTGCATCAATGCGTAACCCGCTGACACGCGTTGTGCCAAGGGCGTTTGCGCCATAGGGTTCAGGGGGTTGCTGTAGAGCTTGGCTGCTGCTTGGGCCAGATCGGAAAAAGGCTCCATGATCGAGCGTTGTGTTTCAAAAATCTGATAAAGCATGTGACAGTTTCCCTTGCAACAAAAATGGTGCGCTGCAGCAATAGTACAGGAGACCACCCGGTATTTTTTGAGTTTGGTCCCTAATCGGCAGTCACTTTCCGGACCGCCCAAAAAGAAACCGCCCCGTCTGGGGCGGTTGCAAGCCGGATGTCAGTCAAGTCAGACGACTTTGGCGATCGACGCGCAGACGTAGTCGATGTTTTTGCTGTTGAGCGCGGCCACGCACATGCGGCCTGTGTCAGTGCCGTAAACACCAAACTCGCTGCGCAGGCGCACCATTTGGTCCTTGGTCAGTCCAGAGTAGCTGAACATGCCGATCTGGCTGGTGATGAAGCCCATGTCTTGCTGGACGCCAGCGGCCTTGAGGCCGTCGACCAGCTTTTGGCGCATGGCTTTGATGCGAACCCGCATCTCTGCCAACTCTTGTTCCCACTGGGCACGCAGCTCGGGGTTGTTCAGCACAGCCGCCACCACCGCGCCACCGTGGATGGGTGGGTTGGAGTAGTTGGTGCGGATCGCGATTTTGAGTTGGCTCAGCACGCGGGCAGCTTCTTCCTTGTCAGAGGCCACCACCGACAGGGCGCCCACGCGCTCGCCGTACAGGCTGAAGCTCTTGGAGAACGAGGTGGAAACAAAGATGTTCAGGCCCGCAGCCACAAACTTGCCGATCACGGCACCATCTTCGGCGATGCCATGGCCAAAGCCTTGGTAGGCCATGTCCAGGAAAGCCGTGAGGCCCTTGGCCTTGACGACGGCAATCACCTGGTCCCACTGGGCGTCGGTGATGTCGTAACCGGTGGGGTTGTGGCAGCAAGCGTGCAGCACCACGATGGTGCCTGCAGCGGCCGCGTTCAGGCTGGCCAACATGCCCTCGAAGTTCACGCCGCGCTTGGCGGCGTCGTAGTAGGCGTAGCTCTCGACTTCAAAACCGGCGTTCACAAAGATGGCGCGGTGGTTTTCCCAGCTGGGGTCGGAGATCATCACCTTGGCATGGGGGCTGACTTTCTTCAGGAAGTCGGCACCGATTTTCAGACCGCCGGTGCCGCCAATGGCTTGCACGGTGGACACGCGGCACGACTTGACCACGTCAGACTCAGCACCAAACACCAGGGCCTTGACGGCGTTGTCATAGGCCACGATGCCGTCGATGGGCAAGTAGCCACGGGCCGAAGGGGTGGCCATCATGGTCTTTTCGGCGGCTTGCACGCACTGCAGCAGGGGCAGTTTGCCGTTGTCGTCGAAGTACACGCCCACGCCCAGGTTGACTTTGTTGGGGTTGGTGTCGGCGTTGAATTGCTCATTCAAACCCAAGATCGGGTCGCGGGGGGCCATTTCGACGGCGGAAAACAGAGACATGAAAAGTCCTCGGAATTGTTCAGTGGTGGCGGGAATCCCGATCCTCGGTTAGGCTTTCGGGTTGTCCCTGATTTTAACGGCCCGCACGGCCCCTCCGATGACCGAGCTCACTGAAGTTTCTACCGAACCCGCCGCAGGCCAGTTTGTCCATTACCCGGACTCGCCCTTTGAGCTGTTCCAGCCCTACCCCCCGGCAGGCGATCAGCCCACGGCCATTGCCCAGCTGGTCGAAGGCGTGCACGATGGCGAGGTGTTTCAGACCCTCTTGGGCGTGACCGGCTCGGGCAAGACCTTCACCATGGCCAATGTGATCGCCCAGCTGGGGCGGCCCGCCATCGTGTTTGCGCCCAACAAGACGCTGGCGGCGCAGCTGTACAGTGAATTCCGCGAGTTCTTCCCCAGGAACGCGGTCGAATACTTTGTCAGTTACTACGACTACTACCAGCCCGAGGCCTATGTGCCGCAGCGCGACTTGTTCATCGAAAAAGACTCGGCGATCAACGAGCACATCGAACAGATGCGCCTGTCGTGTACCAAAAGCATCATGGAGCGGCGCGATGTGGTGATCGTGGCCACGGTCTCGGCCATCTACGGCATTGGCGAGCCCGAGAGCTACCACCGCATGATCATGACGCTGCGCTCGGGCGACAAGCTGGGCCAGCGCGACGTGATCGCGCAGCTGATCCGCATGCAGTACCAACGCAACGACATGGAGTTCTCGCGCGGCAAGTTTCGGGTGCGGGGCGAAACGATTGACGTGTTTCCGGCTGAGCATTCGGAGCTGGCGATTCGCATTGAACTGTTCGACGACGAGATTGAGAGCCTGCAGCTGTTTGACCCGCTCACCGGGCGAATCCGCCAGAAGATCCCGCGTTTCACGGTTTATCCGTCGAGTCACTATGTGACGCCGCGTGACAAGGTCTTGGCGGCAGTGGAAACCATCAAGCTGGAACTGGCCCAGCGCCTCAAAGAACTCGTGGGCATGGGCAAGTTGGTGGAGGCGCAGCGGCTGGAGCAGCGCACCCGGTTTGATCTGGAAATGCTGTCCGAGGTCGGTCACTGCAAGGGCATTGAGAACTACACCCGGCATTTGTCGGGCGCGGCGCCGGGTGACCCGCCCAGCACATTGACCGACTACATGCCGCCCGACGCGATCATGTTTTTGGACGAGAGCCACCAAATGATTGGCCAGCTCAACGCCATGTACAACGGCGATAAGGCGCGCAAAACCACGCTGGTTGAATACGGCTTTCGCCTGCCCAGCGCCTTGGACAACCGCCCGCTCAAATTCGAAGAGTTTGAAAAGCGCATGCGCCAGTGCATCTTCGTCTCGGCGACCCCGGCCGATTACGAAAAAACGCATTCGGGCAAGGTGGTCGAGCAGGTGGTGCGGCCCACGGGCCTGGTCGACCCGCAAGTCGAAGTGCGCCCCGCCACCCACCAGGTGGACGACGTGCTGCAAGAAATCCGCATTCGGGTGGACAAGCACGAGCGGGTGCTCATCACCACATTGACCAAGCGCATGGCCGAGCAGCTGACCGATTACCTGAGCGACAACGGCGTGAAAGTGCGCTACCTGCACAGTGATGTGGACACGGTGGAGCGGGTGGAGATCTTGCGTGACCTGCGATTGGGCGCGTTCGATGTGTTGGTGGGCATCAATTTGTTGCGCGAGGGTTTGGATATTCCAGAGGTGTCACTGGTCGCCATTTTGGATGCCGACAAAGAAGGCTTCTTGCGGGCCGAGCGCAGCCTGATCCAGACCATTGGCCGTGCGGCCCGCAACCTCAACGGGCGCGCCATTTTGTACGCCGACCGCATCACCGAGTCGATGAAAAAAGCCATGGGCGAGACCGAACGGCGGCGCATCAAACAGCTCGCACACAACGAGGCCATGGGCATCACGCCCAAGAGCATTGTCAAAAAGGTCAAAGATCTGATTGACGGCGTGTACAGCGAAAAGTCGGGCAAAGAAGCCGAGCGCCTGGAACAAGCGGCCATGCAAAAAGCCAAGGTCGAGGACATGAGCGAGAAAGACATCGCCCGCGCCATCAAACAGCTCGAAAAGCAGATGATGGAACACGCCCGCAACCTGGAGTTCGAAAAAGCCGCTCAGGTGCGCGACCAGCTGACCATTTTAAAAGAGCAGGCGTTTGGGGCAACCGGCGGCGACAACATCGTGCCGCTGATCCGGGCTTGAGCCAAAACTCGCCCTCCAGCCCGCATCCCCTTTTTGTCACTCCGGACCGTATCTCCTATTTGTCACCCCGGACTCGATCCGGGGTCCATGGCGTTGAACCGAGTTGGATCCCGCATCGCGTGCGGGACGACGTGAGTGGCATAACCCTATAACCCGAGTGATTTAATCGGGATTGGTTTATACTTGACTCGTTTAGTCGGGAACCCGCTTGGGTGGGTCTCAGACCAAGCCCCCACACACTTCAGGAGTCTGCCATGCGTTTAACCACCAAAGGCCGTTTTGCCGTCACCGCCATGATCGATCTGGCCTTGCGCCAGGATGCTGGCCCCGTGACCTTGGCCGCCATCAGCCAGCGCCAACAGATTTCTCTGTCTTATCTGGAGCAGCTGTTTGGCAAGTTGCGTCGCCATAACCTGGTCGAGTCCACCCGTGGCCCTGGCGGCGGTTACACCCTGGGGCGCAAATCTACCGACATCACCGTGGCCGACATCATTTTGTCGGTCGACGAGCCCATCGACGCCACCCACTGCGGTGGCAAGGAAAATTGCAACGGCGGCGATGGCCGCTGCATGACGCACGACCTGTGGGCCTCGCTCAATTCCAAAATGGTCGAATTTCTGGACTCTGTGTCCTTGCAAAAGCTGGTGGACGACCAGCTGGCCAAAGGTCTGGTCGTGGAGCTCAAGCCCACCCTCAAGCGGGCGATCGCCCCCATGCCTGTCAGCAAGCCAATCCGCCTGACCGGACCGAATTCTGTGTTTGATCTGGGCAACGTGTTTGCCAAATCCTGACCTCGAGAAGTACATCCTATGACCACCCCTCACTTCCCCATTTACCTCGATTACGGCGCGACCAACCCCTGCGATCCTCGCGTTGTGGAGGCCATCATCCCCTGGTTGCGTGAGCACTTTGGCAACCCCGCATCCCGCAGTCACGCCTGGGGCTGGGAAGCCGAAGCCGCCGTTGAAACCGCCCGCGAGCAAGTGGCCGACCTGATCGGTGCAGACCCCCGCGAAATCGTCTGGACCAGCGGCGCCACCGAATCCAACAACCTGGCCATCAAGGGCGCAGCCCACTTTTACAAGTCACGCGGCAAGCACCTGATCACCGTCAAGACCGAGCACAAGGCTGTGCTCGACACCATGCGCGAGCTCGAGCGCCAGGGCTTTGACGTCACCTATTTGGATGTGCAGGCGGATGGTCTGTTGAACATGGACGCCTTGAAAGCGGCCATTCGCCCCGACACCATTTTGATCAGTGTGATGTTCGTGAACAACGAAATCGGCGTGATCCAAGACGTGACCGCGATTGGCAATTTGTGCCGTGAAAAAGGCATCATCTTCCACGTCGATGCGGCCCAGGCCACCGGCAAGGTCGAGATCGACATGACCCAGTTGCCCATCGACCTGATGAGCTTGGCCTCGCACAAAACCTATGGCCCCAAAGGCATTGGCGCTTTGTATGTGCGCCGCAAGCCCCGCATTCGCCTTGAAGCGCAAATGCACGGTGGCGGCCATGAGCGCGGCATGCGTTCGGGCACTTTGCCCACCCACCAGTGCGTGGGCATGGGCGAGGCGTTCCGCATCGCCAAGCTGGAGATGGCGCAAGACAACGCCAAGGCGCGTGCCCTGCACGACCGCCTGATCAATGGCCTGAGCGACATGGAGCAGGTGTTTTTGAACGGCCACGCCACCCAGCGCGTGCCGCACAACATCAACATGAGCTTCAACTTTGTTGAGGGCGAGTCACTCATCATGGGCATCAAGGGCCTGGCAGTGTCGTCCGGCTCGGCTTGCACCTCGGCCAGCTTGGAGCCCAGCTATGTGCTGCGCGCCTTGGGCCGCAGCGACGAGTTGGCCCACAGCAGCTTGCGCATGACGATTGGCCGATGGACCACCGAAGAAGACATCGACTACGCCATCAAAACCATCCGCGAGAACGTGGCCAAGCTTCGCGACTTGAGCCCCTTGTGGGAAATGCACAAGGACGGCATTGATTTGAGCACCATCCAGTGGGCTGCCCACTGAGTTGACACTGACCTGAATACGGAGAAAACACCATGGCATATTCTGAAAAAGTGGTTGACCACTATGAAAACCCCCGCAACGTCGGCTCGTTCGACAAGGGCGACGATGACGTTGGCACCGGCATGGTCGGTGCACCGGCTTGCGGCGACGTGATGAAGTTGCAGATCAAGGTCAACCCGACCACCGGCGTGATCGAAGACGCACGCTTCAAGACCTACGGCTGTGGCTCGGCCATCGCTTCGAGCTCACTTGTCACCGAGTGGGTCAAGGGCAAGACGCTGGACGAAGCAGCGGCCCTGAAGAACAGCCAGATCGCCGAAGAGCTGGCGCTGCCGCCGGTCAAAATCCACTGCTCCATCTTGGCCGAAGATGCCATCAAGGCCGCGGTGGACGACTACAAAAAGAAACACCTGAACTGACATGGCCATCTCACTGTCTGCTGCCGCAGCTCGGCATGTGACCCGGTACCTGGCCAAACGTGGCTCGGGTGTCGGTGTGCGCCTGGGGGTCAAGACCACAGGTTGCTCAGGCTTGGCCTACAAGCTGGAATACGTGGATGAGATTGCGCCGGAAGACTTGGTCTTTGAAGGCCACGGTGTCAAGGTGTTGGTAGACCCCAAAAGCCTGGCCTACATCGACGGCACCGAACTCGACTTTGTGCGCGAAGGCCTGAACGAGGGTTTTCGCTTCAACAACCCCAACGAGCGTGACCGCTGCGGTTGCGGTGAGTCTTTCCGCGTCTGAGTCCTGCGCGTGTGATCTCGCTTCAAGCCAACGACTTTGAGTTGTTTGATGTGCCCGTGCAGTACGCACAGGACCGCGCTCAACTCGACACCCGCTGGAAAGCCTTGCAACGCGAAGCCCACCCCGACCGTTTTGCCGCCGAAGGTGCCGCTGCCCAGCGCATCGCCATGCAGTGGTCGGTGCGCATCAACGAGGCTTACCAGCGCCTCAAAGACCCGCTCAAACGCGCCGCTTATTTGTGCGAGTTGCAAGGCGCGCCCGTTCAGGCTGAAAACAACACCGCCATGCCCGCCGCATTCCTGATGCAGCAGATGGAATGGCGTGAAAGCCTGGAAGTAACGGGCAGTGTCCAAGGCCTCGAAGCCCTGGCTCAAGGGGTGGCCACTGAACAGCGCCGTGTGCAGCAAACGCTGGGCGATTTGCTCGATGTGGCCAAAGACCCCGCGCAAGCCGTGGGGCAGGTGAGGGCGCTCATGTTCATTGAGCGCTTCACCCAAGAAGTGAACGCTAAACTCGACCGATTGACCTGACTTCCCCTGATTGACCATGGCGTTACTGCAGATTTCTGAACCGGGCCAGTCGCCCGACCCCCACCAGCGCCGCATCGCCGTGGGCATCGACCTCGGCACCACGCATTCGCTGGTGGCCTCTGTGCGCAACGGTGTGTCCGAGTGTTTGCCCGACGACGACGGCCGTGTGATCCTGCCTTCGGTGGTGCGTTTCATGCCGGGGCAGGGCCGCCAGATCGGTTTTGACGCGGTGCAATCCGCCGCCTCAGATCCGGTTAACACCATCGCCTCGGTCAAGCGCTTCATGGGCCGTGGCCTGAACGACATCGCCGACCGCAGCAAGCTGCCCTATGAGTTCACCGCCAGCGAGCAGGGCATGCTCAGCATCCAAACCGTGCAAGGCCCCAAGTCGCCCGTGGAGGTCAGTGCAGAAATTTTGGCCACACTGCGATATCGCGCCGAAGACACCTTCAATGACGACCTGTATGGCGCCGTGATCACAGTGCCCGCTTACTTTGACGACGCACAGCGCCAAGCCACCAAAGACGCCGCGCAACTGGCTGGCCTGAATGTGCTGCGCTTGATCAACGAGCCCACTGCCGCTGCCATTGCTTACGGTCTGGACAACGCCAGCGAAGGTGTTTATGCCGTGTTCGATTTGGGCGGTGGCACCTTCGACATCTCCATCTTGCGATTGACACAAGGCGTGTTCGAGGTCTTGTCTACCGGAGGCGACTCTGCCCTGGGCGGTGACGATTACGACCAAGCCTTGGCCGATGCCGCCATGACCCGCCAGCCCGCCTTACAAGCCACCACGGCCGAAGACAAGACCGTGCTCAAGGCGGCTGCTCGCGCCGCCAAAGAAGCGCTCACCAGCGCTGACGTGGTCACGCTGAATGCTGCACTGTCCTCTGGCACCTTGTCGGTGCAAATCAGCCGTGCAGATTTCGAGCAAGCCACCCAAGCCCTCACGGCCCGCTGCGTCACCGCCGTGCGCAAAGCGCTGCGTGATGCGCAACTGGTCAAAGACGATGTGCAAGGCGTGGTCATGGTCGGTGGCTCCACCCGCATGCCGCAAATCCAGCAAGCCGTGGCCGACTTTTTTGGCCAAGCACCGCTCAACAACCTCAACCCCGACGAAGTCGTGGCTTTGGGTGCGGCCATCCAGGCCAATCAGCTGGCGGGCAACAACGCCGCTGGCGAGTTGCTGCTGCTCGATGTGATTCCGCTGTCGCTGGGCATTGAAACCATGGGCGGTCTGGTCGAGCGCATCATCCCGCGCAACCAGACCATTCCCACCGCCATGGCGCAAGACTTCACCACTTACCAGGACGGCCAGACCGCGCTGGCGCTGCATGTGGTGCAGGGCGAGCGTGATCTGGTGCAAGACTGCCGCAGCCTGGCCCGCTTTGAGCTGCGCGGCATCCCGCCCATGGCCGCAGGCGCAGCCCGCATCCGCGTGACCTTCACGGTGGACGCCGATGGATTGCTGAGCGTAGGGGCCAAAGAGCAAATCAGCGGTGTCGAGGCGCGCATTGACGTCAAGCCTTCGTATGGCTTGAGCGACGACCAGATCGCCACCATGCTGCAAGAGAGTTTCACCACAGCGCAAGCCGACATGAAAGCCCGTGCGTTGGTGGAAGCGCGGGTCGATGCCGATCGCATGCTGCTGGCCACGCGCAGCGCCTTGGCTGCCGATGGCCAATTGCTGAGCGATGCCGATCGTGCCAGCATTGACGCCTTGATGGCCACCTTGCAAGCCGCTATCCCAACCGAACAAGACGCCAAGGCGCTGGAAGACTGCACCCAAGCGCTGGCCAAGGGCACCGAAGCTTTTGCGGCCGAGCGCATGAACCACAGCATCCAAAAAGCCCTTTCTGGCCAAAATATTCAGTCCTTGTAAAGTCTGACCTGTACCGAATTCAGAGATCCTTATGCCCGTCATCAAAATCCTGCCCCACGCCGAATACTGCCCTAACGGTGCAGAAATCACCGCGCCTGCGGGCACCAGCATTTGCGAAGCCCTGCTGGACAATCACATCAACATCGAACACGCCTGCGACATGAGCGCCGCTTGCACCACCTGCCATGTGGTGGTGCGAGAGGGCTTCAAGACGCTCAATGAGATGGAAGAAACCGAAGAAGACCTGCTCGACCGCGCCTGGGGCCTGGAGCCCAATTCGCGCCTGAGCTGCCAGGCCTTTGTGGCCAAGAGCGATTTGGTCATCGAGATTCCGCGCTACACCATCAACCACGCCAAAGAGCTGCACTGAGCCGGAGCTGCAAGCCATGCGTCAAATCGTTCTGGACACCGAAACCACAGGCCTGTCGGCCGAAGCCGGTGACCGCATCATTGAGTTGGGTTGTGTGGAACTGTTCGCCCGCAAGCTCACGGGCAACAACCTGCATTTCTACTTCAACCCCGAGCGTGACAGCCACGAAGACGCGCTCAAGGTGCACGGCATCAGCAACGAGTTCTTGCGTGACAAACCCAAGTTTGCCCAGCTGACCGATGAAATTCTGGATTACTTGGCCGATGCCGAGCTGATCATCCACAACGCCGCTTTTGACATTGGCTTTCTGAACAAAGAACTCGAACGCGTCGGCAAAAAGCCTTTGAAGGCCTATGTCAATGGTGTGATCGACACCTTGGCCATGGCCAAGGAAATGTTCCCTGGCAAACGCAACAGCCTTGACTCGCTGTGTGACCGCCTCGAAGTCGACAACTCCGGGCGCACCTTGCACGGCGCTTTGCTCGACGCCGAGTTGCTGGCCGATGTCTACATCAACATGACGCGGGGCCAGGAGGCCCTGCTGATCGATGCGGGCGATGTGCCCAGTGACACGGAGAGCGTGGTGGTTCAGGTGGATCTGAGCCAATACGTGCTGCCGGTGCTGACGGCCAATGTGCAGGAGCTGGCAGCCCACGAAGACCTTTTGGCGCAACTCGACAAGTCCAGCGGAGGCAAAACCGTGTGGCGTCAGGCGCAGGGCGCCTGAGTGCATCATGGCAAGAGATAGGCGCCCCGAGGGTGAACATTTTTTGCCGTAGCGGGTCGAAATGGATCGTTTTTTTATGCAATAATCCAAGTCTTCGCTGTAAGGCGTAGGGCGATTAGCTCAGGGGTAGAGCACTGCATTCACACTGCAGGGGTCAGAAGTTCGAAACTTCTATCGCCCACCACTTTTGGAATTTCCTCTTCCAAATCAACGCCATTTAGGGTTTTCTTCATACATGTCTTAGGTTTTCTAAGGCAGTGTTCTAGGAAACTCAATGCGCAAATTCAAACACCCCGTAGATCTTAAAGCAGCAGCAGATGCAGCTACTTTTCCGGTTCAAGTTGACGTCACGTTGGCTGAATTGGTTCAAGCACATTCGCTTGCAAAACCTCGTCTTGAACTTGAGCTGCGGCTCAGAAAATGGTGCGATCCAGTCCATGGTTTCGGACATGAATCGGCATGGTCAATTTCCAGTGAACGACTGCAAAAAGCAGCCGATGCTTTGGTCGAAGTGGGCTATGCAACTTCCACGGTCAACCGTGACATTGGCGCCTTGGGACAGGTCTTTCGTTGGGCCATAGTGAACCGCCGGATGGCGCCTCGAGGATTCGTTTCACCCACACTTTCCATCAAGCGATTCGAGGAAAAAATTCGTTACGTTGCATCATCCGAGCAGGATATTTTGTCTTTGCGACTGGCAGCAAAAATGGGCAAGGACCGTTTGTTCACCTTGTTCGTTTGGATGCTGGTGGACTCGGGCGCACGCAAGAGTGAGTTGCTGCAAAGATCATGGCAAGACCTCGATATCGCAGGTGGAAAGGTCACCGTGCCCAGAACGAAGAATGGCGATTCGCGAACACTGTTCTTCACGCCCGAAACCATGGCCTTGGCAAAACGTTTGAAACCTGCATTAGCTGTCGGAGGTGTTGATCGATTGATCTTCGCTGGCCGTAATGGCATCACGCCCATTTGCTATCGAAAGAAGTGGAGCAATATGACGGGTATGTTGCGACGTCCAGATTTGCGAGTGCATGACATCCGACATTGGGTCGCTGCATCACTTTTGAGGAATGGCATAGGTGTTGGGGTGGCTTCGCAAATCCTTGGTCATCGAGATCAGACCATGCTGCTTCGTCGGTATGGTCATCTTGACCACATGTCACTCTTGGAGGCGCAACAAGCGCGGTGGCAAACGGTAAGTGAATCAACCGCTCGACTTAATCCGACATGGACTTTGGCAGTGGTG
>JAIXOZ010000078.1 GCA_027486495.1 Comamonadaceae bacterium | reverse complement strand
TGGGCCATGCGAAAGTCGCTGAGGGCGCTGGCGCCTTCAAAAGTCGTGATGTGCAGGGACACGGGGTGGCCTTGTAAAGAGACAGAAAACCGTCATTCCGGGGCCGCTGACTGGGGCTGACCGGCAAAGGCGTTATTTTAACGGTGGATACCCTGACAAAACCCTCATCACAACAGCTCTTCAAGATGTTTCGCATCGGGTCTGAACAGCTTCAAAAGAGCACAGGCCTTTGAAGCCGTCCTTGATTTGGTCTGAATTTGGGTATAAATTCAGCCCCATACCGAATGGAGCCCACATGCAAGCCTTGCAACACATCAAATCTATTTCTTACTTGAAGAGCCATGCGGCGCAAATTGCAGAATCCCTGGACATGAATGGCACACCTTTCATCATCACCCAAAACGGAGAAGCCAGCATGGTGATTGAAGGCATCCAGCAATATCAGGACAAAGAAAACCTGATTGCCATGCTCAAAGTGGTTGCCATGGGTGAAAAAGACAGACTGGCCGGACAAGGTCAAAGTGTGGAAGAAGTTCGCGCATTGTTGGCGCAAAAGCGCACTGAACGCAAAGCATGAGCATCGTCATCTTGCACGATGCGAGGGATGACTTGTTGTCGCTGCAAAGCTACATGCTCGAACGGTGGAACGAACCACTTTGGCTGAAAGCCGAAGATGAAATCTTTCAAAAACTTGCTGAGCTGGACAGTGGTTTTTTGCCCGGCACTGTCGTCCAGGCATTTGCTGACGTTGGCATTTTTGACTACAAAACCAGCATCACATCTCACCATCGGATCTTGCACCGAAAAATCGACGACACGCTTTACGTCTACGCTATCGCAGTGCATCAACAGGATTTTCAGACCCTGTTGATGAAACGACTGTTCAACCACCGATAGCGGTCTCTGCCGAAGCTTGAGCCCAGCGATTCAAGCTCACCCCAACACCGAAGTCGCCTCCATCTCGCGCCGAATTTTGTAGGCGTGGGTGCTGGTGTCCATGGCCACATCGTCCCAAGTGAGGCTTTGACCCTTGGCCACTGAGCGAACGACTTTGACACCATGCGCCAAGCCCAGCGGCACGCCGCCCATGCGCTTGGAGGTGGCCGCGGGCAGCAGCTTGCCCCAGACGGTGTAACCCCCCTCGCCGTCCAGCATGTCGCCGGGTTTCAAGTCACGTTTGGCGGTGGCGACCACGTCGGCGTTCCAGCCGATGGCCACGCCTGTGGGTTCGTTGCGCAAGGCAACGCTGGCCACACTCACGCCCACTTCCAGGCCAATCAAATGCCAGCGTTTGTAGAGCGTGAAATAGCGGCCCGAGGGGTCAGTGTGGGCGTTGTACTCTTCAAAGCAGTTCTTGATGTAGTCGGTCTCGGCCTCCACCGTGACCCACACGCCCATGCGGATGTCGTAGGGGATTTTGCGGCCATCGGGCTCGAGGCTGGAGATCACCTCGACCATGCCCTTGCGCTCCAACACGCCGCCTTCCGAGATTGGGCGGGTGACATACGGGATGTCTTCCACACTGGCCGGTGGGTAAAGCAAACCGTTGCTGGGCACACCCAATCCCGTGGCGTTGGACACCGCTGTGCTCTCGATCGAGGGCTTGGAGCCGTCCAGAAAACTGTTGAACATTTTGGGGTTCAGTCCGCCGCGCTCGGCCTGCTCGGGCGTCAGGCCGTAATAGCCCCACACGGTCTCGGGCGTGGATTCGCAAAAGTGCGGCAGCCACTTGTGACCCCGGCCTGCGGCCACCACCGGAAAGCCGCAGGTACGGGCCCAATCGACCAGGTCGCAAATCAGTGCGGGCTGGTCACCAAAGGCCAATGAATACACCACACCTGCCGTCTGCGCGCGGGTGGCGAGCAAGGGGCCGCAAAACGCGTCGGCCTCCACCGTCACGTTGACCACATGCTTGCGGTGGGCAAAGGCTTCCAAAATGTGGTCGACCGCGTGCAGAGGCGATCCGGTGCATTCCACGATCACGTCCACCGCCGGGTGACGCACCAGGCTTTGCCAATCGTCACCCACATAAGTCGTACCGTGTTTGACGGCCTCGTCCAGGCTGCTGGCGGTCAGTCGCTCAGGGTTCCAGCCTACCCGGGCGAGGTTGGCACGGGCGCCGTCGGGCGACAGGTCGGCAATGCCCACCAAGTGCACACCGGGGGTACGTGGAATTTGCGCCAAATACATGGAGCCGAATTTGCCCGCCCCGATCAAGCCGATGCGGATGGGGCGGTTTTCGGCGGCGCGTTGCAGGAGTTTGGCGTGCAGGTTCATGCGGCTTCTTTCAAAACATCCAGTGAAGTTTTCAGCGCGCTTTCGGGCATGCCAGCCTTCCAAGGCAAATCTACGGGGTAACTGTTCACCAAGCAATCGTCGGGCAGGCAACTGATGGGTGTGAAATCGCGGTGCGCAATGTATTCGGGTCTCTTGTGGCGGCGGATGTGGTTGGACACGGCGCACAGGCTGAGGTAAACGCTCACCCGGTTCCACGGCGAAAGGTTGCTGGCCGATGCGTGAACCAGGCAGCTGTGGAACAAGATCATCGAGCCCGCAGGCCCGGTGGGGCTGACGATGCCGCCTTCTTTGCCGCCTGCGCGTTCGACCAACTGAGCGATCAGGTCGTTGTCCACCGTCCACAGGGGGTAACTGGTGGTCGACAAATCGTGTTTGGCCTCCACCACGCCCTTTTTATGGCTGCCGGGAATGAACATCAGTGGGCCGTTGAAGGGGTTCACATCGTCCAGAAAAATGGCCACATTCATGGCGCGTTCGGTCGGCATCATGTCGTCGTTCAGCCAGGTGCCGTAGTCCTGGTGCCACTGCCACACATCGCCTTCAAAAGCCATCTTGCCGTTGATCTTGAACTGGTGCATGTAGAGCTCTTCGCCAAACAGGTCTTGCACCGGTCCGATCATGCGGGGGTGGCGGGCCAGCTTGGCAAAGGGTTCGCTGTACATGTGGGCGGCAAAGTTGGTGCGCACGGCGTCGCTGCCTTTTTCGCGCACGTTGTAGGCTTCGCGGCGGCTGTACAGCTCGGGCACGGCATCGTTCAGGTTTTTGGTTTCTTCGGGTGTGAACAGGCCGGGGAAAAACAAATAACCGTCGCGGTCAAATTGTTCGAGTTGTTCGGGGGTCAGTTTCATGCTTGGGCTCCTGTTTTGAGGTGTTGAATTTGTTCGGACAATCGGGCCGTGAGTTGAACGCTGGCCTCGTGGGCGTGTTGTTGCACCAATCGCACGGCCAGCTCGACGTCTGAGGAGGCGATGGCACTGGCAATCGCTTCGTGCTCGTCCCACACGGTTTGGCGCTGGTGGGAGGACTGCAGCACTGCACCCATGACGCGCTTGAGGTGATGCCAATGCAGGTTGATGCTTTGCGCGATGAGTGGGTTGCCAGAGGCTTGGTAGATGGCGCGGTGAAAGGCCAGATCGGCCTGGATCATGGCTTTCACGTCCCGTCCGTTTTCGGCCAGGCGGCCTTGGCTCATCACCCCGTCATCCAGCCGTGCACCGCGCTCGGCCGCCAACCGAACGGCCAAGGCGTCCAGGCTGCCACGCACCTGGTAGACCTGGGCTATCCAGCCCACATCCAGTTGCGTGACGCGCAGGCCTCGGCCTGGCGCATCCTCCAAAAAGCCATCTTTTTTCAGCAAACGCAGGGCCTGCAGCACCGGCTGGCGGGACACAGCCAAGCGCTGGGCCAAGTCTTCCTGTGTCAGCCGTTCACCCGGGGGCAATGTCCCTTCGCTGATGGCGTCGAGCAAACGGCTGTACACCTGTTCAACCAGGTCCGGCGCTGCAGTGAGTTGAAGGAGCGATGAAGTCATGTCTGTATACAGAATACAAATAAATCGTCCAACACTGAATTGGTGTTTACCCATAGGCCGCTGAGCCAGCAGTGCCGATGGTTTTGAAGCACGTCCTTGGCGTGCTCACTGCCCCAATGGGATAATCTCAGGCATGACCATCACAATCAAAAATGCCAACGACATCGCTGCGATGCGCGTCGCAGGCCGTCTGGCCTCTGAAGTTCTGGACTTCATCACCCCTTACGTCAAGCCGGGCGTCACCACCAACGAACTCGACAAACTCTGCCACGACTACATCGTCGATGTGCAGAAGGCCATTCCGGCACCACTGAATTACGCACCCGGCGGCTACAAGCCCTACCCCAAGTCGATCTGCACCTCGGTCAACCACCAGGTTTGCCACGGCATCCCGAACGACAAGCCGCTCAAAAAAGGCGACTCAGTGAACATCGACATCACCGTGATCAAGGACGGCTGGCACGGTGACACCAGCCGCATGTTCATGGTGGGCGAAGGCTCGATTGCTGCCAAACGCCTGGCCGCCCTCACCTATGACGCCATGTGGAAGGGCATTGAACAGGTCAAGCCTGGCGCACACTTGGGCGACATCGGTCACGCCATCCAGAAGTTTGCCGAAGGCCATGGTTTTTCGGTGGTGCGCGAGTTTTGCGGCCACGGCATCGGCCAAGTGTTCCACGAAGAACCCCAAGTGCTGCACTATGGCAAGCCCGGCACGCTCACCCCATTGGTCGCAGGCATGGTCTTCACCATCGAGCCCATGATCAACGCAGGCAAGCGCGACATCAAGGAAATGGGCGACGGCTGGACCATCATCACCAAAGACCATTCGCTCTCGGCCCAGTGGGAGCACACGGTGCTGGTCACTGAAACCGGCTACGAGGTCTTCACCTTGTCTGCAGGCAGTCCCGCCATCCCGGCTTTCATTCAGCCCGTCATCACCGACAAAGCCACCGCCTGAGATGAGCGCTCAGGCCTCCTCCGCAGATCAGACGGGCCCTGCGGCTCTCCCCCCGCTGGCCGACTTGGCCCTGTTGCGCGAGACCTACAAGCACGACAAAGCCGCCGTTTTGCACAGCCTGGCGCACAGCGGGGCCGTGGCGCGTGGGCTCAAGCAAACCCTTCGTCAACTGTCCATCCTGGCCGATGGCCTGCTGATTCAGTTGTGGCAAAACGCGGGATTTGCGCCGGACCTTTGCCTGGTGGCCGTGGGCGGCTTTGGGCGGGCCGAGCTGTTTCCCTATTCGGATGTGGATGTCTTGGTGCTCTTGCCCGATGGCCAATCGCCCGAGTCTTCGCCCGAATTGCAAGCACAGTTGGAACGCTTCATTGGCAGTTGCTGGGACACGGGCCTGGAAATTGGCTCCAGCGTACGCAGCCTGAGCGAGTGCCTGGCCGAGTCGGCCAAAGACATCACGGTGCAAACCTCGCTGCTGGAGTCGCGCCGCGTGACCGGCGACACCCGCTTGTTCACCGAGTTTCAAAAGCAGTTCCAGGCGGCCATGGACCCACAGGCTTTTTGGGTGGCCAAAACCCTGGAAATGCGCCAGCGCCACACCAAGTTCGAAGACACCCCTTACGCCCTGGAGCCCAACTGCAAGGAATCACCCGGCGGTCTGCGCGACTTGCAAGTCATTTTGTGGGTGGCCCGCGCTGCAGGCTTGGGCCACAGCTGGGACGAACTGGCCCGCAAAGGCCTGGCCACACCCCTGGAGGCACGGCAGATCAAGCGCAACGAAGCCCTGCTGGGCCTGATCCGCGCCCGCTTGCACCTGCAAGCCAAACGCCGTGAAGACCGGCTGGTGTTTGACCTGCAGACCAATGTGGCCGAGTCCTTTGGCTACGCGTCAGACGTGACCCCCGAGGGCCGATTGGCCTTGCGTGCCAGCGAAAAGCTGATGCGCCAATACTATTGGGCGGCCAAGGCGGTGACCCAGCTCAACCAGATTTTGCTGCTCAACATCGAAGACAGGCTGCAAGCTGACCGGGGTGAGTCGCTCCGCGATTACCGTCCGCTGAACGAGCGTTTTTTTGAAAAAGCCGGCCTGATCGAAGTGGCCAGCGATGACCTGTACCAAAAGCACCCCCACGCCATCTTGGAGACCTTTTTGCTCTATCAGGCCACGCCGGGTGTGAAAGGCTTGTCGGCACGCACGCTCAGGGCGCTGTACAACGTGCGGGCCATCATGAACGGACGCTTTCGGGCCGACCCGGTCAACCGGCAGATGTTTTTGCAGATCCTGCAACAAGCCCATGGCATCACGCACGCCATGCGCCTGATGAACGAAACCTCGGTGTTGGGGCGGTATTTGTGGGTGTTCCGGCGCATCGTGGGCCAAATGCAGCACGACCTGTTTCATGCCTACACGGTGGACCAGCACATCCTGATGGTGCTGCGCAATGTGCGGCGCTTTTTCATGGCCGAGCATGCCCACGAATACCCGTTTTGCTCGCAATTGGCTGGCGGCTGGGACAAGCCCTGGATTTTGTACATCGCCGCGCTGTTTCATGACATCGCCAAAGGCCGGGGCGGCGACCACTCCAAACTCGGCATTGCAGAGGTGCGCACCTTCTGCCGCCAGCACGGGGTCGACAAAGCCGACGCCCAGTTGGTCGAGTTTTTGGTGGGCGAGCATCTGACCATGAGCCATGTGGCCCAAAAAGAAGACCTGAGCGACCCCGAAGTCATCGGCCGCTTTGCTCAGCGCGTGGGTGACGAGCGCAGCCTGACCGCGCTGTATTTGCTCACCGTGGCCGACATTCGCGGCACCAGCCCCAAAGTGTGGAACGCCTGGAAAGGCAAGCTGCTGGAAGACCTGTACAAGTCCACCTTGCGTGTGCTGGGTGGCCGCGCACCCGATGCCAACGCCGAAGTCGAGGCCCGCAAGCGCGAGGCCCTGATCGAGCTGGCCCGCCACAGCGAACCGCACGAAGGCCAAAAAGCCCTGTGGGACACGCTGGATGTGGGCTACTTCATGCGCCACGACGCCTCGGACATCGCCTGGCATGCCCGCCAACTCTCGCGCCATGTGGCCAAACCCGCCGAAGGCCCGGGCAAACCCATTGTGCGTGCACGCACATCCCCGGTGGGCGAAGGCCTTCAGGTGCTGGTCTTCACGCCCGACCAACCCGATTTGTTTGCCCGAATTTGTGGTCATTTTGACCAGTCAGGCTTCAGCATTCTGGACGCCAAAATCCACACCACCCGCACCGGCTGGGCGCTGGACACCTTCCAGATCGTCACACCCATGCTGCCCGAGCACTACCGCGAACTGATGACCATGGTGGAGTCCGGGCTGACGCAAACCCTGGAAAAACAAGGCCCCCTGCCTGCCCCCACGCGCGGACGGGTGTCACGCCGCGTGAAAAGCTTCCCGGTCACACCGCGCGTCACCCTCAAGCCCGACGACAAGGCCCAAAGCTGGCTGCTCAGCATCTCGGCCAGTGACCGCATCGGCCTGCTCTACAGCATTGCCACCGTGTTGGCCAAACATGGCATCAACCTGCAACTGGCCAAAATCAGCACCCTGGGCGAACGCGTGGAAGACACCTTCCTCATCAGCGGCGCCGAATTGCAACAAAGCAAAGCACAAATCGAGATTGAGACGGAGTTACTCAAGGTCTTGCAGCCCGTCTGAAGCCCAAGACAGGCCCGCGTGTCCCCGAGGCCCCTGTCTTTGTCGGTTGCCCCCAATGCGCCTGCACCCAAGCGTGCAACGACAAGGCCCTGCGCCAAACCGGGCCCATGTCGGACCTGATAGTGGCGACCTCGTGGAGCGCTGGTTTTGTGGGCCGGTGTCTTCAGCGCCGACATGGGGGGGGCTTCAAGCCCCCCCTTTTTCAGTGCGCCAATCAAGACGGGTCGGACTCTCCTGGGGTGGAGGCTGCGTTCAGACTGGCTGTTTCTTGCGAAGAGGCACTGGCCAAGCCCTGCGCAGAGGCCGCTGAGGCAGGCTGAGCAAGTTCACCCTCCGTTGACGGCTGGGTCTTGAGCGCTGGCACGGTCCGTGGCAAAAGCGTTGGCGTCTGCATCGCTGCTTGCGCAGCGTCCAAAGCGCCCACCGCTTGCTGCTGCGCTGGCGTCAGGGTCTGGTCTGTCTTGATGTTCAAGGCGTCCTTGACTTTGACCTTGCCCTTGACTTTGCGCTCCGGCTTTTGCTGCGCCTTGTCAGCCAGTTCCGGCATGTGCGTTGCGGACTTGTTCGCCATCTTCGCTGCGGGTTTGTCCTGCTGATCCGGTGTGGACAAGGCCTCGCGCTGCGTGAACGAACGCTGCGCCCAGCTGCTGAGCATGTCAGCGCCAAACACATCTTCCACCGGGACTTCAGAGCGAATCTTCAACGCCGCGTCCAGCAAAGCCGTGGCCGTGTGCTGCGCGCCATCATCGTCCATGACCGAGACACTGAAGGCCGCGCCGAGATGCCCCGAACCCTTGAGCCATGGCATGGCGCTGGACAAATCGGTGGGCGCCGATGTCAGGCGATCGCGCGCCGACACCAGCTGGACCTGATCTGACCACTGCTTGCTCAACTGGGCATTGAAAACAGACAGCGTGCTGCCGTTGGCCGTGGTTTCCTTGCCCAAGGGGCTGGCGATCTCACGGTAATTGGCGTTGTACATGTCGCGGAAACCCAACTCGGCACGGGCAATGATGGTTTTACCGCTGATGCGGGCCACACGGTTGCCTTCAGCCGTGGGCGTGTTGCCCACCACCTCGCCGCTGTAGCCGGACATCAGGATCATCCAGCCGTCTTGTGAACGGGAGTCTGCCGACACAATGTTCAAGCCGGATTGGCCGGAGATGATGACATCACCGCTGTTGCCGTTGGCCACGCTCAAGCCCTTCACGTCCACATACAGGCGATCGAACATGAAGCCGCCGATACCAGCTGCCGCTTTCACGGACAAATCGCCCGGGGTGACGATCTGCGGCTGGCGGCCGTTGCCTGCCACGGTCACGGCGTGACCAGCATCGAGGTGGATGTCACCACCGTAGGTTTCCATGCGCAAGATCTGGATGTCGCCCCCGGTGCGCACCGTGATGTGGCCTGCATCGGTGACGATGCCTGCAGACGGCGCCATGCTCAGGGAACCTGCCACCGACAGATCCACCTGCCCCGTGCCTGACTGCGTGAGCAAACCGCCACGCACCAGTCGGGCATCGCCAGCGAGCTGCAAGAACATGCTTTGGCCTGGTGTGGTGGCCGAGATGTTTCGGGCGTCCACCCCCAAAGGCGCGGCCTCGCTGCCAATGCCTTGGGCCACCGACAGTTGCAGGTCTTGGGTGTGCACCTGGGTGCCACCGGACTGCGGCCACACCACTGCACGGGCGTTGATCTCCAGCGAAGACAGGTTCAGGTTCAGCACCGTGCGGCCGTCCAGCGCACCCAACTTCAGTGTGTCGCCTTCCACTTTCAACCCGGACAAGGTCTGGCCTGCGCCCGGTGAGCGGATCTCCAGAAGGTTGACGCCTTCAAAGTGCGCCGCATCGCTGCCGCCAATGCCCACGCCATTGTAGAAATCTACCTTGGCTGACGCGCCTTTGAAGACCATCGCAGTGGCGTTGTCGGAGCTCACGCCATCGAGGAACTGCACTTGCGCGACATCGTTGATGAACAAGCGACCGCCGTTGCG
Source organism: Comamonadaceae bacterium (assembly GCA_027486495.1). Lineage (GTDB taxonomy): Bacteria > Pseudomonadota > Gammaproteobacteria > Burkholderiales > Burkholderiaceae_C > Limnohabitans_A. The sequence continues at coordinate 129,070 of JAIXOZ010000078.1, read as the reverse complement.
CAGCACCACCCGGTCAGAGAAGGTCACTGTGCCGCTGGCCGTGATGTACACATCACCTTGCACGTACAGGCGCTCACCGAAGGTCACGTTGACCGCACCGTCCACCCGCAGGCCTTCCAGGTCCGCCAGGGCAGATACTGTCAACTCAAAGCCACCGGCCAGACCACTCAGATCACCCAGGCTGGAGCGGGCCAAGCTCAATTTGTCGCCCACCACATAGCCACCGCCGCTCGAAATCAGCTGCACGCTCGAGACCTGTCCGCCCGCCACGGTGACCTTGGCCGTGGCGCCTGCGCCGCTGCCGCCCAGCAAGCTGACTTCGTCATACACGCCGTCGACATACAAGCTGCCGCTCGCGCTGATGGCGAAGTCACCCACCCCATCGCCCATGCGACCGGTCATGGTGATGTCACCACCATGGGCTTTGAGGGTCAGCACATCCTGGTTGCCCAGACCGCCGTTGACCCGACCTGTGACTTCCAGGCTGCCATTGCTGGTCGCCGATCCTGCGGTCAAAGAAACCTGGCCCTGAATGCTCAGCGCATCATCGATCAGCATGCCCTTGGTCATCACCACATCGCTGCCATCGGCCAACACCGTGGTGTTGCCCGGGCCGCGGATCTCCAACTCCGTGCCCGACAGATCGCCGTTGATGGTGACCTTGCCGCCCGTGCCTTGCGCCAGCACCACCAGAGGAATCGGCACAAGCACGGCCGAGGCGCCCCCGCCCAACTCCACCGGGTTGGCACCCAAGTCGGAGCCCAACACCAGATTTCGGGCCGACATTGAGGACAACTTGGCCGGATCCAGCGTGATGCCGCCCGAGCCTGCACCGCCCAAGCGGATGGGCATGCTCGGATCATTTGGCGTGATCTGGATGGCAAAGTCCGGCGTCTGCACCGTGGACAAATCAAACGCACCGGCTTGCAAAGGCGGTGTGGCATAGGTCATGCCCGCAATCTGCACCTCGGAAGTGCCGCCACCTGTTTGATAAGTGAAGAGCCCGCCGTCAATGATCAGTCGGTTCTTCACCGTCAGGTCATAGTCTTTGGCATAGACCTTGCCCGAAACGCTCAGGTAGTTGGCCGTTACCTTGAGGATGGTGTTGGTCCCCAGACGCACATCGCCACGGCTGTCGCTCATGTCGGTGATGCGCACCGTGTCGCCCACGATGTTGAGCGTGCCCAGCGTCTCGTCCCAGAAAATCTCCTCGGCTCCGCTGACCAACTGGCCAGTGCCCAGACGGATCACGTTCTGGTTGGTGCTGGTGTCCAAAGGCTTGAGCTGAAGTGTCAAGGTGTCGTTGAGCAAGTCGCTGCCGCTGCCAGACTCCCTCAAGGCCATGGTGCGCACCTCACCTGGGTCCACCTGAGCGCCGCCCATGAAGACAATCACCTGGTCTGCGCCCTCCGATGCGCTCACGGTCAGCAAGTCAGTCCCCAACTTCATGACCGACAACTCATCGGTGCGGTTGCCCAGCGTGATGTTGTTCACTGCCGCGCGGCTCACGCGCAGACCGTTGCCTGTGTTGGCAAAGACTTCAAAGTTGCCCGCGTTGTAGGACGCCGTCATCGCAAAGGCTTCCTGCTCCAGGATCGGCACCACCTTGACGCTGCGGTTGACCCCGTCGTCAGCCGTGAAGCTGAACTCGCCTGAGACTCCTTGGGTCCCCGGCACAAACTGCAGGTAGCCCGAAGTCGCCAGCAATTGGTTGATGGCGGCCTGGTCACCACTCAAGCTGAGCACGCCTTCGTCCTGCTTGACCGCCAGCGACGGTGCGAACAAGGCCACCTCGGAAATGTGCACATATTGCTTGCCAAACTTGGTCCCCTTGACCTCGGGGAAAACCACCTTGTAGAACTTGTACGCCGTGTTGTTGTCAAAGTTCAGCGTGCTGACCGAGCCTCGGGCATCGGGCAGATTCACATCGCCCTTGGCCACTTCAACCCAGGCTTGGCTGCCCCAGTCCAATTCGTCATTGGCGCCATACACGGCATAAGTCTTCGGATCCCATTGAGGGATCAAATCGTTGGTGCGCGAGGTCAGCTTCATCTGCTGCACCGCTTCAGGCGTTGACAAGGTCATGATCAGGCCACTGCCCGGACCGTCAAAGTTGAGGTACTTGGTTCTGGTGTTGTTGTCAAACGACCCAGAGACCTTTTCATTGCCGGGGCTGTTGGGCGAAGAGGCCGCCGCAGCGATCACCGAGACCCGACCCAAAGCGCTGTTTTGCTGCACTTCGGCCAAGGCTGCATCCGACAAGACCATCTGGCCGCTGGTGGCAGACAAGGTCACGGTCAGGCGCGTTGAATCGGCATCGACCAAAGTACCGGTCACCATCGGCAATTCGGTGGCTTTGCTGCCAAACGCAAAAATCTGGTCTGGCAAGCTGATGTTGGGCGCTGCCCCATCTGCCGGAGGCAAGAATTTGAAGATCGCACGCCCAGAGGCCATCGCAACCACTTCGCCACTGGCTTCATCGAATGCCGCCATGCGCCAGTTCAGACCCGAGCCCATGGGGGCACTGACCTTGGACCAGACCGAGCCGCCATTGCGAGACAGCCAAACCCCGCCTGAACTGCCATTGGCCGTGGCCGTGAGCGTCTTGCCATCGTCGCTCATCCAGACCGAGGTCCAGTCGGCTTTGCCGGACGCGACTTGCCAACTCCAGTTCGAGACGCTGGTGTCGGCCACAAACACCTGACCATCGCGCGCAGCGGCCACCAGTTTGGTGCCGTCGGCATCCATGTCCACCGAGACCCAATCGCCATTGTTCAAAGCACCACGGGTGATGTCTTCCCAGACAATTTGACCGTTAGCGCCCAAATCGGCCATGTACAAGGCCCCTGCACCACTGCGGTTGGACGAAGAACCGCTGGCCGCCAGCAAGCGCGAACCATCGGCGTTGGCGGTCATGGCATTCCAGTTGACATTGGGCTCACCGTCCACCTGGGTCCAGGCGGTGCCTTGGGCATCCAGGGTGCGCATCTCGCCCGGCAGGTAATCGGTCCTCCAGCCCCAACTGAAGATGTTGTTGAAGTAGAAATAACGCAGGCTGTCGGTGCGGTCAGCCGTCAGCACCCGGTCATCGCCCAACACCAGCACCTCGGAATAGTTGTCCGCAGGTGCCGTGCTGACGGTCCAGCTCAGGCCCGCATCGCGCGATACCGCCAGACGGCCGCCCGAAGAGAAGGCGGCGATCATCTGGCCATTTGGCGAGATCGAGACCGCATTGAAGTCCAGCCCCTTGGGCGCACTCGATTGCAGCCAGGTATCGCCACCGTCGCGTGACAAATAAATGCTTTGCTCGCCACTGCCCACGTTGGCCACGGCCACCATCAAACCATCGCTGACTGCCAGGTCGCGCCAGCTTGGCGACACCGACGAGGTCAGCGCGGCATGCACCTGGGTTTGGGCCGTACTGCTCAGCTCACCCTGATGGATGTCCACTTTCAGGATCTGTATGTCGTCTGCACCCTGAATGCGGTAGCTGACCTTGCCCGCCGTGGTGAAGTAGCTGTTGAGCTTGGCCAAACTGCCCGTGAAGACCGCCCGGCTCGTGCCCTCACCCGAGACACTCACGCCATCGGCTGAGCGGGCCTGAATCAGACCGGATGCGGTGGACAAGGTCACCGAAGCCTCCTGGTCTGTATCGCCCCCAAACGGTGTGCCCGCAAAAGTCAAGTCGGTGGCCACACCGCGCAAGGCGGTAAACGTTGCCGGAATCGACACCGTGGGCGCACTGGGCAATGGCCCGACCAGACCCAGCAACTCCTTGGACAGGCTGCCCGAGAAGTCCAGGTGTGAGGCCTGCTTGCCATTTTCAACCAGGGTGTTGACGCCCAAGCCCCCGGTGAAGACGTAGGTGTCCACCCCATCGCCACCGATGAGTTTGTTCACGCCCAGGATGGCGTACAAGGTGTCGTTGCCGCTACCGCCGTCCAGGTCGTTGCTGCCGGTGCCACCGTACAGGATGTCGTCGCCCAGACCGCCCGAGAGCTTGTCCCGGCCACGACCACCAATCAGCAGCACTTTGGCCGTGCCTGTGGCCAAGCCGCGCAAGGTGTTGTCGCCTTCCGTGTCGATGGCACTGCCGCCCCCTGCGCCCAGCAAAATGGTGTCATCGCCCGCACCGCCTTGGGCATCGATCACAATGTTGGCTTTCAGTCGGGACGCATCCAGCGTGTCCTTGCCATCGCCCAGATCGGCCACGATGCGCTTGACACCCGTGAACTCCTGATAGAAGCCCTGATACTCCACAACCACGATGTCGCTGCCTTCGCGGCCACTGAGGATGAAACTTTCCGAATCGTCCGTGGTGCTCAAGTACAAACGGTCTGCGGCGCGCGAGCCAGCGTTGAGCGTCAACACCCCGTCTTGCACGCTGCCCAGCACCGGTTTGACGGTGACCGCCGGGAGGTTGATTTCCAGCAACTTGACGCTGAAGACCTGCACGTTCACGTCAAAGAAGCCGATCTTGCCCCAGATGTAACCGTTCAGGTAAGGCGTGATCTTGATGTCGAACAGGTTGAACACCCCGCCCGGCACACCGGGCACCAGTCCGGGGTACATCATCATGGACAGCATCTCCGAAGGTCTGACCTTGCCGTCACCCTTGTAATCCACGCTGATGAACTGACCCTCGGCATCCCGGGTGATGGCACCCACCTTGATGTCGTTCAGGTCGGCCTCCACCTTGAGTTGCAGACCCGCGCCCAGACCCACCGCCACACCGGGCACGCCCACACCAGCCTTCAGGCCGATCTCGACGCTGAGGATCATTTCCGGCTTTTCCTTGCTCGGCTGGGTCACGCCATTCCTGGTCGCCGGCATGGACCAGTCGTTGACATAGAAACCGTCCAGCACATTGAGCACATTGCCTGTGGCAACGGCTTTTTGGATGCCATAGGTGTCATAGCCGAAGGAGAAGTCTGCGAACAAGCGCACACCGCCATAGGCATAAATCGGGAATTCGATAGGAATCGGAATCACACCCGCCGTCAGCAACGCCAAATTGGGCTTGGCCAGCAACACATCGAAGTTGTAGAGGCTGAAGTCCAGGTATGGCAGCTCGTAAGTGAACAACGTGGCATTGCCGCCGCTGAAAATCTTCGCCCAGTTCGAGATGTCCGTCATGTACGACATGAACTGCAGTCCCGAGCGGCTGCCCGAAGCACCGCCTGCGGAATCCTTGCTCATCTGCGTCATCTTGGCATTGAAGGCCGTGATGATGGACGAGGTGTCCGAGAGGTTCAGATCCAGCGCCTCGGCCGCCTCGAACGTCACACGGTTGGTGCCCAGGCCCTTGATGCTGCCCAGCGGCAAGCCAGCGCTGAAGCCAATCAGGCTTTGCAGCATGGTGGGCATGTCCAGCGCAAACTTGACCGCATCCAGGAAGGCCCAGTTGATGGCGGGCTCATTGGGCATCGCGATCTTCCAGACCATGTTGATCACACCGCGCAGCGTCGGATCATCCTTGAGCACCAGATCCAGACCGGTGATCGGGGTGGTCAGGGCATTGACCACATCACGGAAAGGCTCCACCACGGTGGCCACTTGCTTGGCAATCGGCATCAGGAAATCCAACACCGTGGACTGCAAATCCAGGCGGATGTTGTTGATCGAGATGTCCGGCTTGGAAGCCACACGCTCGCCCAAACGCCAATCCCAGTCGAGCTTGAAGTCGGCATTCAAACTGGGCATGCCCGTGACCGCCAGCGCCATGCCCAGGTTCAGGTGCGCACCCACGCCAAAGTCCACCTTGACCGCTGACAGGGGGCTGGACAACAGGCTGTCCAGCGTCAGGCGGTTGGCCTTGTCACCCTTGAGGTCAATGCCCAAGCGGCCGTTCAAACCGCTGGCCCGATAAGGCGAGTTGGTGCTGTTGTAAAGGTCCTGCACGCTGGCTTCAAAGAACATCAGCTTGCCCTGACCTTCAAAGGGCGAGGTGACGCTCGGGTCGGTGGGGCTGCCATCCAGATAGGCTTCGATGTCCAGGCTCAGTTCGGGGTCCAAGGCATCCGAGTTGGTCACCATGTAAAAGCCACTGGAGGCCGACAGGCCAAAGCCGAAGTCGTATTGCCACTCGGCACTGAGTGCAAAACCGCCGTCCACATTGAGCGACAGATTCGGTATGTTCAGGTCCAGCGGAATTTCTACCCCCAGTGCCAGAATGCGCCCGCCCAGATTGGCATCAAAACGGATGGCGTCTACCCCAGCTTTGGGCAAGACCATGCCCGGCTTCCAGGTCGACACCCGCAAACCGCTGGCGTCAAAGAACGCCACGTCAATGTCGTCGATGGTCAGACCGTCCACGCCGTCATAGTCCATCAAGATGCCCAGACTGTTGAAGGTGTTGAACAGCGAATCGCGCACCAACTCGACGGGCTTGCCCGGGCCAGCGAGCTTGGTGCGCAAGTCTTGCAGCAAGCCACCGCGCAAATTGCCAATGAGCTGACCGGCATCGGCCAGATGGGTGCCAATGAACGGAATGTCCGCCGTCAGGCTGTTCTGGAAGAAGTCCTGCACGGTGCCCAGACCCAGGTCCACACCGTTGAGCAGCAGGCTTGGGTCGTACAGCACATCCAGCGCCGAAGTGCCGGAGGGCACCGCACGCGCCAGATCGGGCAACGCCATCTTCAAGGCCGGAGCGCCGCTGGCGACCCCTGCCAACTGGGCCAGCAGGGTCGACAAGCCTTGGTTGCCCAAGGCCGGATCGGTGTAAATGTGCAAACTGCCCAGCGGCACTTGCTGCGACAAGGCCAGCAGGCTGATCGGCAAATCGATGTCCAGAGCACCGCGTGCGATCACCTTGGGCTGCCCCTTGTCCAGCGCTATGCGCAACAAAGCCGGTGCGGCGGTCTCGGCCTTGCCGTCTTCGTCCAGCACCACTTTGCCATTGAAGGCGCCCAACTGGATTTGGCCCGCGCTGAGTTTGATCACCAGGTCCTTCGCGTTCAGGCTGGCCGTCAGGTCCAGGTGCGTGCCGGTGTTGGTGGCCTCGTCGTAGTCGATGATCTGCACGGGCGGCGTACCGCTGGCAGAGCCCGGCAGGGCAATGCCCACACGCGCCACCAGGCTGGCACCCACGGCGAACACGCCAGCCGCTTTGCCCGAGGCATCAAACAACTTGCCAAAACCGCTGGGCAAATCGATGCCTGCCAATGAGGCCAGCGTCGCCAGGTCCAGGTTGATCTTGAAATCATCGCTGTACTGAAGGTCCAGTGTGAAGTCGACGTTCAGGCGGTGATTGGCCACATCCAGCGACAAGTCAAACAAACCTGCAGGAACGCCCAAAGCCTCTTCAATGATCTTCTCGGCTTCGTCCAGTGCGGCGGCCGGGGTGTCCGCCGCCTTTTCAATGCGCGCCAGCAACTGGTCGCCAAAGTTCAGGATGTCGCTCATCGAGCGGTTGATCAGCGGCAACTCCTGCGTGTAGAAAGGCTGGCTGCCCACGGCAGCGTCCACCACATCGGCCACGGCACGCAAGCCGCCCACGATGTCCTGGATGCTCAGGCGGCTCAAATCGGTGATGGCGGCCACATCGGGCAGGACGATCACCACATCGTTGGCCGAAATGCCGTATTGGAGTCGCTGCGCCGCATTGTTGATGTCGAACTGGCTGGCGGTCACCAGCTGGCTCTGCGACCAGTCGAACAGGTTTTGCACATACAGGCCCAACTCGAGCCCCTCGCCCACATGGATGCTGGCACCGCCGGTCTTGACCGTCAGGCCCTTCAAGCGCGCATAGGCGTCGCCCGTCACGTCAAAGTTCAGCCACTTGGGGCCTGTGTCGTACAACTCCTGGCGTGTGAAGAACTCGCCGCCCACGGCGTTGGGCGCCCTGTCCAGGGTGGCCGTGAGCTTGGCGCCCAGGTGCACCTGCGAGCCGCTGCCCACACCACCGGCTTGCAGCGTGACAAAGCCCAGCTTGGCCAGCACTTGCAAATCGATGACATCGGCGGTGATGCCCGCTGTGGCCACAAAATGGTCAATCGCCACATCAAAGCGGTCGCCGGTGATCAGCACCAGGTTGAAGTCCACCCCCACATCCACGCCAACGGAGGCGATGGCATCGGTGCTCAGCGACAAATCTGAGCCCGCTGCCAAGTTCAGGTTCAAGGCCGTGGAGAACTCCGGCAACTTCAATTTTGCGCTGATGGGGATCACCAGATGGCCGGTGTCTGCGTTGTAGCTGGCTTTCTTGTCGCCCAGCACGCCGGACTTGTTGATCGCCGTCACAAACTCACCCAAAGTGCTGATGCGCTCAATGCGCTTGTGCACCGTGTACGCGCTGGCCGTGTCGCTCGAGGTGTAGTCGCTCGACAGGGTCATGCTGGCGCCATCCACGGACACCGACAAGACCTGCAGCACCTGATTGCCCGTGGAGACGAAATAGCCCTTCATAGACGAAGCAAACTGCCCGGCCTTACCGCTGAGCACCGAGCTGCCCTTGGTGATGGCCGCTGTGCCGGTGGCCAACTGGCTTTGCCCGGGGGCCGCCACCCATTTCTGCATCGGCCGGTTGAAGTCGATCTTGTCGACCACGCCTGTTTCAAAGGCACCCGCGATGTCCAGAAGCTGGTCCAGTGATTTTTCAATGAAGGGCAGGCTGCCCAGACCCAGCTGGGACACATCCACGGTTTGCAGGTAATCCAGCACATTGGGGATGGCCATCAGCACATCCTCGATCTTGATCTTCGAGAAGTTCGTCAGTTTGTCCAGGCCCGTGGCCTGGAACACCAGAGCACCGGTCAAGGGATTGCCCGTCACCATGACCTTGCCCGGCCCACCTGATTGACCTGCCAGGTCCACACCCGCCAAGGTGGCATAAATCGGCAAGCTCATGGCCAGCACGTTCTCGCCCGGCGTGAGGTGGAACTTGCCGTCTTTCATGGCCAGACTGCCGCCCAGATCGAACTGGAAGCTGCCTTGCTCATACGCATTGCCATACCCGTCCGTGCCCAGTCGGCCAATGCCCACATCCAGCGGCCCCAGACGCGCCGCCAGCACCAGGCTGTCGGCTTTCAAGCTGCCCTGGAAGGCCAGCTTGTTCAGGTCAAAACGGGCCGACAGTCCATTCCTCCAATCAATGGCCAGGTCGAAGTCGACCTCGGCATCGATTTTGGCCTGCACATCGGCCGTGGCATCAAACTGCAAACCGTACTGCGCCAAGCCTGCACTCAGGTCCAGTTGCAGCATGTCCGTGCCCAGCTTGACACGGCCGTCAAAGCCCAAAGACAGACCGTTTTGGTCCAGACTGAAGCTCAGGCCCGCACTGACACCGGCCTTGGACGCCCAGTTCGAATCCAGATAAGCCTTCAGGCCCGACAGGGTCGGCACGCCCAGCTCGCCGTACACGGCGGCAGGCAAACCTTCGATGCTGGACACCCAGGTCGGGTCCATGTAGCCGTTGATGTACTGCTGCACATAGTCGCCCATGCTGACCAGTGGAGACAGGTTCAGGATGTCGTCCAGCGACTTGTCGATCAGGGGCAGTTTCTCGCCGTTTTGCAGATCGACCCGCGCCTGGCTCATCTGACCGGCCACGTCCAGCAAGGCGCTGCCCAGACCGCCACCCAGGGACACATCCAGATTCGTCAATGAGAAATGCAGGTTCTTGTTCTGGCCCGCTTCTTCGGCCGAGAAATTGACATTCAGCGTCTTGTCGCCCACCGTCAGGCTCTCGTTGATGGCTGCGCCCGTGTTGTTGAAGGCCATCGACACGTCGCCATACACCGAAGTGGCCGACAAACCGGGCACAGGCACCTGGCCATTGCCCTCGACAGCCACGGCAAAACCACCGTTTTGCACCACCAGCATCAAGGCACCCTCACGGATGCCCGCCTGCTGATCACCCACCTTGACCAGGGCGTTGATGCCTGAGGCGCCAATCACCGTCGAGCCTTCGCGCACACGCAAGGCAAAACTGCCGGTGCCCGAGATCAGCGGTGGTGCCAAGGCATCGGTGCTGTTTTTCAGTTCGACCGAAATGGTGCCCGCCGCGGCGAACTCCGCCTCTTGGAAGTCCAGCGTGGTCACCGTGACCCCGCGCTGGCGGATGGCTGTCGAGCCATTGAGCTTGCCATCGGCGTCCAGGTCGCCCTGGGTGAAGTCCACCACACGGCCTTGCAAATCGCCCGCGCCCGGGCCGGTGTTGACCGCCAGGCTGAGCGTGCCACCTTGGAGGCTCAAGCCCGACAGACCTTGCAGGGCAGCGCCTGCAGCCGTTGCCTTCAAGCCCACAAATGCGCCCGCGCCTGCCGAGTCAGCCAGCACCATCAGACCGATGTCTGCGTTGCTCAGCGCCACACCCGCGAAGCGGTCCGTGCCAATGTCGCTGCCAAAACTGGCCGTCACGCCCTTTGCGGACAATGCGGTCACCTCCATCATGCGCTGGGTGCCGTCGTCCAGCGTGGTGTTGCGTTGGCCCATGCGGGCCAGCCCGAAAGTGCCTTGCAAGAGGACCGATGCGCCGATGCTGATGTTGGCATCGGTGGCCAGGGCCAAGAAGGCACCGCCTGCGCTGGCAAAGTCCAGCGCCATCGTCTCGTTCCCGTCCGGGGTGACCTTGCCGGTCAACACCTGGATTTTCTGCTCAGGGGTGCCCAACTCCAGCACATCACGCGCAGCCGCGCCTGCCTGGCTGCCAAAGACCTGATTGGCTTCCAGGCTCAAAGCATTGGCCTCGATCACCAGATCCTGTGCTTGCAGGCCCAGATCCGCAGCATCCAGCGCAATCTGGTCCACATGGGCTTTGACCGCCAGCCAGGTGCGCGTGTCATCGGCACCGGCATTGAGCGGACGCAGCAAGGCCATGGCCAGATCCATACCCGTGACGTTGATGCCGCTGACGGATGCCGTCAAGTCATTTGCACCCACCACAAAACCTGTGGCGCGCAGCGTCTTGCCGCCCACCACGATGTCGCGGTCCTGACGCGAGACCACGGCAGAGCCAGAAGCCGTCAGCTGATTGCCCACCTTGAGCGACAGGGTGCCACCGACTTCGATGCGTTCGCCGCTGAAGTCCAGGGTTGCGGCCACTTGGGTGCCGAATTTGACCGTCAGAGCTTTCAGGCCGGACCAGTCCAGCGTGCTGGTGTTGGCCTGGCCCGAGGCGTTGGTGCCCATGCCCAGGTTCAAGGCCAGACGCAGGTTCTGACCGGACACATCCACGCCGTAAGCCGCCGTGCCCAGCACGGCCATCGACTCGGCCATGCCCTGGACCGACAGCCAGCTGCGGTGGTCATCGAGCACATTCGATTTGGCCAGCACCAGACCGAAGTCCAGTCCACTCAAACTGAAGCCCAAAGCTGCCGCGTCGGCACCCGTGGTCAAACGCGCAGAGACATCGACGCCGCCAATCACCAGGGCGCGGGTACCCACAGTGCCTCCACCGGTCAGGCTGACGGTGCGCTGGGCGGTTTCAAAACCCAGCGTGCCGCTGAAGGTGGCCACATCGCCCACCTGCACTTCCACCGTGCCGCTGGCGCGCAAGAGCTGGCCCTGCTGGCCATCCAATTCGAGCTTCTTGAAGCTGTTGGCATCGGTGCCCACACGCACATTCACAGGCATGGCCTTGAAGTCGATGACGTGGGTGTCGGCCACCAGGCCATCGGCCAGACCGTAGACCTGGTTGAGTTCCAGGTTCAGCGAGGTCGCCGCCAGGGTGACCTCAGGCAGGCCCACCAGTTCCACCGCAGCAGCTTGCGCCGACAAGGCCATCCAGCGCGCGTTGCCGAGCAAGTTGCCTGCGGCATCCTTGGCCCCGCTGGTCGCACTGAACAGGCCCAGCGCCAGATCGGCCTGGGTCAGGGACAGGCCCACCGCGTCGGCGTTGAGCGTGTCCAGCATGTCGATCTTGCCGTCTTGATTCGTGTCGACCCGGTAAGGGCCGCCCACGCCAAAGAAAGCGTTGACCTGGCTCATGCCCACGGCCAGTTGATCGACCTCGATCTGTGCGCCATCGGCCAGTTGCACCTCGGCCGTGCGTTTTTCGAAGGCGGCTGCGCCATCCACATACACCGACCCGGCGATGTCCAGTTGCACATTCGCCCAGACACGGACCACCTCGTGATCTGCGCCCTTGAGCGTCAGCGCCTGGGTGCTGCCCGTGCCGGTGACCACGTTGAACGGCGTGCTGGCAAAGTCCAGCACACGGCCACTGAGCGCGTCGCCCAGATTGATCTGCACGCTGGCGTCAGTGACTTGCGCTGTGACCGAGGGCATGCCCACAAAGCGGGCGGCGCCTGCCGTGGCCTGCAAGGCCAGACGGGTCGGCATGGCCTGAGCCTGCGTGAGCACCGGCGTGGTGAACAGGCCACGCCCGGTGGCAGCAGCCGTCAGCTGCGTGCCATTGGGGTTCAGCGCCACCGAACGCCAGTCGATGCCTGACGAGCTGTTGATCTGACGCCAGGTGACGCCCAGGTCGTTGGACAGCCAGATGCCACCGTTGGTCCCGTTGGCCGCTGCGGCGATGGTGCTGCCATCGTCTGAAATGGCCACCGCTGTCCAGGCGCGTGGCGTGGCCACGGCCGTCCAGCCCCAATCGGCCTGGCGGGTATCGGCCACATACAGCCTTTGGCCCGATGCCGCGGCCACCAGCACGGCACCCTTGACCGAAGTCTCAGGGGCAAATTCGTTGGAGACGCTGTCCAGCGGTTCGCTGGCATCCACAGCCACCCAGTTCGCACCGCCGGGCAGGCCCTGGTGTTGGCGCCCCCAGCTGGTGGCGCCCTGCGCGCCGACTTCACCCAAGAAAATGCCGGTGCTGGCCGCCGCCAGCAAACGGCCGCCCGCGTCGAAGGCCGCCAATGACTGCCACTGCAGGTCACGCGCATCGATGGGCATCGTCGCTTCTTTCCAGCTGCCAGGCGCAGCGCTCTGGCCGTTGAGCATGCCGCGCATCAGGTCGCGGTCGCTGGCCCGCAAGACCTCTGCCTTGCCCTGCCCCACCACGCTCACGTCGAGGCGGAAGGCTTTGTTCTTCACTTTGCCAGTGAAGCTGATCACGTTGCCGTCTCCCCCCAGATTCACCTCTGCGCCAGCTGCCTGCAGCTGCGCCGCCTGGGCCTTCAGTTGATCCAGAAACAGTTGCTGCTGCGCGATCAGTTGGGTCAGCTCTTTGATCACCGAATTGTTCATGCCGAACAGGTTGACCGATTTCAGCGCGCCCAGCTGGCGATTCAAGGCGTCCATCTGGCTTTGCTTGGCCGTGATCTGGTCTTGCCACTTTTGTGGCTCGGCAAAAATGGCCCGCAGCTTGTTGGCCACATTGGCCTGAATCTGGGCGTTGCTGGCCAAGCCACCGGTGCCGTTGCCTTTGGCCGTGAGGTCATTGGCCACCACGGTGTAGACAACAGGCCGGGTGCTCACGCCCGTCAGGGTGATCACATCGCCAGCGGCATAGGTGCCGCTCAGGGCCAGCATGTCCAGCTGGGCCTGCGCGGCAGTGGCGACATGAACCCAGTCGACACCGCCCTTGCCTGTCACTGTGGCTTTGAAGCTTGTCCAGCCTGCATCGGGCTTGTCCGAGCGGGCCGCCAGGACCACCACCGCACCCGAGCCTGTGGCCGTGACCACACTGCCGGCCGCATCATTGAGCGCCTTGCGCAGCTTGGCCGAGACGTTGGCCAGCACCTGCGTGGCGCTGCCCTTGACTTTGCTGGTCGAGGTGCCGTCCGAGGTCAGGTCATCGCTGACCACCTTGTAGACCACATCCGCTATGGCCAGGCCACTGAGGGTGATGGTGTTGCCCGCGACAAAGGTGCCAACCAATTGGAAAGCGTCCTGACGCAAAGGCGAGCGAATGTCTGCGCTGACGATCAGCTCGTCCTTCACCAGGGCCGCATCGGTGTAACGGTCGTTGTAGGCCGATACCGTGCGCCAGGTGGCGCCGCCATCGCTTGAGCGCAGAATGCCACCGGCGTCCACGGTGGCCACAATCGTCTGGCCATCGGTTGACACGGTCACCGAGGTGAAGCGCACGCCCTTGGGCGCGGTGGTGCTGGCTTTCCAGTTCTGCCCACCATCGGTGGACAGCCACAAAGCCGCTTCGCTGCTGCCAGCCGTCAGGTTGGCCACGGCCACCTGCAGCGTCTCGGACACGGCCACGTCGCGCCAGTCGAGCTTTTGCGACAAGGTTTCACGCACCATCTCGCGCTCGGCGGCCAGCATCAGCGCAAAGTCCACATCGGCCAGGGAGAAGCCCAGGGCATCTGCGCCAGGGGTGTCTAGGGCATCGATCTTGCCGTCAAGGTTGCTGTCGATCAGCGGTCCGCCGTTCAGGCCTGCAAAGGCCTGCAAGTTGGCACCCCCCAGGGTCAGCACATCGTGGCTGACCACACTGCCGTCATCCAGCTTGAGCGTGCGCACCGACTTTTCAAAGCCCAGCGAGCCACCCGCATAGAAGAAATCACCCACCTGCAGCTTCACATCGCCCGAGGCGCGCAGCAGCGGCCCCTTGTCGCTGTCCACATCCAGCACACGGCTGGAGCCGGTGCCGGTCACCACCGTCAGCGGTGACTTTTTCAGGTTGAGCACCTGCGTGGCGCTGTCCGTGCCATCGGGCACGCCAAAGACCTGGTTGGCCTGCACCTCCAGCTGACTGACTTCCACCTTCAAGGCCGATGTGCCGACAAAGGCCACCGTGTCGGCGCTGGCTTCCAGGGCAAACCAGCCCATGCCGCCAAAGCGTGCAGGCTGACCGGCACGGGCCGAGAACATGGCCAGTGCAAACTCCCCGCCTTCCATGGCAAAGCCCACAGCGGACGCATTGGGCGTGTCCAGGCTGTTGATCTGGCCGTCCAGATTGCTGTCCACAAAGTAGGGGCCGCCCACACCCGCAAACAGGGTCAGACCGGTGCCCCCCAAGGTCAGACGATCCACCAAAACCGTGCTCTTGTCGGCCAGCTCCACCGTGCCGGTGGATTTTTCGAGACCCAGCGAACCGCTGGCATACACAAAGCCTGCAGCGGCCAGCTCAAAGTCACCACTGGCACGGATCGATGGGCCCTTTTGGCCGTCGATTGTCAGATCGATGTGCGTGTCATAGCCGGTGGCCACGGTCAGGGGCTTGGCCTTGAGGTCGAGCACCTTTTTCGGCGCATCCACCTCGCTCACGCCATTGACCAAATTGATGCGCACATCCAGGTGCTGCGCCGTGGCCGTGATGCCCGAGACGCCCACCAACGCCACCTCATCGGCGGTGGCCTGCAAAGCCACCCAATTGGTATTGCTGGCTTTGTCCCAGGCCAGTGCCAGACCGAACTCGGCATTCGTCACCGTCACGCCCATGGCCTGGGGGTTGGTGTCGTCTTTCAGGTCGATCGTGCCGTCCTGGTTGGTGTCGCTGCGGTACGGCCCATTGATGCCCACAAAGGCATTGAGCTCGGTGCCGCCAATGGTCAGCAGTTGGATGTTGGCCTTGGTGCCATCGGCCAGGGTCACCTCGACGCTGGATTTTTCGATGGCCATGGTGCCGCTGGCCGACAGGAACCCGGCCACCTGCAAGTCCATGCCGCCCGAGGCGCGCACCAAATTGCCGCGTCGTCCGTCATGCGTGAGCATCAGCGACTGGCCGGTGCCGGTGGCAATCTGCACCGCATCGCCCTGGAACACGCCAGGTGTGACCTCGCGGCGCACAAAGTTGATCACCTTCGAGGCACTTTCGGCCTCGGTGAAGCCTTGGGCCAGGTTGATGTCGATGCCCAAGGAGTGGATGTCCAGGTCGATGTCGTCGGGCAGGCCAATCGGCATGTCGATGCGGCCCACACTGCCCGTCAAGGCGATCCAGCTATTGTCCTTGTAAGTGGGTGAGGTGACCGCATCGGCCTTGAACAGAGCCAGACCAAACTCCACATCGCTCAACGCCAGGCCGCGTGCATCGGGGTTGATCTCATCGGCGCTCACCAAACCGTCCTGGTTCAGATCGACGCGGTAAGGCCCCACGCCCACAAAAGCGTTCAGCCCGGTGCCACCAATGCTCAGCAGCTGGGTGTCCACCTTGGCGCCGTCGGCCAGGGTCACCGCTTGGGCGCGGCGCTCAAAGCCCAGCGAGCCGCTGACATCAAAGAAGTCACCCACACGCAGGTCCACATCGCCCGTGGCGCGCACGTACTGACCCAGACGACCGTCCAGATCAATGGCTTGGGTGCGGCCGGTTGCGACCACCACATCCAGCGTGCGATCGCCCGCGAAGTCGATCACTTTCTTGTCGGCATCAACCGTCTCGGCCACGCCGGAGACCAGGTTGAGCGACAGCGCAATGTTCTTGGCTGCGATGGTGACATCGGGGATACCCACCACTTCTACGGCGCCTGCAGTCGCCTTGAGGGCCGACCATTTCAGGTCCGGGCTCACGGTTTGTCCAGCGCGCGGCGAGAACAAAGCCAGCGCAAAATCCACATCGCTCAGGGCCAGGCCCATGGCGTCGGGGTTGTTCGTCGCGTCGTATTGGCCGTTGGCCGGGCCATTGAGGCCCACAAAAGCGTTCAGGTTCTGACCGCCCAGCGACAACATGTCGGCCTTGACCTTGGTGCCATCGGCCAGCACCACATCGCGGGTGGACTTTTCGATGCCCATGGAGCCGGAGGCCGAGATGAAGTCCGCGATCTGGAATTCAAAGTCGGCCGAAGCCCGCACCAGCGTACCCTGGCTGGCCAGGTGATTGATCTGGACCGACTTGCCCTGCACACCGGTTTCGATGGTCAGGGCGTTCCTGTGATCGACCACGTTTTGGCCGTCGGTGCCCACGTTGATGGCCACCGCCATGTTGCGTGCCTGGAAGTCCATGAGCGGCACGCCGTATTCGGTGGCGCTTTGCGACGTGGCGTTCAGGCTCAGCCAACCACGCGGCGAAGTACTGCCCGTGGGTGTTTTTTCCTGGTACAAGGCCAGACCGATGTCCACACCGGTCAACTCGAAACCGGCCGCAAACGGGTTGGTGACTTCTTCGTCCAGATGGCCGTCATGGTCGGTGTCCAAGCGGTATGGGCCATTGAGACCCACAAAGGCCATCAGATTGGCGCCGCCCACCAGCCAGCGTCGCGTTTGCGCACTGCCGTCGGCCAGGGTGACCTCCTCCAGTGAACTGCGCAGGGCAAATCGACCATCCACCGTCAGGAAGTCGGCCGCCTGAAGCGTCATGCCCACGTCGTAGCTGCGGCTGTTGCCGAAATAGTCGGCGTTGAAGAACATGCCCAGCATGTCTGTATCAGCCTGGGTATGGGCCTGGATGGCCAGTTGGTCGGCCAGCGGACGCTGAACCGCATCGAGCACCAGGTTGGAGCCCTCTTGCGTCAGCTGCAGCAAACCGCTGCCGTCGCCAAAGCCAAACAAACCCGTGCCTTGGGTGAATTGACCCGACAGTACACCGGCCTTGACCAGCGCAAAGTGCTGCAGGCGCTGGGGCAAGAAGTCCTCAGTGAGCGACACATCGAGGGTGGCGCCGCTGTCCATCGTCAAGGTGCCGGTGACTTCCAGCCGGTCAATCTGGCTGGCGGTGGCACCCGACAGGCGCAAAGCCAGGTGCTGGTTGGCAGCAATGCGCTGATCGCCCTCAATGCGCAACACGCCTGTTGCGCCTTTGCGACCGAAGGTTCCCGCTGCGGGTTCACCCAGCGCATCCACCAGACGCAGACCGTTGGCCGCACGGATGACGATGTCTCCCCCAGCCTCCAGCTCGGTCGCAGCCCCTTTGTCCACGGTCTTGGTGGCCGCCAGCGTGATGCCGCCGCGCCCGGCCATGATGTTGCCTTGCAGCACGATGCGCGCATCTGCGCCGCTGGCACTCAGGCGCACAGCGCCCGCGCCCGAGGTCTTGACCATGGCCCCCTCGTCCAAGGTCAAAGTGCCTGTCACATCGGCGCTGCCGGTGGTGACTTCCATGTGGCCGCCATCGGTGCTGCTCAAGCCGGTGAGCGTGGATTCGGTGGCAGCCACTGCGCTGCCCGCTCGCGCCAGGCTCAGGGTGACGCTGCCCAGCGTGAGGTTATTGCGCTCATTCAGGCGCATGTTGCCCGCGCTGCTGGCGGCCAGGGTGTTGACTGATATTTCAATGGCCTCGGCCACGCTGCTGACGGCCATGCCGCCAGAGCGCACGGCACCGCCAATGTCTTGCGCGGCTTGCAGCAACAACTGCCCCGCTTGAACATCGGCATCGCTGGAGTCCACGGTGTCGCCGTCGATGATGGAACCACCTCGGGCGATCAAGGCCACGCTGGCGTTGCCAGCCGTGATGCTGGACACCGTGATCGCATCGCCCGACACCACACGCACGGTGCCACCCGTGTTGCCCAAAGTATCCAGGCGCACCGGTGCGCCCATCAGCACCGAGCCCGCGCCGCTGACCAACTCGATGGTGCCGTCGGGGTTGACCACCGAGGGGGCATCGAGCGTCACGCGGTCCAGGTGCAAACCGCCGGACTGGGCCGACAGCGCCTCAAAACCTTGCCAGGCCAGCAAGCTGACACGGCCGCCTTGGGCCGTGACCGTGGCCACCGCATTGCCCTGGCGCTCGGCCAGCACGTCGCGATCGGACGCCAGCAACACGTCGCCTTCACCGCCCACGCTCAGACCTGTGGACTTCAAGCCCAAGCTCGATTGGGCCGACAAAAGCAAGGAGCCTCCGAGCACCGAAGCGCCCACAGCACTGGTGCCTGTGGCGCTGTTCAAAACCAGCGCATCACCTGCGGTGCCCACACCACCGCCCACGGTGATGAACTGCACATCGCTGGCCACCAGATCGGCAAAGCCTTCCGAGGCCTGGCCCAAAATTTGACCTGCCAGGGTTTCCAGGCGGGCGCTGGTGCCCACGCTGAGGCCACCCAGGCCCAGATCGCCCGACTGGGCTTGCAGCGACAAGCTGCCCGCCACTCGCCCGGAGACGTCAGCCGCAGTGCCAGCGTTCAGCGCCTTCATCAACAAGGTGTTGAGCGTGCCGGTGCCCACATTGGCGCCCAGGAAGGTCTGGAATTCCAGACGACCGGACTCGATCAGGCCGCTGACAGAAGTCTGCACGTCCACCGTGGCGTCGATCACCACGGACTGGGCACGCAAGGTGTTTTGCACCGTCAGCGTGCCGCCCTGCCCCGCCATGTCCAGCGCGATGCGACCGGCATCGCCCGCCGCCGTCACTTCGCCAGCCAATGTCAGGCCCGAGCCGATGCTGCGCAGCACGATGTCGCCCGCCTGCGAACCGTCACCGGCGACCAGACCGTTGACCGTCAGCGCCTTGGTGCTCAGGTTGTCCAGCCAGACTTGACTGCCCCCTGTGACCTGAAGCTGCGCCACCGCGATGGCCAATCCCGCCTGGGGTGCAAAGGCCACGCCATCCAGCCCCGCCAGCGGCTGGGCTGCGATATCACCTGCCACATCCAGTGTCAGTTGATTGGCCGTGATGGCCGCCCCAGCAGCCAGGCTGCTCAGGTCTGCCGCTTGCCAAACACTGCGTGGCGCGGCCAGGCCGCGCAAATCACCACCGACCCGAATCTGGGCATCCCCCGTGGTGATCACGCGGGTGCGCAAGTCCATGTCCCCGCCCACCTGTGCCGCAAAGGCACTGCTGCCCAGATCCAGCGCCACCGCGTCGCCGTTGGCGTCGCGCGCATCCAAGATCAGGTTGCCGTCCACCTCGAGATTCAAGGCCAGACCCGCAGGCAATGGCCCGGTGATCCACAGCGAGCCCGACACTTTCAAAGTCAGGCTGCTCAGGTTTTCCGTCAGCCCAGACAAGACCGCGTCACCGTCGATGGTGAGGGTCCGGCTGGTTTCGCCCACCACAAAGGCGTTGCTGACCCGGACTGCGTCCACCGCAGTGACATTCTCGGTGGGCAGCACGACAGCGCCCGAACGCGCACGGTCGGTGCTGCGCAAAAAGCCTCGCGCCACGGCATGGATCAAACCGCCCGCCACCAGCGAAATTTCGCCCACCAGGCCAGCCACAGCAATCAACTGGCTGTCAGCCGCCAAGTGGATGTCATCGCCCGAGACCAGTTCCAGCGTTTTCGCTTCAGCCACCTTCAGCTTCGCCTGGCCGCCCAATGCGCCTTCGGCTCGCACCGTGATGCCGCCCATCAAGGCGTCCAGCGTGCCCAGGCTCAAACCTGCGGTCTGGCCCCAGCCGTCCACGTCGGTGAAGCTCAGATCACCCTCACCGGCGCTGGCGTCCAGCGCATCGGCAGCCACCCGCAGCGCGTCAATGCCCGTTTTGGCGTTCAGCGTGAGGTGTCCGGCCACGATGACCGGCGCTTGGCCCAGGCCTGCCGCCTGCGTGATGGCACCGCCCTGCGCGGTGAGGCTGACCGCCCCGGCGGCCACTGGCGTGCCGCCTGCAAGGCGCTCGGCAAGGCTTTTGGCCCAAGGCCCGGCCACAATGCGGCCCATCTCGATGCGGCCTGCGGCCGTCACCTCCACGGCCCCGCCCGCGCTGTAGAGCGTGGCGTTGGCCGCCTGCACCATGTCTTTGCCCGCCAACAGGCGGATCACCCCGGCCCCTGACGTGCGCACATCGGCGTTGATCAGAATGTTGCCGGTTGCACCATCCAGGGCGCGCAGCGTCAAGCCGCCCGAGCCGGCCACAATGCCTGCGCCATTTTGGATGGCGGGGTTTTGCTGCACCTCAATCTGACCGAGCAGTGCCGTGATGGACACCGCACCGGCCGCACCGCTGCGCAGACCCGAACGCGGCCCTTCAAACAGCACACCTCGGCTGACCAGGCCTGTTTGGCTCACGGTGTTCAGTGCCGCAGGTGGCAAGCTGCCCACCAGCAGACCGTCTTTTTCCAGCAGACGGATGTCACCGTTTGCGGTGGTCGCACTGATGCGCTCAATCGATGTGCGCAAACGGGTGTCGTCGCTTGTGTCGTCGCTTGTGCCGCCGATGCCGGTCACGGCCGACAACTCGACAGCCGAGCCGGTCAGGTTCCAGGCATCGCTGGCCAGGGTTGCAAAGTTCTCTGCACTTTGGATGCCACCGGCACCCGCCACCACCGAGATCATGGACCCGTCGATCTTCAAGGCCCCGTCTGTGAGGCTGGCGTCCACCTGCCCCAAAGTCACACCCAGCACGCCTTGCTCGGACAGCAACAACATGTTGCCGCCTTCGGACAAGGCCTTGGCCGTGGCGGCCATGCTCAGGTTGCCCTGGCGCGCTTTGAAGACCAAGTCACCGCCGCCGCTGTTGACCGTGCTGCCCTCACCCAAGGTGAAGCTGCCGCCACCGCTCAGGCTCATCGCCCCGCCGTAAGAACGCACCGACACACCATTGGCCACATTCAGGCTCGCGCCGTCCTGCTCGGCAGCCAGCAAGGCCGCGCCGCCGTGGATGCTGACATCCTTGGCCAGCGTGAGACCGCCCACCAGCACCCGCACCACGGCACTGGCCGCAGTGGCCTGGCTGCCCACGGTGAAGCCGGCCAGTCTTTCTGTTTGTGTGCTCAAAGTGCCACCCAAAACGGCATTGCCGCCTGCGGTGGTCTCGATGTCATCGACGGACTTGAACGTCCCGTCCACGGCCCCGAGCGCCAGCGCCCGACTGGCCTGCAGCGAGACCGACGCAACGGCCCGCAAGGCCAGCACATCCACCCCGATCTCCAGGTTGTCCTGACGCCGGCCCATCTGGCCCACGCCACCGCCCACGTCCACCAGGAGCTGGCGTGCAAGGACGTCATCGGCCTCGTCGGCCTGCACCTCGCTGAGACTGCCACCGGCCAGCAAGGCCACGGTGCCATCGCCCGCATCAATGCGCTCGAGCACGATGTCCTTGAGCACCTGCAGGCGCAAATGGCCCGCTGGTTTGTCGGTGTTCTCGCGTGCGGCCAGCACGATGCTGGCTTGGGTCGCTTGCAAGAAAGAACCACCGGCCTGCAGCAACAGGTTGCCGCTGTGGTGTTCGATCGTCGTGCCGCTGTCCTGCACGATGTCGCCAGCCGCTTGCAGGTGCAAGGTGCCCTCGCCCACCCAAATGCTGCGCTTGAGGTGCAGATCGCCAGTGCTCGACTCCATGCGCAAGACGCTGTAGGGGTCCGACGCCAAGGTCAAGTCGGTGTCCAGCGTCAGATCGCCTGAGGCCTTGAGCAAAATGCGGGCATCGCTGTTGACCTCCAGTGCCGTCAGGCTCAGATCGTCCACATCGTGGATCGCGATGGCCGAGCTGAAGCGGGTGTGGGTCGTGACCTCCAGGGTGTTGGCATCCAGGCGCAGCGCCGCCATGAGCGTGCCCAAACTGCGCGGGTTGGCCAGATCGCCAGCGGTGCCTGCCGTCAGGCTGACCTTGTCGCCGCGAAGGTGCACTTGGCCCGCATCTTGCGCACGAGCGGACGCCAAAATGCTGCCGTCCAAAGCCGTCAACTGCACATCGCCCAGCGTGGACTGCACACTGGAGAGCAGCAAATCGCCACTGACTTCAGCCAGCACCACATCGCCTGCCGCCCGAACCGTCAAAACGCCTTTGTTCCAGCCATCGTCGCCAGGCAGTTTTTGCCCATAGTCACCCAGGTTGATGGTGAGCGCACCGTCGGTGCTCTGAATGCTGCCGCCCAACACACCCGTGGTGCCCTGCGCCACCAGCCACATGTCTCCTGCGCTGCGCAACAGCGCCAGGCCGGTCGCACCCACGCCGCCTTGGGCTGTGATGGCGCCGGCGGCTTGCAAATGCATGCGGCCACCCGAGGTGATGCCGCTGACTTGCAAGTCGTTGTCGTTGCGCACACGCAGATCGCCCGCAGTGGCCAGCACCACATCGCCCGAACTGTTGACCGCCACCACGCCCGTGGCGTCGATGTTCACGTCGTCCCAGACCTGCAAAACCAGGCTGAGCACTTCACGGCGGTTTTCCACCCACTGACCCTGGCGCACTTCGCGCACACCATCGGTCGAAGCCAGCACGGGCACATCGCCCTTGGCCATTTCGGAGGCGTCCACCAGACGCCAGCCCTCGATGGCGAAGATGCCGTCGGTGGACAGGTCCAAGGTCCCTTCCTCGCCTGTCCACTCATAGCGCTGGTACTGAACCGAGACGATGTCGCTCGGTGAAGCCTTGGACATGGCTGCCAGCATGTAAGCAGGTTGCTTGTCCATTTGGGCCGGGTCGATCACGGTGATGCGGTCCGTGGAGCGGCCAATGCCGCCTTCCGAGGATTGCGAAAGCAGCGTGATGTTTTTCCCTTTCACATTCACCCGCTCAGGGCCAGTGGTCGCGGCTGCAGACGTGGCGTTGTGCGGGTAAATGGCGGCCATGAGGTCGGCAGACAGGGGGTATTTGGCCAGCTCCTGGATGCGATCGAGTGTGGGCAAGCCCGCCTTGGCCAGCTCGGTTTCGGAGAAACCGGCCTGGGCCATCTGCGCGGCCACGTCCGCAGGGTCCACGGTGCCGCGCTCATAGGCGGCGTCCAGAATGGCGCCATAGCGCGCCTCCAGCTGCACGTCGTAATTGCCCACAGACAGGATCGAAACACTCGCGTCTTTCCAGGCATCGGGCGTGATCAGGCGCATGTCGCCCGCCGTTTCCTGCAGACTGATGCTGCCTTGCGCACGGGCAGCCAGCCCGCCCTTGCCCATGACGGCACTGTCCACGCGGGCAACGATCGAACCTGCACCGCCGTCGAGCTGCACCGTGGCACCAAAAACCCGCGAGGTGAAGGTCGAGCCATTCAAGCCATGGAGGGCGTTGATGGTGATGTTGCCCGCCGTCAGCACCTGACTGTCTGAGCCGAAGGTGGCGGCCACCACTTGGCCGATCTTGATTTCGGCCTTGTTCTTGCCTGCAATCTCCTTGACCGTGATGTTGCCCGTGGACTGCACGTTCAGGCGTCCGCGTGGGTCGGTCACGGTGAGGGTGATGTTGCCTTTGGCGTTGATGCTGGGCAAGGCGCCCACGAAGGTGACGTTGCCCGTCATCTCCATCGCGTCGGCGGCCAAGGCGATGGGGGTGAAAGGTTCTGGCTGGTCATCGTTGGCCTGCGCCAGCGGCGTGGCATCGCCAAAGTTGACGCTGCCCTTGAGCACCATCTTGCCCACGGTGGTGATGCTGATGCGCGGATCGCTGGGGCCTTGGGCCGTTTCAATCGCGACCGGCAGATCGGCCTTGAGGCTGTAGGTGTAGAAGTCCTTCAAGCCGGTGACCGTGGTCACCTTGGTGGTGATGGTCTTCTTGCGCAGCCAGCCGCCGCCCGTGGTGGTCGGGCCGTCGATGGTGATGTCCTCGTTCTGGTAAGTGCTGTCGAAATGGTCCAGTGATTTCTTGGCCAGCCAGACCGTGCCGTCTTTCATTTTCCAGGGGCTGCTGGCTGTGGCCTGGTAGGTGTAGACCCACTTGGACGCGTCAAAGGGGTTGGCCGTGACGCTTTCGCTGTCGAGCATGCGGGCGCCACCCTGGAGGGTTTCGAGCTCTTGCCACTTGCTGGTGTCGCTGAAGTTGGTCAGGGGGAAATTGACAGCGGCGTTGTCACCCACATAGAGGTACAACTTGTTGTTGGACACATCGCGCACTTGCGATTTGTTCTTGACCATGTCCACGGCGGCATTGCGTTTTTGTTCGTACTGCACAAACAAATAATCGTTGCGGCTGAGATTGACGGCCAGCTCAGACTCCAGCAAAGGCGTGCCGTCGGTGAAGCGCGTGGTGGTCGAGTCGGCCTTTTCATCGGGCACCAGACCATCCCAGTCAAAGCCAAACAGGTTGAAACTTTCCTTCTTGTAGACCTGCAAGCGCGTGCTGGTCTTGGCCTGGCCTTCGGTCCAGACGTAGTAACGCCCCAGCGCAGGTTGGTAGGTCAGGGCATAGCTGGCGGACTGCACCACCGGATCGCCCACAGCCGTGTAAGAGATGGACGAGACCGTGCCCGCCCCGTTGGCGGGCTTGAGCACACCCTTGCGGGTTTCCTGGGTGACTTGACCGTCCTGGTAGGTGTATTTCTTTTGCTCCAGCGTGTTGCTGTCGGTGATGGTGATCACACCCACCCGGTTTTGCGACACGTCGATCTCGTCAACTTCCAGTGCGAAATCGGTCTGGTTGTCGATCACCACCGAGGTGTAGCCGCTGGCCACGCGCAAGCGACCATTGCCGGTGCTCAGGATGGTGCCCGTCAGGTTGATCTTGCCGCCTTGCGGTTTGATCGGGTTCAGGCTGATTTTTTTGCTGCTGTAGTCAAATGCGCCGGTCACCGAGGCCAAGCCGCCCTCTCCAAAACTCAGTCCTTTCTGGATGTTGCCCTTGGCGTCGGTGAAGCTCACCGATTCGGTGGGGTTGAAGTCTTTGCTGATGGTCAGCTCGATCTTGTCGACCCCGCTTTGCACCAAGCCGTCAATGTTCAGATAGCGGGCATTGATGTTCACATCGCCCATTGCAAAGACTTTGGCGGACTTGGCCGTTGAGGTGATCGAATCCATCAGGGACTGCAGACGTGCGTCGCTGGCGTTCAGGCTGAGCGATTTGGGCAGTCCGGCGTCGTTGAAGACCTTCTGGCCAAACACGGCATTGAAATCCACGTACTGGCGCGGATCGCGGCCGGTGTGGTACCAATCGTCGCTGGACAGGTTGAAGTCGCCCGTAGCCGCCAGCTCGATCGTGCCAGCACGCAATTCGCCCACCACGTTGATGCTGCCGCTCAGGTTGGTGAGTTTGAGCAAACCGTCTTCGTTGACGATGCGCCCCACCACCTTGATGTCTTGCGGCGCTTTGGGCAGCGTGAAATCTTTGAGCGAGGTGTACCAGCCTGTGGGATAGGCCTCTTGCGTGATGCTGATCACGCTGTCGCCCGCGGCATCTTCAGGCGTCAGGGCCTTGGCGTTGAAATAGACAGCGCCCGGGTTGAGCAGCACGCGTTGGCCGTTCACCAATTCGGTGCCACCGGTTTTCTGGATGCCGATGTCGTTGATCTCCAGACCAAACGGGGTTTTGTTGACCACCGTGATGTTGGCCTCGCCGTGCGCCACCAGGCGTTTGGCATCGATGGCGGTTTGGATGGCCGCTTGCGAAGCGGTGTCGGCCTTGATCGAGATCAGCCCGGCCGAGGCCAGGATGGCAGGCATGCGCAAAGTCAGCACATCAAAGCTGTCGCGTGCCGACACCGCGCCTGTGGCGGCATCGGTCTCGCTCAGGCCGAGCTTGCTCATCTGGTCATTGATGGTGGTCAGCAGCGCCTGGTAACGGGCAATCGCCTCGGCATTGCCTGCATGGCTTTGCATCCAGCCGAGCACCTTGGCGCGGTCTTCAAACAGCTGGTTGGCCACGTTGCCATAGACCAGCTTGGGCAAGGCCAGGTCCTTGGGCTTGACGATGTAGAAATCGTCGCTGAGCGCCATGGCAAAGACCTTGCCCTTGTCGCTGCTCATGACATCCATCTCACGCCAGCCTTCGGATTCGGCATAGGTGGCGATGCGCGGGTCAAAACTGATGCCTGCGCCCATGCGCTGGTACCAACGGCCATCCGAAGTGCGCACCGTGTTGCCTGCGGCCACGGTCAGCTCGGTCTCGCTGCCGGTCAAGGCGCGGGTCGGTGTGATCAGTTCCCAGCGTTTGGTGTCGGTGTAGTCCTCTTTTTCCAACACCAGGTTTTCTTCCACGGTGGGGCCACCTGCGGGGATGAAGCGGTAAGCCTGACCGGCCACACCTTTGCCAAACGCCCCCGGCACCACTTCGACAATGTTGCCGTAGCTGACCGACATGGCCACGTCTTCCAGGTCCAGCGCGGCGTAGTGGTATTGCTGCGCCTCGTCGAGCCCCAGCGCCAGTTTTTCGGCCTTGCTCAGGTCCGTGCCCACACGGTCAGATGGCAGCTTGGTCTCGTTGTTGACTTCATATGGCAGCAACTGGACCAGAGTTTTGTAATTGATGCCCGCTTCCACCGTGACCTGATCGCCCAGGCGCACTTTGTTGTTGCTGTCCACATCTTTGTGGAGCACCGAGTCCAGAGGGAAAACCACCGGGAAAATCAGCGCTTTGCCTTGCGCGGTGGCCCGCTTGTCCTCGCCCACGCCGGGCTCGGCCAGCATGGCCACATTGCCCACGGAGCGGATGTTGGCCTTGCCGGTGACATCGATCAGGTTGTTTTCAATGACTTTCGAGGTGGCAACGGGCACACCCACGCCCAAGGCCAGCATGGTCATGTCCGCTTGCGCGGTGGTGCCCAGCACGTTCGATGCCCGCGCGCGGTCTTGCCCGGCATACAGTTGCACCTCGTTGCCCAACAGTTCCGAGCCATTGAGTTGGATGGTGTTGTCCGACTGCAGTTTGGAGGTGGACAGCGAAGTGCCCAAGGCATACATCGACACCGACAGCACGTTGGCACCAGCCGTCAGGTCGGCATCGGTGCGTGTGGACAGGTTCAGGTCACCGCTCAGGTTGCGCAGCTTGGCCGTGCCCACCTGGATGTTCGAGACCATCTCCGACGTTTGATTGACGATGGCATTGGACAGGTTCAACCCGCCGATGGCGTCAATGCGCACTTTGTCGGTGATGTCGGCCTGGGTGTACGTGGCCACCGTGAAGTTGCCGGTCTTGCCTTGTGCGGCGGACACCGTCATCTCGGTGCCATCACCGATCGTGACCTGAGCGCCGTATTTCTGGCCACTCCTGCCGATTTCGGTCGTGATGCCCAGCGAGGTCAAAGCGCCCAGACCGCCTGCGCCCGATCGCAGCGATTCACTGCTGGCCGAATACTTGTTCTTGTCGGCCTGGTTGTCGGCCCGGATCGTGATCGTGCCGGCCACGATTTTGCCGTTGTTGCCAATGGCAACATCCGAGGTGCCCGTGAGCATAGTGTCCATGGTGGCGCCACTGCCGGCCAGCAAGCCCACGGCCACGTTCAGGGCGGTGGCATCAAAGCTTTGCGTGCGGGTGGACCAGATGTTGAGCAAGCCCACAGCCAGATCGGCCCGGTCTCCAATGCCTGCACGCGTGGTGCCCACAATCTCCAGGCTGGAGTACGCGCCCGCGGCCCCCAGGAACAAACCGCCCGAAGAGGCATTGGACCGCTGGAACACCTCATCACGCGCGCTGGCCGTGAGGTTCAGCACGGCAGCGATGACTTTCACATCGTTACCCAGCTCGGCCATCACGGCCCCAGCATCCCGGGCCTTGACCGAGGACATGCCCATGGACGCGCCCGAAGACACGCTGAGCGCAGCGCTGCGCGCATCGGCCGTCTGGTTGGCGGTAGCCGAAATGTCGACCTTGCCCGTCAGCAAGTTGGCGTTGATCTCGCTGTTGCGCACCGAAGCCTTGACGGTGGGCGTGAGTGTGTTTTCTGCCGCAGTCCCTGCGGCAGCAGCGGCCACCAGACCAAAGCTGGCAGCGGCGGCGTTGACTTCGGCCTTGGAGATGGACTCGCCCAGCGCTTTGACGGTGAGCGTTTTGCCCACCGTGATCTCGGTTTTGCCCGACTCGGTGGTGCTCAACTTGTCCACGCCACTTTGGTCAATCAGCGATTGGGTGACGGTGTTGATGGTGTTGAAGGCATGCGCACCCCCGCCAGCGACCGAGCCGCCAATGCTGACGGCCACGGCCACGGCCACGGCAGTCGACGACGAGTCGATCTTGGCTTTGTCGTAGCTGTTGACCGTGATGGTGTCGGCCGACTTGAGCAAGGCCTTGTCCACCAGCGCAGTGATGGTGCTGTTGATCTGGTTGTCGGCCAATGACACGGACAGTGCCACCGAAGCGCCTGCAGCGCCAAAAGAAGCCGCCACCGAAACGGCGGTGACCGTGGTCTTGATGGTCGAGCGGTCTTGCGCGTCCACCACGATGGCACCGTCCACATCCACCCCTTTGCCGGTGGTGTTGGTGATGGCGGCCTGCGTCTGTGAGCCCACCTGGTTGCTGGCGGCAGCGCCCGCACCGCTCAACGCCACGCCTGCAGCCCCGCCGCCTGCCAGGGCCACCGAGCCCGAGACAATTTGCGATTCAATGGTTTGCGCGGTGTCCGCCTTGACGCTCAGGTCCAGCGTCAGCGTGTCATCGTCCAGCGCCGTGATGGACGCGTTGTTGACCGAGGCGATGATGCGGTTGGCCGAAGTGCCCACGCGCTGCTTCCACTTCTTGGTGTCGGCATAGTCCTGGATCAGGATCAGCTCTTGCACCTTGCCGTCCTTGGTGGTGGCCTTCAGGGTGTCTGTGCCGATGTATTCATAGACCTCATTGGCCCGAGGTCCGGAGTTGGCCGCCAGGCGAATCAAATCGCCCTTTTTGATCTGTGTGGGTTTGCTGGTGCCCGAGGTGTAGGTGACATCACCGTCAAAACCTTCGGGGTCGTAACCGATGTAGTTGCGTGCCAAGGCCACGCCAATCGAGGCCCCCACACCGGCCGAGCCGCCCCCGCCTACGCCCAGCGAGGCAGAAATGATCAAGGCCGTGATGCGGTTGGTGGCCTGCGCGTTCACGCTCACGTCGGAGGCAGCGCGGATGGCGCTGTCGTCCACCTTGGCGAACACGTCGCCCAGGATCACGTTCAGGGCAGACGCACCTGCGCCACTGACGCCCACACCGGCAGCGCCGCCAAAACCGGCGCCCACCGAAGCGGCCCAGGCCTTGACGGTGATGGTGGCACTGGAGGTGCCTTTGACGTCCACGGTGCCTTTGGCGTCGAGCTGCGCGCCGCGCAAGCTGGCCAGTACCACGGTGTCAATGATGTTGCGTGCCAAAGACACACCAATCGAGACGGCCACACCGGCCGAGCCGCCAAACGAGGCGGCAATGGAGGCCGCGCCCGCATGGGCGTCAACGCGTGAATCATCGTCTGCCAGGATGCTGACGTTGTCCACGGCAATGCGGCTCGGGCGTATGCCCGACGCCGTTTCCGTGTCAGCACCGGCCTGAATGCGCATGCCAATCTGGTTTTGCGCCCAAACGCCCGAGCCACTGGCGGCAACCCCGGCGGAGCTGCCCACCCCCACAGCCGCAGACCCGGCCACCACCAGCGCCGAGATGGTCTGCTGTGACGCCGCTTTCATCTGCAGGTCACCCTCTGAGGTGATGTTGGAGTCGATCACCAAGGCGCGTGTGGTCGCTATCGCTGCGTCACCCACCGCACCAAAACCTTCTTGGCCGATCAGGTTGCGAGCCACGGACACGCCAATCGACGCGCCCACACCGGCTGCGCCTCCGCCTGCCGCAATGGCCGCAGACAGGGCGGCAATGCGCGAAGAAATCGAGGCGTCACTGCGCGCCTGGATCACCACATCGCCCTTGGCCACCACTTTGGCTTGGCGCAACACGGCATCGGTCGAGCCCATGACCGAGTTGATGGCCACCGCCCCCGCACCCGACACGGCCACCGCATTGCCACCCCCGAAACTGATGGCCGCAGAAGCCGCCACCGAGGTGGCGTTGATGGCGTTGCGCGTGATGCTGAACTGGCCATCATCGGTTTTGGCCAGGGTGTAGGCCCTGCCCGCGCCGTCGTGGATCATCCAGCGCTGACCGGCTTCGATCATCGAAATGTCGAGCACCGGCTTGACCACTTCCCAGTTTTTGGTGTCCAGGTAATTGGACTTGGACAGGTCCAGCTCCAGCTTGTTCTTGCCCAGGTAGCGGTACACCATGCCGGCGATGCCCCCGGCCTTGTGCTGGTCGGCCACCTGCACGGTGTAGCCCTTGAACATCTCGGTCTTGTCAGCCGTCACCCGCTTCCAGCGGTCCGTCTTGGTGAAGTCCTCTTTGGTCAGGTCCAGCTTGCGCTCGGTGGTGCTGATGTAACGGTACACATGGCCTGCCAGTGCGCCACTGACCACACCCACTTGGTCTTCTTCTTCGACGTCCTGGGGCGTGGCCTGGCTGCTCAGGTAATCCCAACTCAGACCCTCGGTGCTCTTGTACAAGGCATCCGGGCGCATGGTCTCGATGCTGGACAGCTTCAAGCCCAGATCCAGCAAGGTGTTGCTGATCAGGGCCCGACTGGCCTCATCGGTGAACTCGGTGGCCAACTCCCAGCGGGCGGTGTTGGCAAAGTTTTCTTTCCAGAGGCTGATTTCTTTTTCAGTCTTGTCCTCTTCCCACAGGTCGGAGTCCTTGAAGTCGGCATCGCGCAAATCCATCAGTTGCCCATTGCCCGAGCCGATGTATTTGTAAATCTTGCCCAGCATGCCGCTGTCTTCGAAGTTGCTGTCCACCCGGACACGCTGATCTTGGGAGACCATCACCTTGCCATCGGCTGTCCCGTGATTCACGGCAGCGCCAATGAATCGGTACACCTTGCCCACCTGGCCGCCTGCGGTGTGCATGGCATCCACACGCACGGTGTAGCCCGCGCGCAGCGTTCGGGTGTTGGAGTCAAGCTCGGACCAGTCAGAACCGTTGACATAGTCTTGGGTGCCCAGGTTCAGCGTTTTGTCATTGCCACCCCAGTACTCATAGATCCTGCCCGACGCGGCGCGAACGGCATCCCCATTTTGAAGCGTGGTGGGCCCTTCCGAGTCCAGATAGTCCCAGCGCGACTGACCCGATGTGCTGGTGTAAGAAGTCTTGGCGCCTGCATTGGCCGCACTGTTGAGCACATCGGCTGTCACGCCCTTGGATTGAAGGGCGCTCCATTGGCCGCTGAGCAGTTGCACGCCGCCCGAGCGGGCGTCCACCGTGACTTTGCCGTCGCGCGCCAGCAGGTCCACCAGACCCACATTGGCCAGCACATCGCCCTCGATGCTGTTGAAGGCCAGCGACAAACCGATGGAGACCGAAATGGCCGAACCACCCGACAAGGAGGCGGACAAAGATGCCGCGCCGGCCATGGCGTCGATGGAGCCCTGGTTGCGGGCCGTCACGCTGACGCTGTCGGCCTGCACCTTGCGGGCGGTGCCGGTGCCACCGATCAAGGCTTCCAGCCCCGAGTTGATGCGGTTTTCCGCATACACCCCCGCCGCACTGGCCGAGATGGCGTTGCCACCCGCAGCCCCCACGGCCGCCGAGCCGGTGCGCACATTGGCCTCGATGAAGGAGGCACCCGAGGCATCCACCTGCAAAAGACCGGCAGCATTCACGCTGGCCGAATCAATGCGTGCACGGGTCGATGCCTTTTTAGGGGTGTAGCTCAGGACACGCCAAACACCTGCATCGCTGTAGTTCTGATTGATCAGGTCGATCCCGTCCTTGTTGCTCAGGGTGTCGCCCAGGTACTCATAGACCTCGTGGGTCAGCACACCGGTGTCCTTGAGCACTTTCTTGCCCTTGACCAGTTCAGTCAGTTTGTTGACCTTGTTGTAGGCCGAAGCTTTGTAGTCGTAGGCAGTGTCCACGACATCCGCGCCCATGATGTTTTTGGCCACCGAGACGCCCAGCGACACCGCAGGCGCTGGGGCACTGCCCGCCACCGAGACGGCCGCTGAGATGGTCAGCACGCGGGCAATGATCTCGGCATCGTTGAGCGCCTTGATGCGTACATCGCCGTTTTTGCCTGCAGCCCCCAGAGTTTCCAAATCGATGTTGCTGAGGTAAGCATCGGCCAAGCCGTTGATCAGGTTGAACGACAGGGTTGCACCGCCCGAGACGGCAGGCCCGCCCTTGGGGCTGGCGGCCACCGAAATGGCCGTGGCTGTGCCTTCGCTCACGATGGACGCGCTGCGGTCCACCAAAATGCTGACATCACCGCCAATGCTGGCCTTGGGCGCTCCCGCGGCAGAACCACTCAGGTAGGCCAACACGCTGTTGTCCACCTCGTTGCGCGACATGGCAAAGCCCACCGAAATGGACACGCCCTTGCCGTCTTTGGACACCGCCACCGAAACGGCAGAGGCACTGACCTTGGACTTGATGCTGGTGGTGCCTTTGGCCTCGATGCTCAAATTACCCGCCGCCTTGAGGCTCGGGGTGTTGGCCATGTAGGCCTTGGTTTCGGCATTGAGCTTGTTCATGGCGACCACCGGGGCCGCCGAAATGCTGATGGCGTTGGCTTCGCCCGGTTTGCCGGTGTCTTCGTTGGCATCCGGGCCGAATTCGGCGTTGATGGCCAAGGCGGAGTTGGCGATTTCCGCCTTGACGGTGCCCGACGAGATGGCCGAGACACTGACGGCCCCTGCGGCATCCACCGCCGTGCCATCGGTCCAGGCCTGGGTCAGCAGCGTTTGTGGACTGGTGTAGTCGCCGCCGCTGAAAGCGTCTTTGATGAAATCCCAGACACTGTTGGGTTTGTAGCCAATGGTGTTGAACGCCAGGGCCACACCGACCGAGGTCGTGGCCGAGACTTCACTGGTCACCGTCGCATCGATGACCGCTTCGTTGGTCGAGGAAACCCGCACAGAACCGCCACCTGTGGTGGTCAGGCTGCCCCCCTTGACCCAAGCCTTGGCACTGCCCAACACGGTGTTGGTGGCCACCACGGCGTTCAGACCGAAGGAGCCGGCGGTGACACTGCTGGTGTCCTCGGCGCTAACTACAGAAGATTCGCTGGCGCGCACGATGATGTCGCCCTGAGCACTGGCCTGCACCGCATCCAGATGGGCATCGACCACCCCGCGCAGGTCATTGCGCACCACCAGTCCACCGAAACCGGCGGACACACTTTGATCACCTCCACCCAGTTTGGATTTGGTCAGGGAGTCGATCACCTCGCCCATCACCTCGAACCCGGCTTTGGCCAGGCCTTGGGCATCCCAGGCGATCCAGTTGACAGAGTTTTCGTAGTCCTCCTTGCCAAGGTCAATCGGTGTGCTCACGCCCCCCCAAATCCGCAGATACTTCTGACCTGCTTGGCCCAGCACCTTGTGCCACTTGCTGGTATCGGTGAAGTCCTGCGCTTCAAAATCCACATTCAAAAGGGGTTCGGTGCCCAGATATTCATAGCTGCTGCCATAGGTGCCGCCGCCCACACTGCGCAGCAACTCCACCCGCTGACCTTTCTTCATCAGCTCGGGCATATCGCTGGATTTGTAATCCGCCTGCGCAATCTGGACCACCTGATTGACATTGACGAGCTGGGTGCCCGAGCGGTCGGTGAAGGCCACATTGAACGCACCAATCTGATCGGCCGCAAGGTTGACCACGCTGCTGCCCAGGGTGTTGCTGGATTCAGGCACGATCTCAGCGTTGGCCTCAATGCTGGCCTTGTCTGCTGCACTGACCCTGAGCCCACCGCCTTTGGCCGCCAATTTGCTGGAGCCACTGTCCACAAAGGCCTTGGATTCGCTGCTGACCAAGTTGCTGCTGAGCACAAAGCCAAGGCCAACCTTGATGCTGCTCAGGGTCTGGGCGGTCTTGAAGCCCTTGATCTTTTCCATTTTTTTCTGGTTCAGCAAACCCTGCGCCAGGCCATCGGCCGAGCTGGTTTTGTTGCTGACCAGTGCATCAATGCCCGCTGTGGTGAGCGCATCGATGGTGATGGCCCCAGCCGATTCGATGCTGGAGCCGGTGACCGAGGCACGCGAACGTGAAGGGTCTTCGGTGCCGATCTGGCTGCCCACAAAGGCTTCCTTGCCCAAATTCCACACCGAATCGGCTTTCCAGCCCACGGTGTTGAACGCCATGGTCAGGCCAATGGAGGAGCCTTCCGACATGGTCATGCTCTTGTTGATGGCATGGATGGTGGCGTCTTCCTGGGAGATCACCTTCACATCACCGCTCAGCGTCAGCACCTGGCTGGCCTCGATGTCGGCCAGCGCTTGCGCCAGGACCGTGTTCAACGCGATCACGCCATTGGCCGCCAAACCGCCACCCATCAAACTGCCGGTGGAGGTGGCCACACTGTCGATGTAGGCTTCAATGACCGATTCGTCCGTGGCAGTCACCGACAAGGCGCCCGCTGTCAGATCCACTTTGCGAAGCAGGGCCACGGCCTGGCCATCGACCACGTTGCGCGAGACCAGGCCCCCGAAGGAAGCCCCGCCAAACAGCGACACATTGGAGACCATGTTGGCAATGTCCCCGATGAAGGACGGGTAGTTGCGGCGCAACTTCAGATCGGAGGCCGTCAGGTCTTGTGCATCGCGACCAAAGGTGACTTTCCACAGCGTTCCGCCGCCCGCTGCAGGCACTTGCTGCACAAGCACCGACAAACCGGTCGCACGGAAGGCTTTGAGGTCTGCGTCCTGGGCACCCAAAATCGCGTCACGCAGTTGTGCTGACGAGGCCTCGGCCACAATGCCTTTGGCCGTGTAGGTTTTGCCCTTGTAGCTGAACTGCAGGTCAAACTTCTGGTCCGACTGCTGGTCCTTCAAGGCCACGTCATAGATGTTGCCCACCGCGGCTTGTCCAGCTTGTGCCGTATCGCTGACGATCTTCAGGCCCTTGGACAGATGGATGGCGCGCAGCTGCGCACGGTCGCCCTCAAGGGCAAAGTTGACGGTATAGGTTTGATCGGTGCCACTGCCTGCGGTGACTGTCAAAGCGTTCTCAGCCAAGGCCTGGCGCAATGCGGCTTGAATCAGCAAAGCCTGATCGGCCCGTGTGGGCGCGGCCATGCCCTGACGCAGTGTGGCCGTTTGCACGGCCAGATGTTTGGCACCTGTGGAGGTGAGGACTTTGGCCTGGATCTGGCCGATGTTCTGCCCCACCAGGGTGCCTGTCAGGGTGATGTCAAAACCCCAACCGGCCACTTGCTTGTCTTGCACCGTGACCTGCACGTTGTCCACGCCAAACCACGTTTCCAGCAGGGCTTGCAATTGAATGGCGTTGCTCAGCGCCGAGTCGTCGAGCATCAAGGTTTGGGTATTTTGGCCTGCCAAAGAAATTTCCAGCGTCGACTCTGCGGCATCGGCCACATTGACCAAAGTCAGGGTCTGCACTTCGGCCTGTGGCTTGCCCAGCTGGAGCAACTCGATCGGTCCGGTTTCCACGTCGCCTGCCGCCAAACTGAATGAACCGCCGGGTGTGGCGGCCGGGGTCACGGTCAGGGTCTGCACCTCGGCCTTGCCCATGGAGCCCACGCTCTGGGTCTTGATGTCCGTCCACGATTCGTCAGAAGTCAAGCGCGAATACAGGTCGACCACCTGCAAGGCATCTTTGCCCAAACCCAACAAAGAACCGGTCACACCTTCGGTCATCGCCGAGGGGTCTTCCTGGATCCAGTAACCTTCGTCGCTGTAGTCTTGCTCGCCCAAATCCAGGGACACGGTGTCGCCGCCCATGTATCGGTAGACCGCCCCACCGTCGCCGCCTTCGCGGTGGTTTTCGGCCACGCGCACTTTGTTGCCGAACTTGATGCTCTGGGTGCCGTCCCCACTGCCGTAGTCGGCGCTGATCGAGTTGTTGGCGCCGCTGGTGCGGTCACCGCTGCCCGACTTGAGCAGACTTTCTGCCTGCACATTCGGGGCATTGCTGGCGTTGATGCTCAGGGCGCCGCCCACGCTGGCCTTGCCCAACACGCCGGACACCGCAGACCGGGCGTCGAGCATGTCAGCCTGTGCCGAACTGGCCACCAAGTTGGAGCTCATCACCAGCCCCACAGACGCGGAGGTCATGGTGCCCGAGGAGGTGTTGTCAATGTGGGCTTTGAGCGTGGCCGCCAAGGCCGCGTCCACTGTGGCATCACCGGCGACCGTCAGCGCGGTGTTGCGGATACGGGCCAGGGCATTGAGTGGGTCTTGCGTGCCTTCGTTGTTCAGCAGTTTGCTCACGGTGAGGTCGGACAGTTTGGGCGTTTTCCAACCCATGCTGTTGTAGGCCGACAAAACGCCGACCGAAGCCAGGCTGCCGCTGGCACTGGCCGTGTTGTCGGATTCAATCGCCGAGCGGTTATTGGCCAACACGGACAAATGGCCCTGACTGACTAAATCGCTGTCGGTGATGGTGGCATTGAGTTTGCCCAAAATCACGTTGGTGGCGATCAGGCTGTTGACCGCGATGCCGCCCAGCCCGGGCCAGGTGTCGCTGACCGTGGAGGCAGACCCGGACAAGATAGCGCGCACGTTGGCCTCGTTGGCCGCATCGACAGTGACGTTGCCGCCGGTGGACAGGTCCAGGTCATCGAGCGTGGCGTTCACGTTTTGCGACAGGAAGTTGCGCACCACGGTGCCGCCCACGGCGGCCAACCCGCCGGTGCTGGCCAGGTCCACCGAGGCGTCAATCTTGGAGCTGTCATCGGCCTGCACCGTGAGATTGCCCCCCACCCGCAGATGGAGCACTTGGGTGCGCCCGTCCGTCGGTGTGGCCTGCGCGGCTGTGCCGATCCAGGCATCGGTGCGGGTGCTGATGCGGTGCGAGGCCGTCACATAACCGCCACCGCCAAAAAAACCGGCATCGTTGTCAGCGGCAACACGCGCCAGTTGGGCGGCCTGCATGGTGGCCTTGACCGTGAGATGGCCGGCGGCCATGACCGGGGCGTTGATGATCCCGGCCAGCGTTTCAAGCGATTTTTCGGTGCCCAGATCGGGCGAGGAGTAATCGCTGCGTGAGGCCTTGTTGAAGGCCATGCCGTCCCAGCCCATGACGTTGAAGGCCAGCACCATGGTCTTGGAGCCGCCACCACTGACCGAGGCCTGGTTGTCGGCTTTGATGCTGCTTTGGTTGTTGGCCTTGACCTCGACATCACCGGCCGTGTCAATGCGTCCACCTTGCACCAGGGCCGTGGTGCCGCCCAAGATGGTGTTGAGGGCCATGACATCGCCACCGGCGCCCAATACCCCCCTGATTTTGCCTTTGAGGGTGGCGTCAATGGCTTGTGAACTCTCGGCCAGCACACGCACGCCTGCACCGGTCGAGATGCTGACCTGGTTGAGCTTGGCATCGGCCCGGTGGCGCACCTCATTGCGCGCGCCCATATCGCCTGTGCTCACGGCGCTCAACGTGCTGAGAACGCTGGCGCTGGTGAACTTGGAAGCGTCTTTGGCATCCACACTGAGCTGCCCGCCCACATAGTGGCTGGTGCTGCTGTCCGTCATGGTGATGCGGGCCTCGGCCTGGGCCTGGCTGGCATTTTGAGCCAGGATCGCGGTCAGCTCGGATTTCGTCAGGCCACTGGTGGCGCTGGCCGTGATGGACAAATCGCCCAGCAAAGCCAATGCGCCGCCGACCTCGATGGTGCCGTCTTGGAGCAAGGCCGACACCTTGTAAGCCCCATCCGTCGGGCTTTCGGCTTTGAGCAGATCGTCCAGGGAGCCCTTGAGCACGCCGCTGTTGGCTTTGCCGATGCGGTTGTAGGCCAGCGCACTGCCACTGGCGTTTTGATAATCCAGCTTGTTGTCGGCCGTGAGTTTGGCATGGCTGCTGGCCTTGACCGACACATCACCAGAGGCCTTGAGCTGAACCCTGTCCACAAGGGCCTGCACCGAACCCGTGAGCCAGTTGGTGGTGACCGAGCCCTCATGGGCCAAAGCCGACCAACTGGAAAAAACCTCCTCGCCATCGGCCTCCAAAGTGCCTGCACTCTTGGCCGTGATGGTGGCGGTGTCCAGCGCCTGCAGTTGGAGCGATCCAACATCCACCGAGGTTGTGTCGATCTTGGCCAACAAGGTGCGCGTGAGGTCGTTGAGCACCAAGCTGCCACTGGCGCTCGTCTGGTCATAGCTCAAGCTGCCCACCGAGGCATTGACCGTGCCGGCATCGCTGGCCGTGATAGACACCGCGCCACCGGCTTTCAGCTTCTTGTCATTTTTGGCGTCGCTGATGCGGGCTGTGGTGTCAGATCGAAGGCGGTTGCCTGCCACCAGACCGGTGGCCCCCACTTTGAGCAGCAAGGCCGCTGCGGCTTCGGAGCCGGTACCCGCCACCAGGGCGCCGGTCAGGGCATCGAGTTGCAGATTGGATTGGGCGTTCAGCGAAACAGCATCCTTGGCCGTGACGGTGCTGTCGCGCAAATTGGCCTGTACCAGATAGACGGTGCCGACCAAGGACTCGCCACCGCCCAGCTTGGACAGCGACAGGGTGTTGCCGCTTTCCTCACTCCAGCCCACCACGTTGCGGGCATACGAAGACTCCTGTTTGTCCAGGCCCGTGAAGACGCTGGCCTGCATGGCCCCGGCAGGCGCGATGGCCTTGATCTTGGCCTGCGCAGCAGCGCCTGCAGCCAAACCGCCCGACAGCGTCAAGGTCGAGGCGTTGATATCGAGTTGCACGCCGCCATTGAACTGGTTCCACGCGCGCTGGGCTTTGACGTCCACCCATTCATTGATCTGCCCCGATGAAATCGGACCGAGTTCACTGGCGCTGATCTTGGCGTTCAGGATTTGCGCGCCTTTGGCATAGGCCCACACATTGGGCGCATCGATGTTCGAGTTGTCGATCTGGCTACTGACTTGGGCCAGGACAAGGTTACCGGCTTGCGACACCCCCAGGGTGCCATCCCCCGTGAAGTCAACTTTGTAGCCACCGCCTGTGGCGCTGAAACTGGCCGCATCCAGCGCGACCGCCGTCACAGCCCCTGAGGTGTTCACATTGGCGGACTTGAGCAAGGTGCTGGTGGCGGTGTCACCGGTGTTGAGCGCCGTGCGCCCAATGCTGGTGTAGGTGGACCGGTCCATGGCCATCAGGTCAAGGCGGGACAGGTCCAAATTGACCTCATTTTTCTTTTCAGGGTCCGAGTTGGGGGTGTTCACCGACACGCCCACCCGGTTCTTGATCGTGTTGGCCTGTGCGCCATAGGGTGAGGCCACCATCTGGCCATAGACCCCGCCACTGGCGCGGTCACCGGTATAGGCGCTCACGCTCAAGCTGGGCGCAGCTTGGCCTTCGGCCGCACGCACCACCACAGAGCCCGTGCCGTCACCCACATCGGCCAGCACCGAACGGTCCAGCTTGATCGTGCCCTTCACCTGGGTGGGATCTATCGTGTCCTCGACCGAGTTGCCGGACATGCCCACCACACCCCGCATCTGCGTCAGGCCACTGGCTTCGACCAGCACCTGGGGTGAGGTGTCGCCGCTGCGGGCAGCAATGACCACTTGGGCATTGCCCAGCAAGGCGGCGTGGCTGCTTTGTGTGGCGCTCAAGGCCAGCAAACCATTGCTCACGCCCGAGAGTTCGGCCACCAGACGCATGTCGGTGGTGGCAATCACCTGCAAGCCAGCGGCGCTGACAGAGCCTTCTTTGCCCACACGCGCATCCGCTTTGGCGGTCGCACTCAAGGACAAATTGGCCGTGCTGCCATTGAACACGCTTTGCATGTCCACCGCTGAACGCGCAGACAAGGTGACCAAACCTTTGGTCACCAGCGCACCTTGCACATCCACCAAGCTGGTGACGCTTTCGTCGGTTGAGACGCTGGGCGTCAGGGTGATGCTGGCCATGGCCAAGAACATCACGTCGCGCCCGGCGGTGACGGTTTTGCCTTCGGACACCACGATGCTTTCGGCGTCCACACTCAGGCCAGCACCGCCAAGGTTGGTGTTGTCAAAAATCACCCGGTCCACACCCGAGCCACCGCGGATGCCGAAGAAGTTCACCGGCTTGGCGAACACCAGGTCATACAGGCTGTCGCTGGTGACCTGGATGCGCCCATCTTCCAGGCTGCTCAAGCGCACGGTGTCGCTGCCCGCGCCCAGGTCCAGCATCAGGCCATTCACGCCTTGCCCCAGAGTCATGAGGCCACTGGATTCCCAAGAGAGCAAAGCGGCATTTTGGTCAATGCCTTTGCTCAAATCGATGATCTGGGCAGACAGGGCATCGGCAGACATCAGGGTGTCGCGCTGGCTGTCTACGGCATGGCCAGAACGCAGGTCCAGCAACACGTTGTCGGCCGTGACCGGCGTGACGGTCTTGTTCAGTTGCAGCAGCGGCTCAGCCGACAGCAGCACCCGTTCTTCGAGCTTTTCAAGCTGGACCCTGTTTTTCTTCAGGGCGAATGGGGGCTTGGAAAGATTTTTAGATTTGTCACGACTCATGGAAGCCTCCTGCGGCAAGCGCTTGCCGGGCGTCATCGCGTCCGGCATCACAATAAAAAGTCACGAAAGGTTCGCCCCGGGCGTCTACGCCGGCTGCGATCCATCCAAGGGGCCGATGACCCATTTTTGAAAACAACAATTCGTGGGCAGCACAGTCGAGTGACCAGGTGCCCAAAAGTGGCGCAACGACGGGCCAAAGAACGCCCATGTGCAAGCCGCTGTCGTGCAAGCGCACGCAGCAAGACCCTCTGTCAGAGGCCTGTTCGGTCACGGCCCAATATTCAAATCCGTTCCAGTCCGGGCGCTGCGCCAAAGCCTCGCGCACGGCAAAGTCGGCCACCGCATAGGCCGGGTGCGCCACCTCGGGCACCCCGGGCAGGGTCTGCAAAAACGACAGCAAGTCGCTGGGCTGGATCTTGATGCGCAGGTAATCGGTGATGCGGGTAGAGACATCGTCTGCGCTGCGTGCATCGGCATCCACACGCCACTTGTAGCCGCGCATCACGATGCCTTGCGCCGGGGGCCGCTGGTGCACCGAAAACTCCAGATAAGCACGGCGCTCCACGCCGTGCGGCCCCAGGTCGGCCGCCAAAAGTATTTGCCGGGCCTCGGGGGCATAGGCGTCAAACGACTGCGCCAGGGCGTCGGGCATTCCGATGCTCTTTGACAGCCCGGCAATGCGCGAGCGGGCCGCACCGTTTACGGCAAAGCCCCACAGCAGGCGGTCCGCCCGTGCGCCCGAGGGGCTGAGGCGACACGACACTTCCCAGCCCGACGACGTCAGGCCCTGGCTTTCTTGCAGCATGCAGTTCAGGGCCGAGCCATAACGGCGGGCATGGGGCGATTTCGCTGTCCAGGGCCAAGCCTTGTAGGGTCTCATGCCGGGCCTCCTTTGCGGCGACCGCCAAAGGGCAAGGCCGAGGCCATCCAGTCGTCAGAGCGCAGCACGGACCAGCGGCGCAAAAAGGCTTGGCGCTCGGCGCGCTTTTGAACCCTGCGAAATGCCCACGCCGCCACCCGGCTGCTGGGTGACGGGCGAGCCGACGGCTGACGACCTGCCCCCCCACGGCTGGACACAGCCAACACCAGACGCCGCAGACCTTGGGACATCAGGCGCTGCACCAATTCGTCAGCCAGACACAGATACACCGACACGCTGCCCGGGTCGCCCTGGCGGCCGCAGCGCCCTGCCAATTGCCGGTCAATGCGCGCCGAGTCGTTGCTTTCGGCCACGATGACATGCAGGCCACCAGCCTCGGCCACGCCCTCGCCCAGGCCAATGTCGGTGCCGCGACCGGCCATGTTGGTGGCAATCGTGACCCGGCCTGGCGCTCCGGCCTGGGCCACGATGTCCGCTTCCTGGGCGTGGGCCAGGGCATTGAGCACGCTGACGGGACACTGGGCGGCTTGCAAATGCTCGGCCAAAAGCTGGCTGCTCGTGATGCTGCGCACCCCGACCAGCACCGGCCTGCCCTTGGCACGTTCGGCCAGCACTTCCTGCACCACAGCGGCCCACTTGTGGGCAGACTGCTCGACCAGCACAGGTGCGTGGTAAATCGTTTGGCGCGGGCGGTGCGTGGGAATGCGCACCACCTGCAAGCCGTAGACACGCCACAGCTCGCTGGCCGCTTCCCAGGCGGTGCCTGTGCTGCCCGACAGCTTGCGAAAGCAGCGGAAAAAAGCCTGAAAACTCATCTGCGCCAGCGACTCGTTGGGGGCGGTGATGGTCAGGCCTTCACGCGCCTCGATGGCCTGGTGCAGACCGGCCGTCAGGGTGCGCCC
This sequence comes from Comamonadaceae bacterium, assembly GCA_027486495.1. Classification (GTDB taxonomy): domain Bacteria; phylum Pseudomonadota; class Gammaproteobacteria; order Burkholderiales; family Burkholderiaceae_C; genus Limnohabitans_A. Next base: position 86,554 of record JAIXOZ010000078.1, on the reverse strand, counting down.
GGGCGTCATGCGGCCTGTGAACTCGTCGAGCAAAACCACCTCACCGTCTTGCACCACATAGTGCTGACCGGGCTTGTGAAAGTGGCGCACCATCAGGGCCTGACGCAAGAGTTCCTCACGCCGGGGCGCTGGACGCCACAGATCGGCCAATGGCTCGGCCTGGCCAGCCAAGCGTTCACGGGCTGGTGGCAAGAGGGTGATGCTCTGGTTTTGGAGCGTGACACTGTAATCCGAGCCCTCTTGCAGCGTGTCGGCCAAAGCAGACACCAGCAAGACCGCCTCGGACAAACCGCTGCTGGCACGGGGTGCCGACAAAATCAGCGGCGTGACGGCTTCGTCGATCAGGATGCTGTCGGCCTCGTCCACGATGGCCGTGTTCAAGCCGCGCACCAAAAAACGGCCGTCCGCAGCGGCAAGCCGCTCGGCATGCAACCAGTGCCCAAAGGCCTGCTGGTTCAGGTGCTCTGGTGTGCCCGGCCCGAGTTGGTCCTTGAGGTGATCGGCCAGCAACTCTTTGGCGGTCAGGTACACCACATCGGCCGCATAGCGGAGGGGCCGATCCTGAGCCTCCAATTCACCAAAGACCGAGGCCACCGTCAGGCCGCAGCCCCGGTAGAGGGGCGCGAGTTTTTCAGCGTCGCGTTGGGCCAGGTAATCGTTGGCCGTGATCACATGGCAGGCCCGCCCGCTCAAACCCGCCAGCACACCGGCCATGCCCACCGTGAGGGTTTTGCCCTCGCCGGTGGCCATCTCGGCGAGCAAACCACGGTGAATGGCCATGGCCCCCATGAACTGAACGGCATAGGGCTTCAGGCCCAGCTCACGCCAGGCGACTTGGCCAATCGTGGCCAGCACCGCCATCAGCTGCCCTTTGGCCTGCTGCGGGTCCAGGCGCATGCAAACGCCTGCCTGCTGCACGCGGGCGTGCAGGTCTTGCGGCGACGCATCGTCCAGCGCGTTGCAGGCCTTGAGCGCGGCCTGGGCCTGTTGTGCCAGGGGCAGTTGGGCACTGCGCCAGCGCAGCCAATGCCCTTGCAGGCCATGAAAAAAGGCATCCAGTCCTTCGGGCAGCTTCTCCATGGGCGCGAGCGAACAGGCCCGCGCCAGCACCGGGGCCCGGTCAGCCCAGTGGGCCGCTGACTGGGGCAACAAAGTGCCAGGCAGTGCCGCCATGTTCATACGCGGAACTTCCTCTGGAAGAACTGGCGCAGCTTGCGCTCCCACTGCACCAGCAAGGGGCGGTTGGACAGCGTGATGCGCATGGTGCCAATGCGGCCATGAACGAAGTGGGGCAAATCACTGTCACTACCGTCGGCTTTGGCTTCGGATTTGAAGCTCGACTCGATGCGGAAAAACGGCTCTGCCGCCGTCAAACCATGGGGGTCCGATGGGGACACGGCCAAATCGCCCCCACCGGCCATGCCCAGGGCCTTGGAGGGCAACTGGCCCTGTTCAAAGGGCATGACCGAGGTGGCGGCCACCGGGATGTTGATGCCCTCTTGCCCGCGCAGGCGCACCTCGGTGCGGGCAATGCGGTCATCAAAGACATGGCTGGCCACTTGCGGCAAGACCGCCACAAAACGCCAGCGGTCTTCGTTGACGATGGTGCCCACGGCCGCGCCTCGGGCCATCCATTGGCCGTGACTGGCGTCCAGCTCACTGGCGCTCCAGATGCCGGTGATCGGTGCACGGATCAGCTGCGCCGCTTGCCGGTAATGCAGATCGGCCAGGGTTTGCTCCACCGCGTGCAATTGCTGCTCGATCGCGCTCAAATCGGTCGAGTGCCTGGAGATGGCCTGGATTTCCTGCGACAGGATCTGGTCGCGCTGCATTTGGGCAGCCCGAATGTCAAAGGCCAGCTCGGGGTGGCGCAGGCGCACCAGGGGCTGCCCCGCTTGCACCACGGCACCTGGCCGAGCCAACAGTTCGGTCATGAACCCTTCGGTTTCGGTGTGCAACTGGCGCGATTGGACCGCTTCGACCACGCCTGTCACGCGGATCTGGTCAGGCACGGGCACCGCCCCCAAAGTCCCCAGCACCAGCACAGACAGCCCGGCCGAAATCGCCACCGCCTGGCCCCGTTGGTAACCGAGCTGCGGGTTGCTGTGCAAATACTTGATGAATTTGTACAAAGGCATCACCGCCGCAGTGAAAAACAGCACCACCGCCAGAAGAACGCCCAGATCCAGGTACTCACCCGCGATGAAGAAGATGATCGTGGACATGAGCAGCAGCCAGTACAAGATGCTGGACACGCCGTACAGCGGCAAAAAAATGGCTTCGCGTCCCGTGCGCGCCGACGGTTGGGCGTTGGTCAGGCGCAGGATGTAGCGCTCGGCCAGGTAACGCATTTGCTCGCGCGAGCGCTGGTACAGGTTGGGTATGTCCACCAGATCCACCAGGATGTGGTAACCGTCAAAGCGCAGCAAGGGGTTCAGGTTGAAGAACACAGACGAAACACTGGCCACAAACATGATGTCGTAGGCCAGCGCATTGAGCGTGCCGGGCGCCGTGTTGGCCCACAGCATGGCGGCGCAGGCGGCCAGGGCCAGCTCGGCCACCACCCCAGAAGCCCCCACCAGCACCCTTTGTCGGCGGCTGCGAAAACCCCAGGCGGCGGTTGCGTCCACATAGGGTATGGGCGCAAAAAAGAGCAGCATCACGCCGATCTTGTGGACCTCGCCGCCGAACAACTTGCACACCGCGGCATGGCTGATTTCGTGCAGCACCTTGGACAACAAAAAGCCCACATACAGCAGCCCCAGGTTCGAAGGCGCCAGCAGACCGGCCGATTGGTCAAACAGGTGATCGGACTCTTCCATCAAGGCCTTGGCGCCCATGAACAGCAAGGCGGCATACACCACAAAGCCCCAACGGCTGTAGACCACGCGGATCGCGGGCATGGCCCAAGCCAGCAGGCGGTCCGGGTCAAACAGGGGCACCTTGATGGACAGAAAACCCATCAACAGCGCCCACATCTCGCGTTTTTTGCGCTTGGAAAAGCGCTCAAACAAACTCGCCTGCGAATCGCCCCGGTCGTATTGCAGCAGGTTCGACAAATTGAGCTGCCCCAACAGCTGCACAACTTCTTCCTGGGTGAGCGCACGGTGCGCGTCGTGCGCCAGGCAGTCGTTCCAGGCCTCGTCCACGGTGCGGCCATCGGTCAGGCGACACAAAAATGCAAAGGCATCGGGTGAGACGCGAAACCATTCGTTGCTGAATTTGTCGCGCAACACCACCCAGGGCTGGCCACCAAAAGTTTGCCGATGGGAAGCCACGCTGGTGCGCAGGTGCGCGCGCACGCCCGAGACCCGATGCCAAGCGTCGCTGAAGGTCTTGCCACTGGCCTCTTCAAGACTCATAACCAGAAGAACTCCCGCAAGAAGCGCACCGTGCGTTGCGTCATCACCCAGATCAGGCTGCGGTCACCGGCCTCCAGCTTGGCGGTGCCGCCCATGCCGGGGCGCCAATCGGGCTTGAGGCCACCTGCCACCTGGGCGCGTGCCAGATAGAAGGTGCGGCCATCGCGGTGGGTCGCGGCCGGGTCGATGCGCGTGAGCGTGATGCCGTAGCGCTCTTGCGGCCGTCCAACCAGGGCAAATTCGCCTTGGCTGCCGACCCGCACCTCGTGGATGTAAATCTGATCGATTTCCAGCTCGACATAGCTTTGCGTGGTCTGGGCCAGTTTCAGCAGCAAATCACCCTTGCGCACCGGCGCGCCCAGGTTCTTTTTGAGGTCGCCTTCGATGACCACCCCAGCATAGGGCGCACGCACCTGCGCGTTGCCCAGCTGGTAACGGATCAAGTCCAGTCGCGCCACCGATTGCTGCTGGCGAGCCGCGGCAATCTGCATGTCCGCCAGTTGCTGGGCGGCCATGGCTTTTTCCGATTCGCGGGCGTGGCGCGCCAGCTCGGCTTCTGCCATCGCGGCCTCCAGGCTCAGGTCGCGGGTGTCCAGCTCGACCAGAATATCGCCCGAGGCCACCTGATCGCCGACGTTGACGTGCACCTTGCGCAAATAGCCGTCAAACGGCGCGGGCATGAAGAGCAAATCCTGGCTGCGAATGGCCAGGCTGGCATCGACCCGGTAAGCCCAGGGCAACATGAACAGCACACACAGCAGCACCACCGCCGTCACGCCTGCGAGCTTGAGGGCGCTGTGCTTGGGTTGCAAAAATGTGCGGGCTTGCTGGGCCAGCGCATGCCACCAGCGTGCACCAAACCAGCGGTCTTGCGCATGCAGTGTGACCAACCAGCGCGAAACCGATTCGCCCATCAAACGCAACTCCCACAGCTGCGATTCACTGAGCGAGGCGCTTTGGCCCTCCAGACAAAGCACCGCGTCCACGGTTTCACCCCGTGTCAAAGGCACAGTGCTCAGGTAAGGCACGGCCAGCGCGTCGGCATAGGCTTGGTGCGCACGCAGGACCTGCCCCTGGTCTTGCGGCGCGGGGTACAGCAGCACACGGTCTTGCTCGAGTGCTTCTTCCATGGCCGCTTCCAGCGCACGCGAAGCGGAGGACTTGGCATCGAAATTTTCAACATGGCTCACGGCCACCAAGCGCACGTAATGGCCATCCACCCAGCCCAAGGACACGCGGGTGCAGTCAAAACGCAGGGCCAGTTCATTGCACAAGGCCATGGCCAGCGGCATGAAGCGCGACTCCTGGCTGAGCGCAATGCTCAGGCGCAAGATGTCGTGCAAGCGCTCTGCACGGCCCTGCACGTCGGCGCTGCTGTGTGCAGGCTCCCCTGATTCGGCCGCAAGGGCCGTAATGGCCGCACCGGGTGCAGGAGCGGCGGCGGTCTGCAAAGCCTTTTGAGTCGCCAGCGCCTGCGCACGCGACTGGCTTTGCACACCAAACAAGGCGGGAATGGGTGCAGCCAGTGCCGCCCAGGCGCACAGGCCGTCTTCTTCCCACTCGCTGGTGTCCACGTCCAGCGCCACCACCGCAAACACCGGCGTGCCCGGATCGGACGGCGCCATCATGACAAGCGCCAGCGCATCGGACTCGTTGCATTGGGCATGGGGCAGACCGTCCTTGACCTGCTCCACCAGATGCAAGGTCCAGTCGGCGTCTCCCGGAGCGTCTGCGCCTTGCGCGGGCCACTGGGCACGGGCCTGCCAAGGGCGGCCCACGGCCGAGGTCAAGAGCAGCACGCGACGGGCCGTCAGGGCTTGTGCCACGGTCTGCAGGTACAAGGGCCAAAAGGCCTCCACGGTGCCGTCAAATTGCGCCAGTGCAGCCAGCCGGGCACTGGCCTGGGTGGCTGAATTGGCGCGGATCATCACGGCATCAAGGGTCATGGGCAGCCGACTCAAAACACCATGCGGCCGGTGATGCCGGGGCGCACGGAGCCGTCTTTGTTGTCAAACTCGGCGATCACTTCCACCAGACCACTGGCCGGATCGGTGACGGGCGAGACAAAAACAATGCGCGCCTCGCGGCTTTGCGCGCTGGCGTCCAGGCCCAACTTGATGGTGACTTTGTGGCCCACTTTCAAGGCTGCGCTGTTTTGGGACTGCACATTGCCCAGAAACCGCACCCGGCTGACGTTGACCACATGCACCATGGGCTCATGGGCGCCAATGCTCTCACCCGGGCGGGGCACCAGTTTGGTGACGATGCCAGAGATGGGGGCTCGCAAATGCCTGCGGTCATGGGCCTCGATGGCCAGGCTCAGCTCGACTTGTTCACGCTGCTTGGTGCTCTCCAAGGCCTTGCGCTCAGAAGAAACGGCGCCCAAGGCCAACTCTTCGTCTTCGGCCTGCTTGCGCGAGACGCCGCCCGAGGCCAGCAAGGACTTGAGCGAGCTGACCTGTTCGCTCAGCACTTTTTCCTTTTCACGCAATTCGTTCAGGCGCGACATGTCCTGCAAAAGCAGACGTCTGCGCTTGACTTCCAGCTCTTCGGCGGTCTTGTCCAGATACAGCAGGATCTGGCCTTTTTGCACGCTCTGGCCTTCTTTGACCTGCACACCGTCAATGCGGCCCGCCACCGTGAAGCTGAGTTTGGTTTCTTTCAAGGCTTGGGTCACGCCTGGCGCACTGACTTGGGCCACGCTGGGCAGGGCCAGCACAGCCCCTGCGGCCCACAACAGGCCGCGCAAACAGGCCCGCCACAGGGCACAGCGCACATGGCATCTGACTCGATCCAAACCTGCAAACAACAACATACACACCTTCAAATCACTTTTTCGGATCGGCAAAACTGTCCAGCAAGGTGCCCTGTGCGGCATCCAGCAGCACTTCGGCACGGGCCACGGCCATTTGTTGTTCGTAAACGGTCAACTGGGCATTGATCACACGCTCTTCGCGCAGCAGCACTTCACGCGTGTCACTGCGCCCGGCCGTGAATTTGCGGCGTTCCAGCTCCAGCTGCTGCTTTTCTCGGGCATGAACCTGCTTCCACAGGTCCCAGCGTTCCACCGCCGAGCTGCGCATCGACAAGGTGGTGTCGATGTCGTTGGAAATTTGCACCTCCACCGACTTCAGGCCCAGCAAGGCGTCCTCACGGCGAATCAAGGCGGCCTTCAAGTCGGACTGCGCTTGCATGTTGCGGCCCAGCGGAATGGACACCTGCAAACCGACCGACCAAGTCGGGTAGTCCGACATGCGGGACACGCTGTAGGCCCGACTCAAAGCGTATTCCAGGCCATTCATACCGTAGGAGGCCACCAGATCGACGCGCGGCAAGGTCTGGTTTTGGGTGTAGGCCAATTGCACGCCTTCGCGCTCGGCTTGCACTTTGCGCATCAGGTAATCGTCGCGGCGCGCCATGGCGGTGCGCAGGCTTTCGTCGGCGCTCAAGACTTTGTCGGCCACCGCTGGCAATGCGTCCACCGCCACCAGACCCTGGGGGCTGTCGGCGGCCACGCTCAGCAGCATGGTGCGCACGCGGTTGGTTTTTTCGCGCTCGACTTGCAGGGCTTCGCTCAAACCGGCCTTGAAGCGGTTCAGGGCGTTCTCGACTTCCCAAACATCCGAGTCGGGCAAACGGCCATTGCGGTTGATGGCCTGGGCTTCCACCAGCAAACGCTGGCCGTTGCGGATTTTTTCCTGAGCGGCTTGCACGCGGTGCTGGGCAAAAACCATCTCGTGGTAGGCCATGATGGCCTCGGCCACGACGCTGGTTTCGGTGTCGCGGGTGGCATGGTCAGCCGCTGTGGCGTCCAATGTGGCCACTTGCAGGCGGGCGGTGGTGACGGCCGGCCCGGCATCGCGCGCCAGCGGTTGGGTGATCGAAAAGCCCAGGTTGCTGCGGTTGTCGTAGGCACCTTCAGGGCGGTTTAAGTCGGGAATGTTGGTCAGGAATCTGGAGAGCGTGCTTTTGACTTCCAGCTTGGCACCGGTGGCGGCCAGCAACTTCGACACACCCACCGAGTAGTCTTTGCCTTGGCGGTCATACACGCCGAGCGTGCCTTGACGAATGATGGATTCTTCAAAGGTGTTCTTGGTGAGGCTTTTGCCCTGGGCGGCCGACAGGTTGGCCAGGGGCTGAAATGCCGAGGCGGCACGGTCAATGCCGGTGGCCGCGATGTCCCCTTCGGCCTGCTTGGATCGGATGGTCTTGTTCGATGCCCGCAGTTTCTCCACCAAGGCCTTGAGGCTGAGCGGCTGCTTTTGAGCAGCCAAAGCGGCTGGCGCCTGAGTATTTTTTTCCAGCGCAGCGGGGGTCGACTGCGCAAAGCTTTGGCAGGCCAGTGCGCACACAGCAGCGGTCAAGGTCACGCGGATCAAGGCGCTTGGGGTTGTGGAGGTGTGTTTCATGCCAATCACGCAAGTACGATTGCAAAAACCAGCGGCTTCAAAAGACGCTGGCGCTGTCATGCCAACCCCACCCGGGCACACCGGATGTGCCTGAGAGGGGTGCATCGGGTTTACTGCAAGGTTTCGGTCGAAGGCGCAGGCGTTGAGGCGTTGGCACCCGGCTTTTTCATGCTGGCCAGGCGCTCGATCTGCGACAGCGAGATCAGGTGCGCAAAGATCGCGGGCAGGTAGCCTTTTTGGCGCACTTCCAGGAACTTGGCATCGCTGAAGTTGTTCAGTCGCTCTTCGTTGATCACGTAGCAACCGGTGATGTTGCGCACTTGGTCTGCGGCATTGACGCGCATGTTCAGGGGGGTCAACAGGTTGTTTTGCACCAGGAACTTGCCGAACTCATGGGTCATCTGGTCCATTTGCTGCAATTCACCCAGATAACGCTTGACGTTTTCAATGACCTGCGTGGGGTTGCCTTGTTCGTCAAACATGGCCGCGCCCTCGGTGTCGCTGAGCAGTTCACTGGCTTCGTCCACACAAACGATGAAGCGATCTGCCTCGGGCGCCTTGGTCAGCGCAAAGGGGTAGCGGCGGATGATGGCCGGAATGTAGGAGGCCGACCACTCGCCCTGGGCGTTGACAAACAGGTTCTCACCGGCGTCCAGGCCCATCAGAACAACGGGACGGAATTCGTCGTTGGCTTGGTCTTCCAGGAACACCACCGGGTAGATGGACGCAGCCCGTGCAAATTCATGCAGGGTGATGTAGGCGACATGGAACTTCGAGGCGAAGCCAAAATCATTGCTCATGCGGACTTTTTTACCGGCATGGCGCTCTTTATTCACGGGAACAACTTGCTCAAACATGATTGAGTCCTTTTTAAAAATATCCAACTGGAATCACTGGCCTGAGCAGCGTGGCATTCACACCGATCAGCCCCCCAATTCACCCCGACTGACAACTTGGGGTGAATAATCAAAGCCTGTACACCTTCCAATTTTTTGATGCGCATTTCGCTGCGTTTTCAAGCGATTGGCCATGAAACAGGCCCCAGCAAGGCCCCCCTGGCCCGCTGCTTGAAGCGCATGGTACGAAGTGGTGGGAACAGCGTCTACCGCACGATTTCGACAAAAAAACTGTCAAATACGACATTTTTGACATTTTGAAACATAATTTATTCCAAAGTAACCAGCAAAAAAATACCAAAATGAAAAATCTTATTCTTAATTTGATAATTACAATTTTTGCGTGGTTTGTCGGCATCCACACCAGTGGTGCGGCAACACTGGACATGGGCACCCCACAGATCAAGCCAATGGACAGCGTTCAGTTTCTGGAAGACGCATCCGGGCAGCTTCAATATTCAGACCTTGATCGGGCAGATGTCGCCTCGCGATTTCAGGCTTGGCCGACCCAACAGGGCGACATCAATTTCGGATATTCCAAATCGGCTTATTGGCTGAAAATCAAACTCAAGCGCACTGACCAAGCGCCTGAGCGGTGGCTGCTGGAAATTCCTTTTTTACTGCTGGATGAAATTGATTTTTATGCGCCGGGCCAAAAAGTGCTGCATCTGGGCACCACACGGCCTGCGAGCAATGCGCCCTACTTTCACCGCTTTCATTTGATGCCGCTGGACCTGAGCACCGAAGACAAGACCTTTGTGCTGCGAGTGAAGACCAGTCACAGCACCACCATTCCCTTGCAGGTCTGGCAACCCGATGCGTTTGGCAACCAGAGTCAAAAGCAGTTCATCTTGCAGGCGCTTTATTTCGGTGGGCTCATCGCGCTGCTGATTTACAACCTTTTTTTGGCCGTCTCGCTCAGGGATGCCCGGTTTTTGTTTTATTCACTCTTTGTCGGCCACATCGGCATGGGCATGCTCGCGGGCAACGGTCTGGGCCATCTGTTTGTGTGGCGTGAATGGGAGGCGTTCGAGCCGATTGCCCAAAGCTTTTTTTTCAACCTGGCCATCGGTTTTGGACTTTTGTTCACCAACCGCTTTTTGCAAATGCGGCGAGAGACTTCGAGGATGGCCCGATTCAACGAATGGGCAGCCGCTGTTTTTTTCGGCATCAGCACTTGGCTGATGGCTTCACTGTGGCTGGATCTGGACCGGCAAGCCGTGGTGGTGATTTATTCACTGTTCTGCATCCCGGCAGGTCTGACAGTGTTGACCATGGCTTGGCGAGCCTGGCGCCAAGGCTACAAGGCAGCCCGGTTCTTCTTGCTGGCGTGGGGGGTTTTATGGATCGGGGGTTTTGTGGCCGCGTTCAGGGGCTTCGCTTGGCTGCCCACCAACGGCTACACAGCCTACAGCCTGCAAATTTCATCGGCCGCCGAAATGCTGTTGCTGGCGCTGTCCTTGGCCGACTTGATCCACACCGAGCGGCAGGAACGTGAAAACGCACAAGCCATGGCCTTGACCAGCCACCAGCGCATGCTGGAGAGCTTGCGACTGTCCGAAGAGCGGCTGGAAATGGCGGTGCAGCAACGCACCCTCGAGCTGGAACAGTCGCTGAACAATGAAAAACAAACGCTGACGCAATATGTGCGTTTTGGTGCCCTGATCTCGCATGAGTTCCGCAATCCCTTGGGCATTGTGGAGAGCCAGATCAGTCTCATGCGCAGAGAAGCCGACTTGGGCACGCTCAACCTGACCAAGCGGCTGGATGTGATCGCCAGCGCTACGCAAAGGCTGCTGTCCATGTTTGAAAAATGGCTGCGCAGTGACCGGTTGAACAAGTCTTTGCAGGACTTCCGGATGCAGCCCATGCCATTGGCCGCCTGGTTACGCGAATTGATCGATTCGCAGATGTCCTACCATGCCAACCACCAGCTGACATTGCACATGACCACGGACCCTGGCGAAATCTGTGGCGACGACAACTTGCTGGAGATTGCGCTGATCAACCTGATCGACAACGCCTGCAACTATTCTGCGCCAGGCTCGCAGATCCACATCGACGTGCGCACCCAAGACGCGATGATCGGGATTGCCGTCACGGACCACGGCTGCGGCATTGAGCTGGAACACCAGTCATCGATCTTTGAAGACTATTTCCGCATTGCCCCCGAAGGCCATGTCCGGGGCATGGGCCTGGGCCTGGCTTTTGTGCGTCGCATCGTCGATATGCATCAGGGGCAGCTGGAATTGGTGAGTAACATCGGGGTGGGCAGCTGCTTTTGCATCTGGCTGCCCAGTCAACCCCAAAACGCAGCACAAACATGAGAACACCGAGCGCCGCCCCACCCCGGGTTTTGGTCCTGGAAGATGAAGCCGACCTGCAAGAAGCCATGGTCACTTACCTCAATATGGAAGGCAATATTGCGGATGGCGTGAGCAGCCTGCGCGCAGCACAGGAATGGATGAGAACCCATCCCTATGAAATTTTGGTGCTCGACTTGGGTTTGCCCGATGGCGATGGGCTGGAATGGCTCAAACAACGCCCACTCATGCAGGACAAGGGCGTCATCATCACCACAGCCCGTGGTGACAGCAATCAACGCATCGAAGGCATTCGGGCTGGCGCCGATGTTTATCTGGTCAAGCCCATCCAGCTTGAAGAGTTGTCTTCGCTGGTGCAAAACCTGGTGCGCCGCATCCGGGCCAATTCTCAAGCGCTGTGGACTTTGCACAAATTGCAGTGGACGCTGGAGTCGCCCCAAGGCCAGGCGATCAAGCTGACGCATTCCGAAAGCGTGCTGCTCAGCCGCCTGGCGCAAACGCCCGGCCAGGCCGTCTCGCGCAACGAACTGGTCACCTGCCTGGGCCACGACCCGGAGAGCTACGATTTCCGGCGCATGGAAATTCTGGTTCGCCGCCTGCGCAACAAAGCCAACGACGTTCTGGGCTTCGATCTGCCCATGGAAACCGTGCACAAACTGGGCTATGCCTTCACGGCGCCGGTGCAGATGGTGTGAGGGGTGGGGTCTTTTTTTTTCAGCGAGCGACGCATGGGCTCGGTATGAGGACATCCGGAACACGCTCAAAGTGAGCCGGTTGATGCGGGACGCAAGCCTGAACCTTTTTGGCCCAAGCCGATGGCCCAGCAGCCCGCTTTAAAACGGCTGCCTTGGACCGCAATCAGCCCCTCATTGGCTCATGCGCGAGCTGTAGCGGCACACCGCCGGATCAAACCAGGTTTTGGAAAACTCAACCAACTGGTTTGAGGCCGTCCATGACACGCGTTCGATGTAACCGCTGCAGTCGCCCGGCGATAAACCCAGCGGCCTAGCCGCCCAGTCGGGCGCAGCGGCAGCGCTGATCTGGTCTTCCACCCGGGCAATCCAAACCCCCAGGCGTTGCTGGTAAAACAAGTACATGGAATCGCCCAACTCCTGCAGACTCAGTTGGAGGCAAGCGTTTGCCGGAAACCATATTTCCTCGAGCGCGACCGGCTGGCCACTCAAAAACCGCATGCGACGCACCCGCCAGCAAGCGCCGCCCGGCGCCACCAGTGCTGGCCACTTGGCAGGCAAAGCCTGCGGGCTCAGGTCCAAAATATGGGCGGTGGGCAAGCCCGGGCCATCGGTCAACTCGAGTCGGAACAGCTCGTAAATCTGCGCCATACCCCGGGTTTGACGCACATAGGTGCCCGAGCCCTGGATGCGTTCGAGCACGCCTTGCGACTCCAGCAAAGCCAACGATTTTCGCAAGGTGCCCACCGCCACCGACAGGCGTTGGGCCAATTCGGCCTCGGTGGGCAAACGCTCCCCGCTGTGCCAATAACCGGCCTTGATTTGCCGGGCCAGCAATTCCGCAATCTGCAAGTAAACGGGCAAAGGTTTGGCAGCCGCTGCGGTTTTCATGGGCCATTCACCCCACAACTCTGGGAAACCCGAATGTCAACACAGGTCAATTCATATATCATTCATTCACTTTCAGTGAGGATTTCGACATGAGCATTGTTCCCATCAAAGGTGAAGACGTCCAGGGTGCCGAGGTGGCCTGGTTCGCCCCTTTGTGTTCCGACGATTTTCGCCACCTGGGCGTGCCCGAAGGTGATTTGCGCAGCAACTGGGCCAACACCAGCCGCATTGTCGAGCGCGCAGACCAACTCGGTTACCGCAACATTCTGTGCCCGTCATCCTACCAAGTCGGACAAGATACTTTGACCTTTGCCGCTGCCGTGGCCCCCAAAACCAAAAACATGAACCTGCTGGCAGCCATCCGCTGCGGCGAAACGCACCCGGCCATGCTGGCGCGCACCGTGGCCACACTCGACCACATTCTGGAGGGCCGCCTCACGCTGAACGTCATTTCCTCAGATTTCCCAGGTCAGCAAGAAGACAGCGCTTACCGCTACCGCCGATCTTGGGAGGTGGTCGAAATCCTCAAGCAAGCCTGGACGCAAGACGAAATCAACTACGACGGCGAGATCTACCAGCTCAAAGGCCTGACCACTGACCCCGTGCGGCCCTACCAAACCAACGGCGGCCCTTTGCTGTATTTCGGTGGCTACAGCCCCGACGCGCTGGCCCTGTGCGGCGCTCATTGCGACACTTATTTGATGTGGCCCGAGCCCAAGGACATGCTGGCCCAGCGCATGCGCGATGTGCATGCCCAAGCCGAAAAGCACGGCCGCTTGCTCGATTACGGCCTGCGGGTGCACATGATCGTTCGCGACACACAGGCCGAGGCGCGTGAATATGCGGCCGAGCTGGTGTCGAAGTTGGACGATGACAAGGGCCGCGAAATCCGCCAGCGGGCTTTGGACGCCACCAGCCTGGGGGTGTCGCTGCAAAGCGCCAACCGCGACCGAGCTGACGACGAAGGCTACATCGAGCCGCACCTGTGGACCGGCGTGGGCCGTGCGCGCAGTGGCTGCGGCGCCGCTTTGGTGGGCAGCGTCGACCAAGTGCTGTCAGAAATCGAGGCTTATCAAAAAATGGGCATTCGGGCCTTCATTTTTTCCGGCTATCCGCACCTGCAAGAATGCGAGATCTTCGGCACCAAAGTGCTGCCGCAGCTCAAAACCGTGTCCCTTGCCCAAGAATATGGCCGTGTTCCGGCCCAAACACCGCCCACACCCCTGGGCACAGGAGTTCGCAAATGAGTTCAAACCAAATTGGTCGCATCACGCTGCCCAACGGCCGCAGCCTCAGCCGCATGGCCTATGGCGTGTGGCGTCTGTCCGAGGCCACCGATCATTCGGTCCAGGCCAACCTGGCGCGCATTGACGCCTGTCTGGCACAAGGCATCACCACCTTTGACCATGCCGACATCTACGGCAATTACAGCTGCGAGGCATTGTTTGGAGAGGCCATCAAAGCCCGCCCCAGCCTGAAAGACCAGATTGAGATCGTCACCAAGACCGACATCATGCTGCTGTCGAACAAGTGGCCGGGCACCCGCGTCAAGCATTACGACACGAGCCCCGCCCATGTCACTGCCAGCGTCGAGCGCTCGCTCAGCCGCATCGGCGTGGACGTGATCGACCTGCTCTTGATCCACCGCCCCGACCCGCTGATGGACGCACAAGCCCTGGGCGCCTGTCTGGACGGCCTGATCGACAGCGGCAAGCTGCGCGGCGTGGGTGTGTCGAACTTCATGCCCTGGGATGTGGATTTGTTGCAGTCGTTCATGAAGCACAAACTTCAAACCAACCAGATCGAGCTGAGCCTCTTGAATACGGCGCCTTTCATCAATGGCCAGATGGCCCATGCGCAACAACACCGCATGCCCGTGATGGCTTGGTCGCCCTTGGGTGGCGGTCGGCTGCACGCCCAAGCGCACACCGCAGGCACGGCCGCCGCACGCTTGGCCCCCGCACTGGCCAAGCTGGCGCTGGCATCGGGCAGCGACACCACCGCTGTGGCCATGGCCTGGCTGATGCACCACCCCGTAGACGTCTTGCCTGTCATGGGCACCAACCAGATAGAACGCATCCAGCGCTTTGCTGATGCCGCACGCATCCCCATGGACCGCCAGACCTGGTTCGAACTGTACGAACTGGCCAACGGCCACAACGTCCCCTGATCACCCCCTGCCTGCCCGCCTACCTGTTGAGGTGAGGGCGCAGGCTCAGCGCCTTCTCCCGCCCAGATTTGCCCTCGACTGTTTGAAAGTTCCCATGCGCCACATGCCCGATGCCATGTCTGCCGCCGCTCAAGCCCCCTTGTCCGATCCGGCCGAATACCGCAAAGCCTTGTCCTGCTTTGCCACCGGTGTGACGGTGGTCACCACACGCTGGCAAGACCAAGACTGGGGCATGACCTGCAATTCCTTTTCTTCGGTCTCTTTGGAGCCGCGCCTGGTCCTGTGGAGCATCCGCAAAGCCGCCAGCAGCCTGCCCGCATTCACGCAATCCGGCGGTTTCACAGTGAGCGTGTTGTCGCAAGAGCAAGAAGCCGTGGCAAGGCAATTTGCAACGGGCGACATGGTCGCACGCTTTTCCGGTGTGCCGGTGCAACGCCAAGTCAGCCAACGCCAACGATTGACACAAGCCTTGGCCTGGTTCGATTGCCAGTTGTACCAACTGGTGGACGCAGGCGACCACCACATCGTGATGGGTCAAGTGCAGAACTTTGGCTGGCGCGACGATGTGCAGGCCCTGGCCTTTTGGCGCAGCCGATTTGGTCAATTGGAGGCCCTGCCCGCCTGATGCCACGGTGCTTGTTGTTCGCCGACATTGGCTGGCCTTGGCCGTGAGCCTGGGCTCGGTCACGGCGATCTGGCTGGCAAACTGGTTGCCAGCGCAGGCACCATGACCGTGCCTTTTCTGGTGCTGCGCGGTGTGGACATGCGACAAGCCGTGGTGGCCAGCTCTTCAGTGGCCATCTCCATGGCCTTGATCGGCGCGGTTGGACTGGGACTGAGCGACCCCAAAGTTCCGCAGCCTGGGTCTCTCTCCACTGGCCTGCTTTTTTGCGGGCATCAGTCTGGTCAGTATCCTGTTTGACAACGGAGGGTCTCCATTGACCCAACGCATGGACAAACGCAAATTGCAAATGGCATTCGCCGTATTTTTGGCCCTGGTTGTTGCACACATGGTGCTGGATTGAAGCCGGCAATCAAACTCTGAGCACATCTTGCAAAGCGGTGAGGAAAACTTCCGCTGCCTCGAACTGTGCCCAATGCCCTGCCCCTGGCACCACCTGCCAGCGCCCCCATTGACGGGCCAGCGTTGGCATGGCGGTGGACAGCTGCGACAAACGCCCCCGGTACAGGGCGTCGTGTTCACCAAAAATAGCGCTGACCCGAACAGGCAGCTGCGGCAAAGCACGCGCCAGGATGTCGGTCGATGACAGCCGCCTGCGCGGCATGCGGTCGCGCTGCACATTGGCCGCGTGCAGTCGCAGCGCCAAATCGTCCAGCGCAAGAGGCGCATGCAGCATCAGGGCCATCAGGTTGTGGCGGTGCACCGCCTCTTGCGCCTCGGGCGTGGGCAAATGCCGCCAGCCCTTGAGCGGGATGCGATCTGGCACCGTCATGCCCATGCCGGGCGCACCCACCAACACCAATTGCACAGCGTCTTGCGGGTGCGCGGTCAACCACAAGGCCCCAGCCATGGCCCCAAAAGAAAACCCCGCCACACTCACCGGTCCCGCGCACAACCCAGCAGCTTGCAATTGCTGCAGGCCTGCATGCATATGTGGGGGCAAGTCGTCCACATCGGTGCAGCCCTCAGGCAAGTCCGAATCGCCAAAACCCGGCAAGTCGGGCACCAGAACGCGCCAGCCCGAATCGCGCAGCGGCGCAATGCAGCGCAGCCAATGCGTCCAACTGCCGCTGCCACCATGCAGCAAGACGAGCGTTGGCGCTGCGACTGCGCCCCAAACGTGCCAAACCATTTGAGCCGATGCGCATGTCGTCTCGTAGCGCTCGGCCCCGGCAAGCGCCAATGCCAGTTCAGGGGGGAAAAAATCAGGCAAGTCGGCTGCGGACATAGGGTGAGATCGCGTCAAGAATGGAAAAGGTGGTTATGTCAAGAAGGGGCGGGGAAAAACCGGACCCAAGTTCCAAGTGGGCTGGCAACTGCCTGGGCAACTCAGCCGGACTGCTTAGGTTTGGGGTGTTGCAAACGCCAGACCTTGAATGCCGAAGCCGTGGCGACCACGCTGGTCAACATGCTGGCCACAAACACGCTTTGCAAGCCCCAACGCTCACTGATCAAACCGCCCAGCAAAGCGCCAATTACGCCCGGAAAACCATAGGCCACCACGGTGTACAACGCTTGCCCGCGTCCGCGCAAGCGGCCCGCAAAATGTTCAGAGATCAAGGCGATGCACACCGTGTGGTGCGTGGCAAAGGTGATGGCGTGCAGCGTTTGCGCCAAAAGCAAGACCCACAGCACATCGGCCCAAGCGGCCGTCATCCCCATGCGCAGCAGCATCACCGCTGAGCAAGCCACCAGCCAGCCGGTCAAGGGCACGCGCGGCAGCCAGCGCGACTGGGTAAAAAACCACAGCACCTCCACCGCCACCGACAGCGCCCACAGCACGCCGATCATGGTTTTGCTGTAACCCAAAGAGTCCAGGTAAAGAGAAAAGAATACGTAAATGCCAATGTGCGAGAGCACATGAAAAAAAGTGGACGCAAAAAACCACTGCACCAGCTTTTGTCTCAGCACCGGCATGACCGACACATGCTCGCGAACCTGGTGGGCAGACTCCTTGATATCGGGCATCCACCACACACTCAGCAGCACCGCACCCAGGCTGAACACGGTCCAGCCGGGAAAATGCTTCATGCCAAAGGTCTCGAACCAGGCCCCGGCCACAAACACCGTGACCAAAAAACCCATAGACCCCCACAGCCGCACCCGGCCGTAACGCTTGGTGTCGAAAGCGCCGTTCTGGCTCACGAGATGCGCCATGGCCGCCTCGCTCATGGGCATCATGGCGCTGGTGTGGGTGAACATGAGCAGCAGCACCAGCCCCAGACCCAGTGGCCCCCAATCCCAAAAGAGCAAACAGGCCGTGGCAAATGCCACCCCGGCACCGATGCGCAGCAGCTTGACCCGCTCACCCGTGCGGTCGCTGATGGCGCCCCAGGCATAAGGGGCAAACAATCGCGTTGTGGCCTGAACGGCCGTGAGCACGCTGATGGTCAGCAAGCTCAGGCCCATGTCTTGCAACCACAGCGGTAAATAGGGGTTAAAAAACCCGATGTGCGCGAAGTAACTGGCCGACAGCGCGGCAAAGGGCATGAGCTGACGGCGTGGCGTCATGCCTTAAGACTTGGCAGCAGCAATGGGCGCAAAGTCGTGCGTCACATCACCGCATTGGGCGCGGTGTTGCAAGGCGTGTTCCATGACCACCAGGGCCAGCATGGCCTCGGCAATCGGTGTGGCGCGGATGCCCACACACGGGTCGTGGCGGCCTTTGGTGATGACCTCGGTGGGCTGCCCCGCAGAGTCGATCGAATCGCGAGCGATCAAAATCGAGCTGGTGGGCTTGACGGCGATGGACACTTCGATGTCTTGCCCCGTGCTGATACCGCCCAGTACGCCGCCCGCGTTGTTGCCCACAAAACCCTCTGGCGTGAGCGAGTCACCAGCGGTGCTGCCCTTTTGCGTGACGCACCCAAAACCAGCGCCGATTTCCACACCCTTGACCGCATTGATGCCCATCATGGCGTAGGCGATATCGGCGTCGATCTTGTCAAACAGCGGCTGGCCCAGACCCACGGGCACGCCCCGCGCGACAACACGCAAACGCGCACCACACGAGTCGCCCGACTTGCGCAGGGCACCCATGTAGTCCTCGAGCGCCGACACATCAGCGATTGGGGCAAAAAACGGGTTGTTCGGCACATGGTCCCAGCTCTCAAAGCCAATCGGCACATCGCCAATTTGGGACATGCAGCCGACAAAGGTGGTGCCGAAATTTTCCTTGAGCCACTTCTTGGCTACCGCACCTGCGGCCACCATGGGCGCCGTCAAACGCGCCGACGAACGCCCGCCCCCCCTTGGGTCACGCAAACCGTATTTGCGCCAATAGGTGTAGTCGGCATGGCCTGGACGGAAAGTCTGCAGGATGTCGCCATAGTCCTTGCTGCGCTGGTCGGTGTTCTGGATCAGCAGGCAAATCGGGGTGCCGGTGGTTAGGCCCTGGTACACGCCCGAGAGAATTTGCACCGCATCAGGCTCGTTGCGCTGAGTGACGAATTTGCTGGTGCCCGGGCGGCGGCGGTCCAAGTCTGGCTGAATGTCCGCCTCGCTCAAGGGCATGCCCGGAGGGCAGCCGTCGATCACGCAGCCAATGGCCGGGCCGTGGGATTCACCAAAGTTGGTGACCGAAAAAAGTTGTCCGAAGGTATTGCCGCTCATGGGTGAACATTATCCCAGAGCCCGCCACCTTCGGTTGGGCGTATCGGGCTGACTTGCCGAATCAGCGCTCGCCCAATGATTGGTTCAAGGTTTTGATCACAGGCTTGGACAGGTATTTGAGCACCGTGTTGGAGCCGGTTTTGATCTCGACCATGCTGGTCATGCCTGGCTGAATGTCGAGCTTTTGGTCGGGACGACCACTGAACTTGCGCCCGTCGGTCTTGACCTGCACCCGGTAATAAGGCTGCTCGCCTTGTTGAAGATTTTCCGACAAGGTGTCAGCGCTGATGTAGGACAAAGTGCCACTCAGGTCACCGTAGATGGTGTAGTCGTAAGCGTCGATCTTGACCGTGGCTTTCATGCCGGTTTTGATGAAGGCGATGTCGGCCGGGCTGACCTTGGCCTCGATCACCAGATCTTCCTCCAAAGGCACGATCTGCATGACCTCTTCCCCAGGTCGAATCACCCCGCCACGGGTGGTCACCCGCACGTTCTTCACAATGCCGTGCAAGGGGGCTCGCAACTCGGTCTGCGTGAGCTGGCTTTTGCGCTGGGCCATGATCTGCTCCACCCCCGCCAAGTCCTCAAGGGCCTTGCTCAGCTCAGCCTGCGTGTCCTGAAAATACTTGTTTTTGCGGTTGGTGATCTGGGCCTGCGTGTCGGCAATTTGCCGCTCCAGTCGCAACACCTCGGTGGCGCTCACATCGCCGGTTTTGAGCAAGGGCCGCGTCATGTTCAGCTCTTTTTGCACGATGGTCTTGATGTTTTCATACGACTGCAGCTCATCCTTGATGGCCGATTGCCGCTTCGTGAACAGCATGGTCTGCGTGTCGCGGAACTCGGGGTAGGCCTTGGCCTCGGGTGGAAAATTAGGCTTACGCCCCAGCACCTCGGCTTGTAAGCGGGCCACCGTGATGGCCAGGCCTGCCGCTTTGGCGCGGGTCTCCAGGAAACTGGACTGCTGGCGCGTGCCATCGATCTTGACCAGCACCTGATCGCGCTGCACGACATCGCCCTCCCGGACCATCAACTCCTCGATCACGCCGCCGTCCTGGGACTGGATGATTTGCGAACGCGCACTGGAGATCACCGAGCCCGGTGCACGGGTGATCTGGTCAATTTCAGCAAAATAGGCCCAAGTAAAAAACACCACACAAGTGAGCAACAAGGACCACAGCGCCCAGCGCGAACCACGCAGCACGCCTCTCAGGTCCTCGCGTTGATGGTCGGGGTCAGAGGGACCCAAAAACCAGAAAATTTTCATGCCAATGCTCCTGCAGCACCTGACGAAGGTGAAGCCGTCTGGACGCTGGCACTGGATTGGCGCAAGCGGCTAAGGACCTCGTCACGCGGCCCATCGAGCACCACCCGGCCTTTGTCGACGACCACAATACGGCTCACATAAGACAAAACCGACGGCTTATGGGTGACCACGATGATCGACGATTCGGTGGGCATGTTTTCAAACAGGTGTTGCATCACGCGGTTTTCAAGTTTGGCATCCATGGACGCAGTGGGCTCATCGAGCAGCAAGACTTTGGGCGTGGCCAAGAGCATGCGGGTCAGGCCGACCAACTGGCGCTGCCCACCCGACAGACCGCGCCCGCCTTCGGCAATGCTCAGCTCTAGGCCTTGGGGGTGGTTTTGAATCACTTGATCAAGCCCGGTCATGGCCGCAGCTTTCAAAATTTGGCTGTCGCTTGGAAGGGGCAAGCCCAAGGTCAAGTTATGCCGCAATGAGCCGTTGAACAGGCGCACATCCTGCGGCAGATAACCCACATGCTCGCGCACAAATTCGGGTGCCAGGTGCACCATGTCTACTTGGTCGAGGTAAACCTGACCCGATGTGGGCTTGAACAAGCCCGACAGCAACTTGATCAAGGTGGTCTTGCCCGAACCCACAGATCCAAGGATGGCGATGCGCTCACCCGGTGCAACAATCAACTGAGGCACCTCAAGACCGGGCAGGTCCTTGGCATAGGAAAAGTGAGCTTTGTTCAGACGAATCTCACCACGGCACAACTCGGGCACCACCAGGCGCTCGCTGTGCTCGCGCTCACTGGGCATCGCCATGATGCCGTTGAGCGATTGCAGTGCGATCTTGGCATGCTGCCACTGCACGATCAGACCAGGCAGCTGAGCCACAGGCGTCAAGGCACGCCCCGAGATGATGGAGCAAGCAATCAAACCGCCCATGGTCAGGTGCCCGGCATTGATGGCATAGGCACCAGCGGCGATCATGCCCGCGTAGCTCAGCTGCTGGATGGTTTGCGTCAGGTTGCTCGACAAGGTCGACAACTGGCGCATTTTCAGCTCGCTGTCGGCCATGGTCGAGGTCATGCTGCGCCAGCGCTCCAGCATCTTCCACTCGGCATTGGCGGCCTTGACCGATTCGATGCCGTCGATGGCCTCGATCAGCACGCCATTCTTCTCGTTCGACTCCTTCATGTGCAGGCCGGTGTACTTTTCGATCGAGCCGCGAAAGGCCATGCCTGCCAATACCGCCAAGGGCACGGCCACCAAGGGCACCAGGGCCACAGGCCCAGCAATGATGGCAATCACGCCCACAAACAACAAGGCAAAGGGCAAGTCGGCCAGAATGAACAGGCTCGAAGACGTCAGGAAATTTCGCACCGATTCAAAATGCCGAATTTGTGAGGCAAACGTGCCCACGGTGTTCGGTCGCGCGTCCATTCGGATGTCCAGCGCCTTACCGAAAAACACCGCCGACAACTCCTGGTCAATCGCTTTGCAGGCTCTGTCCACCATGAAAGCCCGCACCTGTTTAAGCAGCAACTCCATCAGGATGGCAATGACCACGCCAATGGTCAACACCCACAAGGTGGAATAGCCCTTGGTCGGGATCACCCGGTCGTAGACCTGCATCGAGTACAAAGCGGCCACCAGCCCCACCATGCTGATCACGCAGGTGGCCACCACAGCCTCGAGGAACACCGAGCGGTAGCGCCGAATCGAGGAGGCAAACCAGTCGGTCGCGCTCAAGGCGTGGTGCCCAGAGTCCCCCGGGCGGGCGGGTGTGATGCTCAGCTTCAACAAGCGGCCCTGTCGCGCATCGCTCATGGGCAACACGCAAGGGTTGCCCTCCGGGTCCTGACAAGTGAGGCGGTGACGGCCGGAGCCGCCGCGCACCAGCAAGACCTGCTCGCCCTCGGAGCCCACCCAAAGCAGCGGGAAATCGGACGGCTTGAGGTTCTTTACTTCCAGCTCGTGAATATGTGCCGTGGGAAAGCGTCCCAGCCACCAGGCTTTGAGGCGCTCTTCGCGGCTGAGGTGGTCAACCATCAGGCCATCGGTGGTGCGCGACATCATGCCAAAACGGTGCGCAGGCACGGCCTGGCCCAAAAGTCCTGCCAAACGCGACAAGACCACCGCCAAATTGCGGTCCAGCATCAAGGTGGATTCGCTGTCCTGCTCAATCATGGATCTGACTCAGTGCTTGGGCGTTCATGGGACCGGTCAGCAGCATCAAGCGCAACTGCAGTGACTGGGTGTTCAGCGCCACATCGACTGCGCTGTAAGTGGCTTGGGCACTTTCGCGCAAAGCATTGAGGACGTCGAGCCAGTTTTTCTTACCAATTTGGTACTGCCTTAGATAAGAGGCCACCACGTCTTCTGTGGCTGTGACCAGCAAGCGCGCAGGCTCCACTTGTTGTGTCAGCGCATCCAGATCGGCCAAGGCTGTGCGCACTTGCTGCTCCAATTGCCGCTCAAAAGCCACGGTGTTTTGCTGGCTGTTTTCCAAACGCGATCGGGCGGCTGCAGCCGCGCTACTGGCCGAAAACCCCGGGCCGGGCGTGAACTGCATCGACAAATAAGTGCGATTGGGCACGGTGGCATTGTCAGAGCCACCCAAGTTGTGACGATGGGCCAAGGCCAAGGTGGGGAACAAACCCGCTTGGGCCATGTCGATTTGCGCTTGCGCCACATCTTGCTGGGTGCGCCAGCGCCGCAATTCGGCTGAGTGGTTTTTGCTCGCCTCGATGGCCATGACTTCATCCTGCTTGGGAAGGACCAAGAGCTTGGGAGCTTTCAGACCCGTGTGGGGCTCACCTACCAACTGCTGCAATGCCAACTGCGCGGTCTGTAATGAGCGGCCAAATTGGATGCGCTCTGACACAGCTTGCTGAAACCGTGCTGAGGCCAGAACCTGATCGGTCAAGGGGCTGATCTCGGCCACCACGCGGCGCTGGATCAACTCCAGCAGCTTGCGGTGTTCGTCTTCGGTTTTGCGAGCCACGTTCAGGCGCTGGCTCCAGCGCAGCACTTCGAAAAACTGCTGTCCTGCTTGCTGCATCAGGCTGGAGCGTGTTTCATGCAGGCCTGCTTCGGCCAGCGTCAGTTGGGCTTGGGCCAAACGGTTTTGCGCATCAATTTTGCCACCCGCCCAAAGCGGCTGCTGTATCAGCAAGGCGGCTTGTGGTCGTCCACCAGAGGCCGTGGCTTCGGTGCTCAAAGTGGGAAAGCGCGACCACTTGGCCGTTTCCAAATCAGCTTGTGCAGACTGCACTTCTGCCTGTTTGGCTTTGACACTCGGATGATGGGTCCCCGACAGGTTGAGGGCATCGGCCAAGCGCAACTCCGTGGCGAATGAAAGCCAAGGAGTGCCCGCCACGAGGGCCGCAAATACCCAACTGGCGCGCCAAAATTTGTGATTTTCCATTTGAGTTAAAAACATTTTCCATGTTTTTATTAATTTAGTACTCAAATATTATTGCACGAGAATACGCAAGAAAATAAAAAAAACCTGCAATCTTTACGAGAGCAGGTAGAAGGGTCGGAAGCCACAGAAAGCAAAACACAATCCCCTGCTTTGCACACCCCTGAAGACAATTGGGTGCTCCATCAGTTTTTGGCCGCAACGCCTTCTTGGTCAGGCCAGTCCCGGATGTAGGCCTTGAGCATCTTGTTTTCGAAGTCCTGGCTGTCCACCACGGCTTTGGCCACATCGTAAAAACTGATCACGCCCATCAAGGTCTTCCCATCCATGATGGGCATGTAACGGGCATGACGCTCCAGCATGATGCGGCGCACCTCATCCAGATCCGTGTCACTGCTGCAGGTCATCGGCTGGATGTCCATGGCTTCAAGCACCGTGGTCTGGCCCACTTGACCACCGTTTTTGACCACTTGCTGAATCACCTCGCGGAAAGTCAGCATGCCCGCCAGCTGGCCATGGGACATGACCACCAAAGAACCAATGTCTTTTTCCGCCATGGCATTCAAGGCACTGGCCAGCAGCTCATCGGGCTTGACCGTGAACAAAGTACTGCCCTTGACGCGCAAAATATCGCTGACTTTCATGGTGTCTCTCCTCTGGCCAATGTGTGACTTGTGAAGAATGAATATAGCCCACAATGTACGCTGTGGACAGCGATTCACACACGCTGGACTTTTCTTTTTTCGGAGACTTTCATGGCTGGATACAGCGATCCCGGTTTTGACACTTTGGCCTTGCATGCGGGGGCAGCCCCTGACCCGAGCACGGGTGCACGGGCCGTGCCCATCCACCTGACCACCTCCTTCGTTTTTGAGTCTTCAGACCAAGCTGCCGCCCTCTTCAACCTGGAGCGTCCCGGGCACGTCTACAGCCGCATCAGCAACCCGACCAACGCAGTGCTGGAGCAGCGCATTTCGGCACTCGAAGGCGGCATCGGGGCCATCACCACTTCCAGCGGCCAAGCCGCCTTGCACCTGGCGATTGCCACCCTCATGGGGTCGGGTTCGCACATCGTGGCCTCCAGTGCGTTGTATGGCGGCTCACACAACCTGCTGCACTACACCCTGAGCCGTTTTGGCATACGCACCACTTTCGTCAAGCCGGGCGACCTGGAGGCTTGGCGCGCCGCCGTTCAGCCCGACACGAAACTCTTTTTTGGCGAAACCGTGGGCAACCCCGGCATGGACGTGCTCGACATCCAAGCGGTGAGCGCCATTGCGCACGAAGCGGGTGTGCCGCTGCTGGTGGATTCCACCCTCACCTCCCCCTGGCTGATCAAGCCCTTCGACCACGGGGCCGATTTGGTCTACCACTCGGCCACCAAATTTTTGTCGGGCCACGGCACGGTGGTGGGCGGCGTGGTGGTCGATGGCGGCAGCTTTGACTGGGACAAATCCGGCAAGTTCGCCGAGCTGAGCCAAGCCTATGAAGGCTTTCACAACATGGTCTTCAGCGAAGAAAGCACCGTGGGCGCCTTCTTGCTGCGGGCCCGCCGCGAGGGCCTGCGCGACTTTGGGGCCTGCATGAGCCCTCACACCGCCTGGCTGATTTTGCAAGGCATCGAGACCTTGCCCCTGCGCATGGCCCGCCACATGGAAAACACCACCAAAGTGGTCGAGTTTTTGGCCGCGCACCCGCTGGTCAGCCGCGTAGGACACCCGATGCTGGAGAGCCACCCCTCGCACGCCCTGTCGCAAAAACTTTTACCACGCGGGGCCGGATCGGTGTTCAGCTTCGACATCAAGGCAAGCCGCGCTCAAGGCCAAAAGTTCATCGAGACCCTGAAGGTCTTCAGCCACCTGGCCAATGTGGGCGACTGCCGCAGCCTGGTGATCCACCCGGCCAGCACCACACATTTCCGCATGACGGACGAAGCCCTCGCCGCTGGCGGCATCGGCCCGGGCACGATCCGTCTATCGATTGGCCTGGAAGACCCGGCCGACCTGATCGACGACCTGAAAAAGGCACTCAAGGCCGCTGAAAAGGCTTGATTCATGCACATCCGCGCCTACCAAACTTCAGACGAAGCCGCCGTGGTGGCCTTGTGGCAAGCCTGCGACTTGACCCGCCCCTGGAACGATCCCTACAAAGACATCGCCCGCAAGTTGCAAGTGCGCCCCGATCTGTTTTTGGTGGGCGAAGTGCAAGGCCGCTTGATGGCCAGCGCCATGTTTGGTTATGAAGGCCATCGCGGCTGGGTGAACTACCTGGCCGTCTCGCCTGACCACCAAAGACAAGGTCACGCCAAGGCCATGATGCAGCACGGCGAAGCCCTGTTGCTGGCCTCGGGCTGCCCCAAAATCAATTTGCAAGTGCGTGCCAGCAATTCCCAAGTACTGGCTTTTTACGAATCGCTGGGTTACCGCGACGACCAGGTCGTCAGCATGGGCAAACGCCTGATCCCGGACCTTTGAACTTCCACCCACCATGCACATTCCATTGCCCACCCACACGCTCTACGCCTACACCGGCGGCAAGCCCTTCAACCCTGCGCAACCCACCGCCGTGTTCATCCACGGCGTGCTCAACGACCACAGCGTCTGGATTTTGCAAACCCGTTATCTGGCGCACCACGGCTGGAACGTGCTGGCCATTGACCTGCCCGGGCACTGCAAAAGCGAAGGCACACCGCCGCAAAGCGTGGAAGAAGCGGCCGACACCGTCATCGCGCTGCTCGATGCGCTAAAGATCGAAAAAGCCGCACTGATCGGCCACAGCTTTGGCTCGCTCATTGCCCTCGAAGCCACCGCCCGCGATGCAGTGGCGCACCCAGCCCGCGTGAGCCACCTGGTGATGGTGGGAACGGCCTACCCCATGCGCGTGTCGCCCGCCCTGCTCGATCTGTCGGTCAGCGCCCCGTTCAAAGCGATTGACATGGTCAACAGCTTCTCGCATTCGACGTTGGCACCACCGCCTTCGGCCCTGGGGCCCGGCACTTGGTTGTATGGCGGCAGCAAAGCGCTCATGCGCCGCGTGCTGGCCAGCAACACTCAGGTCAACGTGTTCCACACCGGCTTCAAAGCCTGCGACGACTACCGTGGTGCCGAGGCTGCCATGCCCCAGATCACCTGCCCCACCCTGTTTGTGCTGGGCAACGCCGACCAAATGACGCCACCGAAAGCGGCGCAAAGCTTGATCGATCTGTGCAAGCAGCCACAAGTGGTGAAGCTGCCCGCAGGCCATTCGCTCATGACCGAAGCACCCGAAGGCGTGTTGCAGGCGCTCAAGGGCTTTTTGAAAATCTGAGCATGAAGACCCTTTGCGAACAGGGTTGCGCTCCTACAACATGACCACACTGACTGCCCACATCACCCCAACCTTGTCGGCTGAAAGGGCCCAGATCATCGCCCGCTCGCTGGACCTGCGGGCCTTGCCGCGCGATTTTCTGGACAACCCTTATCCTGTGTACGCCGCGCTGCGCCAAGCCGAGCCCTGCAAGCGCATGCCCGATGGCTCTTACTTCCTCACGCGTCACGCCGATCTGGTGGCGGTGTACCGCGATGCCAAGGTCTTCAGCTCTGACAAGCAAGTCGAGTTCGGACCCAAATACAACCACGCCCCCTTCAACCAGCCGCCATTGGCCACAGCGGGTGGCATGGCACCGCTGTTTGAGCACCACACCAACAGCCTGGTCTTCAACGATCCGCCGCTGCACACCCGGGTGCGCCGCCTCATCATGGGTGCCCTCACCCGCCGCGCCATTGAGGCCATGGAGCCCGGCCTTGTGACCTTGGTGGACAGCCTGCTGGACAAGATCGAGGCCCAAGGCGGCGGCGACCTGATCGAGGACTTTGCCTCAGCCATTCCAGTCGAGATCATCGGCAACCTGCTGGGCGTGCCGCACGCTGAGCGCGAACCGCTGCGCGGCTGGTCGCTGGCCATTTTGGGGGCACTGGAGCCAGCCCTGAGCCCTGAACAAGAAGCGCTGGGCAATAGCAGCGTGACCGAATTTCTGGCCTACCTGCGCGAGTTGGTGGCGCAGCGCCGCCAGCGCCCGGGCGACCCAGAGCACGATGTGCTGACCCGGCTGATCCAGGGAGAGGGAAACGAGGGAAATGGTGGCGACGCCCTGAGCGAAGTCGAGCTGCTGCAAAACTGCGTGTTCCTGCTCAACGCCGGGCACGAAACCACCACCAACCTGATCGGCAACGCGCTCATCAGTCTGCAGGAGTGGCCCGAGCAGCGCAAACAACTCCAGGCCGACTTGAAACAAGTCGCCACCGACGAAGAGCGGGAGCAGGTACTGGGCTTGGCGGTTGACGAGTTTTTGCGCTTTGAATCGTCCAACCAACTGAGCAACCGCCGCGCCCTGCAGGCCACCCAGGTCAACGGCCTCCATCTACCCGCAGGGGCCTTGGTGACGCTGTGCATCGGCGCGGCCAATCGTGACCCAGCGGTGTACGAGAACCCCGAACAACTGGATCTGCGCCGCACCGGCAACAAGCACTTGGCCTTTGGCTTTGGGGTGCACCAGTGCGCGGGCCTGAGCCTGGCGCGGTTGGAAGGCCGCATCGCCATCGGCCGTTTTTTGCAGCGCTTTCCCGATTACCAGCTCACCCAAGCGCCCCAGCGTGGCGGCCGGGCTCGGTTTCGCGGCTTTTTGCACGCACCGTTTTCGATCCGATAAGCCACAAGGAGTCAAGCCATGAACCCCGATCAAACACCTGCACACCGGCACGCCAGCTTTGCCGAGTTCTACCCCTTTTACCTGAGTGAGCACAGCGATCGGACTTGCCGGCGCATGCATTTTGTGGGCAGCACTTTGAGCCTGATGTGTTTGGGCCTTTTGGCCATCACGGGCAAACCCCAGTATTTTTTATTTGCCTTGCTGTGCGGCTATGGCTGCGCCTGGATCGGGCATTTTGTGTTCGAGAAAAACAAGCCCGCCAGCTTCAAGCGCCCGCTCTACAGCTTCATGGGCGACTGGGTGATGTACCGCGACATGTGGCGCGGGCGTGTGAGTTTTTGAGCGCCCCGGACCCATTTAGCCGGGCTCATGGCAGATTGAAGGTGTCAGTGACTGTCGTCACTCGATCTGGCCCAGAAGGTTCAACCGCCATCCTTTGGCCAAGCGGTCTTTAAACAAGGATTTGCTCCACAGACTGAATGCCGATCCTGGTGGCACATGCCGAACGTGTTCATGGATGCCTTGCTCGCAACAGCGCATTTTTTCCTTCAGCTTCTGTCTGTGCTCAAGCGACTCCTGTAGTGCCATGCGCGCTACATCAGGCAACCCGTTGCGGCTGCCCCCCCAACGCACCCTCAGTGGCTTGGCTCAAAGACTCAAGGATTAGCGGAAAACCCAGCCCAAACTCGGCCAACAGCCCTCGGATACGGTTGATCAATACCCAGCGCTGCTTTTCGTGCCCGCACGAAAGCTGTGCAGCGCCAAGGCTTGCTGGTGGGCGGTTTTGATGCGAAGAAGGTTGTATCCCATGGGGCTCGTTACTTCGGCAACAAACCCGCCAGCAACTGGCTCAGGTGCACCGCCTCACGCCCAGCACCGTCGTGGATTTGGTGGCGGCAGCTGGTGCCGTCGGCCACCACGATCGCGTCGGCTTGGGCGCGCACGGCGGGCAGCAAGCTCAATTCGGCCATTTGCATCGACATCTCGTAGTGGCTGGCCTCGTAACCAAAGCTGCCCGCCATGCCGCAGCAACTGCTCTCGATCAGCTGCGGCTTGGCCCCCGGAATCCAGCGCAAGACTTCCATCACGGGCGACACCGCGTCAAAGGCTTTTTGGTGGCAATGCCCGTGCAGCAAGACCGGCCGCTCTACCGGGGCGATTTGCGCCTTGAGCCCATCCAGCTGCCCCGCCTGGGCTTCGCGGGCCAAAAATTCCTCGAACAACAAGGCTTGCCCGGCGATGCGTTGCGCGCCGTCACCCAAGCCCATGACCAGCATTTCGTCGCGCAGCGTGAGCAGGCATGAAGGCTCCAAGCCCACGATGGACAGACCTTTTTCGGCAAAAGGCAGCAGGCTTTGCACCACCTCGCTGGCCTTTTCGCGGGCTTTGTCCACCATGCCGCTGGCAAGAAAAGTGCGGCCACAGCACAAGTGCTGTCCATCGCCCTGCAGCTTGGTGG
This sequence comes from Comamonadaceae bacterium, assembly GCA_027486495.1. Classification (GTDB taxonomy): domain Bacteria; phylum Pseudomonadota; class Gammaproteobacteria; order Burkholderiales; family Burkholderiaceae_C; genus Limnohabitans_A. The sequence continues at coordinate 56,692 of JAIXOZ010000078.1, read as the reverse complement.
CCACATGCACCGTGTAACCGGCCGCCTGCAGGACCTTCACGGCAGCATGCGCGTTGGCCGACTCCAAGTAGCCGTTGAAGGTGTCCACAAACAAGACCACGCCATGCGTGGAGGCCAACACCTCGGCACGGGTGGCGGTGGCTTGTGCAGCGCTAGGCGAGGTGTTGAAGAAGTGACGCATCTGCCACTCGGGTAAGCTGCGCTTGGCCGACAGGCCCAAGAGCTTTTCCGTCAACGTGGCCAGCAAAGGCATGCGGTTGCGCAGGTTCAAGACCGGGGCCAGGCGCGCCGCCCAGCGGGCATAGTCGGGCAAATTGGCGACTAATTTGTCTTGCAGCGTGTGACCATGCTTGGCCTTGTAGTGCTGCAAAAACTCAACCTTCATCTTGGCCATGTCCACCCCGGTGGGGCAATCGCGCTTGCAGCCTTTGCAGCCCACGCACAGGTCCATGGCCTCGCGCACAGCTTCGCTGCTCAAAGCGTCTTCGCCCGCCAGGCCTTCGATCTGGCCGCTCAAGGCCAGACGCAAAGTGTTGGCGCGGCCACGCGTCAGGTGTTTCTCGTCGCGGGTCACCCGGTAGCTGGGGCACATGGTGCCTGCATCGAACTTGCGGCAATGGCCGTTGTTGTTGCACATCTCCACCGCCTTGGCCAGGCCCTGGGCCGGGTCACCGCCGGTGCCTGGGGCGCTGGTTTGCTCGGTGACCGGGTCGTTTTGCACGTTCCAGGCGCTCCAGTCCAGCGCGGTGCGGATGGGCACCACCTTGTAGCTGGGCGGAAAACGCATCAGCGTGGTGTCGTCCATTTTGGGCGGGTTGACGATGCGCTGGGGGCACAGCAGTTGCTGCGGGTCCATCTGCTGCTTGATCTGTGCAAAGGCCTCGCTGATGCGCGGGCCAAACTGCCAACCGATCCACTCGCCCCGGCACAGGCCGTCGCCATGCTCGCCACTGAAAGCGCCTTTGTAGCGGCGTACCAGTTCGCTGGCCTCTTCGGCAATGGCGCGCATTTTGCTCGCCCCATCGCGGCGCATGTCCAAAATCGGCCGCACATGCAAGGTGCCCACCGAGGCGTGGGCGTACCAAGTGCCTCGGCTGCCGTATTTGCGAAACACGCCGGTCAAGGCATCGGTGTACTCGGCCAGACTCTCCAAAGGCACGGCGCAGTCCTCAATGAAACTCACTGGTTTGCCATCGCCGCGCAGGCTCATCATGATGTTGAGGCCCGCTTTGCGCACTTCCCACAGGTTTTTTTGCGGCGCATCGTCCACCATCTCGACCACGCTGCCGGGCAGGCCCAAGTCGCCCATGAGCTCCACCAACTCCTTGATCTTGTGCGCGATGTGGGCCTTGCACGGCCCGGAAAACTCCACCAACAACACCGCCTCGGGCATGCCGCCGTTGATGTGCGGCGACAAAGCGGTGCGGATGGTGGGCGCAAAAGCCGGGTTTTGCAAAGACAGCTCGATCATGGTGCGGTCCACCAGCTCGACGGCCGACAAGTGCCCCACCGGCATGCCCTGCCCCAGTTTGACGATGTGCTGGGCCGAATCCATGGCCTGGTAAAAGCTCGGGAAGTTCACCACGCCCAGCACCTTGGCGCGTGGCAACTCGGCCAGGCGCAAAGTCAGCGAACGCGTGAGGGCCAGCGTGCCCTCGCTGCCAATGAGCAAATGCGCCAGGTTGACCGAGCCATCCGCCGTGTAAGGCCGCTCGTTTTGGTTGCGGAAAATGTCCAGGTTGTAACCGGCCACGCGGCGCAACACTTTGGGCCAGTGGGCGTCCATCTCAGGGGCGTGCTGCTGCGCCAAATCGCGCACAAAGTCACCAATCTGACGAGCGCGGCCTTGGGCTTTTTCATAGGCGCCAAATGTGAGCAAACTGCCATCGGCCAACCACGCCTCAGCCCCCAGCACGTTGTGCACCATGTTGCCGTAAGCAATGGATCGACTGCCACACGAGTTGTTGCCCGCCATGCCGCCCAGCGTGGCCTGCGCGCTGGTGGACACGTCCACCGGGTACCAAAGTCCATGCGTTTTGAGGGCTGCGTTCAGGTGGTCCAGCACCAGGCCTGGCTCCACTGTGGCGGTGCGCTGCTCAGCGTCCACCGACATGATCTTGCGCATGTGTTTGGAGTGATCAATGACCAAACCCGCGCCCACCGTCTGGCCACATTGGCTGGTGCCGCCGCCGCGCGGCACGATGGGCACGCCCAAATCACGGCAAATGTCCAGCGCAACGCGCACGTCGGCTTCGTCACGCGGCACAAAAACGCCTACAGGCATTTGCTGATAAATCGATGCATCAGTGGCGTATCGGCCCCGGTCAGCCGCAGAAAACAAGACCTCACCCCGGGTATCCGAGCGCAAGCGCTTGGCGAGCAGCCCGGCCACCTCGTTGCTGATGTGCGCGACCTTGTCGTAGGCATGGTCGGGCAAGGATTGGGACAAATCGATCGGCAAAGGGGCGTTCATGGGGCGTGTCCTTCTGTGAGGGATGGCGATGTGTGGTTGTCGCTGATGGGGGCATTTTGGGCGCTGCGCAGCTGCTCAATCACCACGTTGCGCTTGTTGTCCAAGTGGTGCATGAGCACCTGGCGCAAGGCTGCAGCGTCGCGGGCCTCCAGTGCCTGCACCATCGCGATGTGCTCGTCCACGGCCCTCTTCCACTTGTCACCGTCTTGGTTGGAACGAAAGCGCAGCGCCTGCAAGCGGGCGTTGACTTGGTTGTAAGTGGCCGTCAGCACCGGATTCTTGGCCGCCGCGTTGAAACTGTGGTGAATCGCCGCATTGACTTGGTAATAGGCCGACAAGTCACGCCGTGTGTAGGCGGCCATCATCTCGAAATGGAGGGCCTTGATTTCGTTGAGTTCGGCATCGGTCACGCGCTGCGCAGCCAACTCACCCGACAGGCCTTCTAAACCGGCCATCACTTCAAAGGTGTGGCGCACATCCGACTCGCTCAGCTGAACGGCCACCGAACCCCTGTTGGGCAACAACTCCACCAGGCCTTCTGCGGCCAGCATCTTGATGGCTTCGCGCAAGGGTGTGCGCGAGATGCTCAGCTCTTCGCAAAGGGTGCGCTCATTGAGTTTGCCCCCCGGCGGGATCAAACCCTCCACCAACATTTGGCGCAGGCGCTGCGCCACTTGTTCGTGCAAAACGGGACGGGCAATGGACAGGTGTTCTTTGGCCATGAGCTTGTTTTGAATACAAAAAATTCTTGTGATAGAAAGAATTTTAGGGCAAACGCCCTTGACAAATGTATTTTGAATACAAAAAATAAGACCATTAGAAAGGCTTCATTACCCATGCTCGTCACCAATTTTCACCCCACCGGTCGCCACTTCCTGCAAATTCCAGGTCCTTCTCCCGTACCCGACCGCATCTTGCGCGCCATCAGCTCGCCCACCATCGACCACCGTGGTCCCGAGTTCGGTGCCCTGGGCCTGAAAGTCCTGGCCGATGTCCAAAAAATATTCAAAACCCGCCACCCGGTCATGATCTACCCCGCCTCCGGCACGGGGGCTTGGGAGGCAGCGCTCAGCAACGTGCTCCAGGCGGGCGACCATGTGCTGATGTACGAAACCGGGCACTTTGCGTTTTTGTGGAACAAACTGGCCAACCAACTTGGACTCAAATCAGAGGTCATTAGCCTGCCTGGCCTGGAAGGCTGGCGCAACGGCGTGCAAGCCGACCTGATCGAGCAACGCCTGAAAGCCGACACGGGCCACAGCATCAAGGCCGTTTGCGTGGTGCACAACGAAACCTCGACCGGCGTGACCAGCGACATCGCCGCCGTGCGTCGGGCCATGGACGCCGCCAAACACCCGGCCTTGCTCTTGGTCGACACCATCTCGGGCCTGGCCAGCGCCGACTATCGGCACGACGAATGGGGCGTGGACGTGACCATCAGCGGCTCACAAAAAGGCTTGATGCTGCCGCCCGGCATCAGCTTCAACGCCCTGTCACCGCGCGCCATCGAAGTCAGCCAAAAAGGCGGCATGCCCCGCAGCTATTGGGCTTGGGGCGAGATGATCGAGATGAACAAAAACGGCTACTGGCCCTCCACACCCAACACGAATTTGCTCTACGGCCTCAGCGAGGCCTGCGACATGCTGCTGGCCGAAGGCCTCGACAAGGTTTTTGCGCGGCACCAACGCTGGGCCGCTGGCGTGCGTGCGGCCGTGAATGCCTGGGGCCTGCCCATCCAGTGCGCCGACCCGGCTGTTTACTCGCCCATCTTGACTGGGGTCATGACCCCCGAAGGCATCGACGCCGACGCGGTGCGCAAGGTCATTCACCAACGTTTTGACTGCTCACTGGGCACGGGCCTTGGCAAAGTCAAAGGCCGCATGTTCCGGATAGGCCACCTGGGTGACAGCAACGACCTGACCCTGATCGCCACCGTGGCGGGCTGCGAAATGGGCCTGAAGCTTTCGGGCGTGGCGCTGCAAGGCAGCGGCGTGCAAGCCATCATGGACCATTTTTCAAGCCAATGAAACCCGGGCACAGAACCCGGGGCTTTTCGTTTTCTCGCGTGCATTTCCAACAACTACCCAAGGAGACAACATGAAACGCAGAACCTTTGTGGCCGCTACCGCTGCCACCGCCGCAACGATGGTGGCCCCGTCGATCCAAGCCCAAACCTTGCCCGCCGGTCCGGTGCGCATCCTGGTGGGATTTGCACCAGGAGGCGGCACCGACATCTTGGCCCGCATCGTGGCCCAAAAACTGCAAACCATGTGGGGCATCACGGTGTTGGTTGAAAACCGCGCCGGGGCCACGGGGGTGATCGCTGCTGAAGCTGTGGCCAAGGCCGCCCCTGACGGCAACACCTTGCTGATGGCGCACATCAACAGCCATGCATTGGCCCCTGCGCTCATGCCCAAACTCAACTATGTGGTGGACCGCGACTTCACGCCTTTGACCCTGGTGGGGATCACACCCAATTTGCTCATTTCGAACAACGACCAGCCTTCCAAAACCGTGGCCGAATTGGTCGCGCAGTGCAAGGCCAACCCCGGCAAAGTCAGCTTTGGCTCTGCCGGTCAGGGCTCGGCCCAGCACATGGCTTTGGAGTCCTTCAAATTGGCGGCGGGTGTGGACACCAACCACATCCCTTACAAAGGATCTGGCCCCATGTTGGTAGATTTGATTGGGGGACAAATCGGGTACTCGTTTGACACCATGACCGCGGCCACACCCCACGTTAAAAGTGGCAAGGTACGTGCAATTGCACAAACCCGAGCCAAACGGGCCGCCAGCTACCCGAATGTGCCCACCATGGTTGAAGCGGGATTTCCCAACTTCGAAGCCACCACCTGGTATGGCTTGGTGGGTCCCGGCAAGTTACCCCCAGCCATGGCACAGCGCATGAACGAAGACATCAACAAGGTCTTGGTCATGCCGGACGTGGTAGAAAAATTGGCCCAATATGGCGCAGAAGACGGTGGCGGCTCCGCCCAACGCTTTGCCGACTTCATCCGCACCGAGCAGGTCAAGTGGGCCAAAGTGGTCAAGGACAGCAACGTCAAGCTCGACAGCTGATGACCGACATTTTGGCCTCAGGCACCGTGGACCTTGTCATTTGGCAAGGTGTGGCCACGGTGACCTTCAACCGACCCCAGGCGCGCAACGCGATGACCTGGGCCATGTACCAACAGCTCTGCGAACATTGCCAGGGCTTCATGACTGATCCGGGCGTGCGGGCCGTGGTGTTTCGCGGCGCAGGCGGCCAAGCCTTTGTGGCGGGTACCGACATCGACCAGTTCAAAACCTTCACCACGGGCGATGATGGTGTGGCTTACGAAGCGCAGATCGAGGCCTGCATCGAACTGCTGTGCTCGCTGCCCATGCCCACGGTGGCGCTGATTGAAGGTTGGGCTGTGGGGGGTGGGCTGGCCATTGCCACCGCTTGTGACTTTCGCCTGGCCACACCGGGCTCGCAATTGGGCGTGCCCATTGCCAAAACCTTGGGCAACTGTTTGTCGGTGGCCAATGTGGCGCGGCTGAGCGCCGCTTTCGGACCTCAACGCGTTAAACGCATGCTCATGTTGGCCGAGATGATTGGGGCCGACGAAGCCCTTTCCTGCGGTTACTTACACCAATTGGCAGAGCCCAGCGACATCGACGCGGCCACCAGCGCATTGGTGCAGCGCCTGACCACCCTGGCCCCAGTGACCCAACAGGTCAGCAAGCAAGCCCTGAAACGCTTGGTGCAGCACAGCGCACCCGAGGCCGAAGACCTGATTCGCCAAGCCTATGGCAGCGAGGACTTCCGTGAAGGCGTCAGCGCCTTTGTAGCCAAACGCAAACCCCTTTGGAAAGGTCTTTGACCATGGCAAGCGCACAACGCACCGGGCCTTTGGCCGGTCTGCGCGTCCTCGAAATGACGCAAATCATGTCGGGCCCGACTTGTGGTCTGCTGTTGGCCGACATGGGAGCCGACGTCATCAAGATCGAAAAGCTGCCCGGCGGCGATGACGCCCGGGGCTACAGCGACCCGCAAATCAATGGCGTATCAGCGCCCTTTTTGATGCTCAACCGCAACAAACGGGGTCTGGCGCTGGATCTGAAAAAACCCCAAGGCCGCGCCCTGCTGCTGCGCATGGTCAAAAACGCCGATGTGCTGGTCGAGAACTTTCGTGGCGGCACCATGGAAAAGTTGGATCTGGGCTACGAAGCCCTGCGCGAGGTGAATCCAGGGCTGATCTACTGCGCCATCTCAGGCTATGGCCGCACGGGGCCTTATGCCGATAAAGGCGGCTTTGACCTGATCGCCCAAGGCTTTGCAGGCCTGATGGCTGTGACAGGGGAACCCGGTCGGCCCCCCGCTAAAAGCGGCAACGCTGTGTCTGACATGAACGCGGGCATCTTGGCAGCCACGGGCATCTTGGCGGCTTACATCCACAAACTCAAAACCGGTGAAGGCCAAATAGTGGATACCTCGTTGAGCGACGCCGCCTTGCAGCAAACCTATTGGCACGCAGCCGTCTGGCTGGCGACGCAGCGCGAGCCTCAGCCCACGGGCTCGGCACACATCCTGACCGCGCCCTACCAGGCCTTTGAGGCCAGCGACGGATGGATCAACATCGGCGGGGCCAACCAAACCAACTGGGAGCGCATCTGCCAAGTGCTGGGCCACCCCGAGTGGCGCGAAGACCCCCGATTTGTGACCAACAGCGAGCGCATGGCGAACTTGGGTGAGCTGGTCGCACTGATGAATGCGGTGCTGCGGAAACGCACCCGCGCCGAATGGCAGGCCGACATGGATGCAGCGGGCGTGCCCGCGGGACCGGTGCACACCATTGGCGAGGCGCTGTCACACCCACAAACCTTGGCTCGCGGCATGGTGGTCACTCTGGAACACCCGCAAGCGGGCACCACCCGTGGCATTGGATGCCCGATTCACTTTTCGCGAACGCCCACAGACAACGGCCAAGCTGCGCCATTGCTGGGCCAGCACACGCGAGAGCTGCTGCAAGAACATGGCTTGAGCGAGGCTGAAATCAACGACTTGATCGCGAAAGGTGCCGTGTCTCAGGCAAGCTGAGACGATCAACGGATCAACGGATCAGCAGGTTTTCAAACCCGTTCAGTCACCCAAGCTTGCACACTGGCCAAAGCTGCGGGCAAGGCTGCTGGGTTGGTGCCTCCGGCCATGGCCATGTCGGGCTTGCCGCCGCCTTTGCCGCCCACTTGAGCAGCCACAAAGCTGGCCAGTTCACCGGCTTTGACTTTGCCCACAGTGTCGGCGGTCACACCAGCGGCGATCTGCACTTTCTCGCCGTCCACAGCGGTCAGCACAATCACGGCGGTCTTGATCTTGTCCTTGAGCTTGTCCATGGTGTCGCGCAGGGTCTTGGCGTCGGCCCCTTCCAGGGTGGCCACCAGCAGCTTGATGCCCTTGATGTCCACCGCTTGCTTGGCCAACTCGTCGCCCTGGGCCGAAGCCAGCTTGCCTTTGGCTGCGGCCAGTTCTTTCTCCAGCGCTTTGACTTGGTCCAGCACTTGCGCAATGCGGGCGTTCAGCTCAGCCGGTTGGGCCTTGAGCGTGCCTGCGGCTTGCGAGACGGTGTCTTCGAGCGACTGCAGGTAAGCCAAAGCATTCGCGCCCGTGACGGCTTCGATGCGGCGCACGCCAGCGGCCACGCCGCCTTCGCTCACGATCTTGAACAGGCCAATGTCGCCCGTGGCTTTGACGTGGGTGCCGCCACACAGTTCGCGGCTGGAACCAATGTCCAACACACGCACCGTCTCGCCGTATTTCTCGCCAAACAGCATCATCGCGCCAGTTTTCTGGGCACTTTCGATGTCCATCACACGCGCTTGCGCTGTGGCGTTGGCCAAAATTTCGGCGTTCACTTGGGCTTCGATCTGGCGGATTTCGGCGTCCGTCACGGGCGCGTTGTGCGCAAAGTCGAAACGGGTGCGATCGGCGTTGACCAAGCTGCCTTTTTGCTGAACATGGCTGCCCAGCACTTCGCGCAGGGCCTTGTGCATCAGATGGGTGGCGCTGTGGTTGCGCACGGTGGCGGCACGCACCGCCAAGTCCACATGGGCTTGCACCGCATCGCCCACCTTCAGGCTACCGGATTTCACTTCGCCATGGTGACCGAACACATCGGCCTTGATCTTGAGCGTATCCAACACGTTGAACTGACCACCCGCGTTGTGGACCATGCCCTGATCGCCCACTTGGCCGCCGGACTCTGCGTAAAACGGTGTGGTGTCCAACACCACCACGCCTGAATGACCGGCTTTCAGTTCGGTCACGGAATTGCCGTCGGCGTACAAGGCCAGCACTTTGGCGTTGGCCGTCAGGTCTTCGTAGCCCACAAAGTCGTTGCCAGCGCCGGAGTAATCGAGCGCCTTGTCCATCTTGAACTTGCCCGCCGCGCGCGCCTGGGCTTTTTGCTTTTCCATGGCCGTGGCAAAACCGGCTTCGTCCACAGACAAGCCACGTTCGCGGCACACATCGGCCGACAAGTCGAGCGGGAAACCGTAGGTGTCGTGCAGCTTGAAGGCCACTTCGCCGGGCAGCACTTTCACGCCACCGTCAAGAGCCGCATCCAGAATTTGCATGCCGCTTTGCAGCGTCTCAAAGAATCGCTCTTCTTCCACACGCAACACGTCCGCAATGCGCTCGGCCTGATCGGCCATATTGGGATAAGCCGCGCCCATGAGCTTGACCAAATCGGGCACCAGCTTGTGGAAGAACGGGGTCTTTTGGCCCAGCAGATAACCGTGGCGGATGGCGCGGCGCACGATGCGGCGCTGCACATAGCCGCGCCCTTCGTTGCTCGGCACCACACCGTCACTCACCAAGAAAGAAGTGGCGCGGATGTGGTCGGCGATCACACGCAGCGACTTGTTGTTCAGGTCGGTGCAGCCGGTTTCGCGCGATGCAGCCTTGATCAGCGCGTCAAAAATGTCGATCTCGTAGTTGCTGTGAACGTGCTGCAAGATGGCGGCCAGGCGCTCCAGGCCCATGCCGGTGTCCACACAAGGCGCGGGCAGCGGCGTGACGGCACCGGTCTCGTCCATGTTGAACTGCATGAACACGTTGTTCCAGATTTCGATGAAGCGGTCGCCGTCTTCGTCAGGGCTGCCGGGTGGGCCGCCGGGAATGTGTGCGCCGTGGTCGTAAAAGATCTCGGAGCAAGGACCACAAGGGCCCGTGTCGGCCATCATCCAGAAATTGTCGGACTTGTAGCGGCCACCCTTGTTGTCACCGATGCGGATGATGCGGTTTTCTGCCTTGATGCGCTCAGGGGTCCAGCCGGCTTTGACAAAAATGCCTTCCCAAATGCCATGGGCCTCGTCGTCTTCCATGTAGACGGTGGCGTACAACTTGTCAGCGGGCAGCTTGTAGACCTGGGTGAGCAGTTCCCACGCCCACTCCAGCGACTCGCGCTTGAAGTAGTCGCCAAACGACCAGTTGCCCAGCATCTCGAAAAAGGTGTGGTGGCGGGCGGTGTAGCCCACGTTTTCCAGGTCATTGTGCTTGCCACCGGCGCGCAGGCAGGCCTGCACCGAGGCGGCGCGCACATAAGAGCGCTTGTCCGAGCCCAAAAACACGTCCTTGAACTGGACCATGCCCGAGTTGGTGAACATCAAGGTGGGGTCGTTGCCCGGCACCAGGGGGCTGGATGCCACCACGGTGTGGCCTTTGGACTCAAAAAAGTCCAAAAAGGTCTTGCGGATGTCGGAGACGGAAATGGGGGCTTGGCTCATGGTGGTTCAGGCTTTCAGTGCAACCGGTCATTATAGATTTGAGGCAGGGCCATTTTTTGGCTCGCACAAGACCCGCTGCCCTCTGGGCATCGGGGTTTTGGGACTTTTGTGACAGACCTTGAAACGCACAGACGCTAAGCTTGCCGGTCAAACTCAAAAAAAGTATCTGCAATTGCAGCTTCTGGAGATACCCATGGACATGAAAACATCCCCCCTCGCCCAACTCAACGACCCCAGCCTGCTCAAGACCGACGCCCTGATCAACGGCCAATGGGTCAAGGGCGGCAGCCGTTTTGCCGTGACCGACCCCGCCACAGGTGCTCATTTGGCCGATGTGGCCAATCTGGGATCTGCCGAGGCCGAACAAGCCATTGCCGCCGCCAATGCGGCCTGGCCCGCCTGGAAAACCAAAACGGCCAAAGAACGCAGCATCATCTTGCGCAGGTGGTACGACCTGCTGATGGCCAACCAGGACGACCTGGGCCGCATCATGACCGCCGAACAAGGCAAGCCCCTGCCTGAGGCCAAGGGCGAAGTGGCTTACGGTGCCAGCTTTGTGGAATGGTTCGCCGAAGAGGCCAAACGTGTCAACGGCGAGACCTTGCCCCAGTTCGACAACAACCGCCGCTTGATGGTCTTGAAGCAGCCCATCGGCGTGTGCGCGGCCATCACGCCCTGGAACTTCCCTCTGGCCATGATCACCCGCAAGGTGGCACCTGCGCTGGCTGCGGGTTGCCCCGTCATCATCAAACCGGCCGAGCTCACGCCACTCACCGCACTGGCCGCAGCCGAGTTGGCCATCCGCGCAGGCATTCCCGCGGGCGTGCTCAACATGATCACCGCCGACGCCGACAACTCGATTGTTGTGGGCAAGGTGCTGTGCGCCAGCGACGTGGTGCGCCACATCAGCTTCACCGGCTCGACCGAGGTGGGCCGCATCCTCATGGCACAGTCGGCCCCCACCGTCAAAAAAATGTCGCTCGAGCTGGGTGGCAACGCGCCCTTCATCGTGTTCAACGACGCCGACATCGACAGCGCAGTTGAAGGTTCGTTCGCCAGCAAATACCGCAACGCCGGCCAGACCTGTGTGTGCTCCAACCGCTTTTATGTGCAAGAGGGTGTGTACGACGAGTTTGTCAAAAAGTTCGCGGCCAAAGTACAGACGGCCAAAGTGGGCAACGGCTTTGAAGAAGGCGTCAACCAAGGCCCCTTGATTGAAGAAGCAGCCCTGACCAAAGTGCAGCGCCATGTGGACGACGCCTTGGCCAAAGGCGGCCGCGTGGTGGTCGGGGGCAAGCGCCTGCTAGGCATGGGCTCGGGTCAATTTTTTGAGCCCACCGTGTTGGCCGATGCCACGGCAGACATGCTGTGCGCGAAAGAAGAAACTTTCGGCCCCTTTGCGCCCATCTTCAAATTCAAAACCGAGCAAGAAGCGGTGGATGCGGCCAACAACACCGAGTTTGGGCTGGCCAGCTACTTCTACAGCCGCGACGTGGGGCGCATCTTCCGCGTAGCCGAAGCGCTGGAATACGGCATGGTCGGCATCAACGTGGGCATTTTGGCCACAGAGCATGTGCCTTTTGGCGGCGTCAAGCAATCGGGCCTGGGCCGCGAAGGCTCACACCACGGCATGGACGACTATGTGGAAATCAAATACCTCTGCATGGGCGACATCCTGAAGTGATGCCCACCCCAAGATCAGCGCACTGGCTGCCCCTGGGGTGAGGGTTGAGTACCCTCATACCCGAGCCAATGGCGAAAAGGGACCTTGAATTCGAAATCTTGCAGCAAAGCCCGGTGAACCCAAGCCACTGAGTCCGCCCAAGCCGGCTCAGCGTGCACACTCCACGCCACAAAAGGGGCCAAATAAGGTTTGTCAGCCCAAAGCGCAGGACTGGCCACCCGTTGATAGGCAGGCGATGTGGTCCACACATTGCCTGGCCACCAACTCAGCGCCACACAGAACACGGTCAAGGCCGGCAGCAACCAGGGCTTGCAGCGCTGCACCAAGCGGTCTTGCCCGATGGCCATCAACAGCCAAGCGAAACCACCGGCAAAAAGTTGACACAGATTGAGCAATCCAAACATCAAGGAAGCGGCCAGAACCACTGGCGTCATGACGGTTTTGCGGTAAGCCGCAACCCGTTGCGAATGGGTGATTTGCGGGGCAAAAAAGCTGCCCATCAGTTGCGATGCGCCCGAATCCGACTCCAAATCTTCAGGGTACAAGCCAGCCACCGAAGAGGCCCACAAAGCACTCATCACAGGCCGTATCTCTGGGGGGGCTGGGCTGGTCAGCAGGGTTTCGCCTCGAAGCAAAATGCGTCCATTGAGCGCTTCCTGCGTGCTCATCTGCGACTTCCAACTCATCGTCAGGTCTTGCGCATCGGCACGCGCCACAATGGTGTCCACCAAAGCTTTTTGCACCTGCCACATGCTGAACAAACCCAGCGCACAGCAAATCACCAAAAGCAAAACCCTGGAACGCACCCAGTTGTCTAGCCACCGCATCAACAACAAAGCCAAACCCAAACCAGAAACGATTCGCCCCCAAATCTCAATATCGTTCAATTGCACTTGGGTGGTATTCCATTTCAAATCACCCGCCAATTCAAGCAAGCGGTGGTTAAAGGACAACTCGAGGACGGTGTAGCAGGCCAGCAAAAACAAAAACCAAGGCTGAAAGTTCAAGGCTTGGTTTTTTTGGGGGGGTCTAGGCATTCAAGGATTCTAACTTTGTGATCGTTGATGACGGGTCTTGCAGCGCGCCAAAGCGATTAGAATTGACCGATCGCGGGTGTCGTTCAATGGTAGGACTCTTGCTTCCCAAGCAAATAACGTGGGTTCGATTCCCATCACCCGCTCCAAGGTTTCAATCAGCCTGTCTCAAGTTAAGTGAATGAAGGCCCCGCAAGGGGCCTTCGGCATTTGCAAATCCGCGTTGCCTGCGCCCGCTACAGCCCACCAAGCAGATCACCGTCAACGAAGATCTCAAAGCCGACATCGACCGGCTCACACCCGACAAGCATGCGGCGCTGAAGCGCGGCCTCTTGGGCGAGGGCTGCCGCGACGCGCTGGTGCTGTGGGACGAATTGCTGGTGGACGGGCACAACCGATATGATTTTTGCCAAAATCACGGTCTGCCTTTTTAGACCTTGCAAAACACGCGCTTCCTATCGATGACAGACGTTCACCTGTGGATGATCGATCAGCACTTGGGGCGGCGCAGCGTGTCGGATTTTCAGCGCGGCGTGCTGGCCTTGCGCAAGCGCAAAATTCTGGCCGAGCGGCATGCACAAACCATCGCGGCCACGGCACCGGGGGATAACGCCGCGCTGGTTGAGAAGCACCCTGCACCCCAGGACGGTGCCGTGCCAGAGTTCAATCCGGCTGCCGTCATAAGATCCAGTCAAGTTTGACTTGTTTCATGGCTCAATGATGCTGGGCACGGCTGATAGCTGGCACACAGGGTCTGGCCTCGTGCAGAGTTTCTCAGCAGGAGGAACTGGAGCTGATCAAAACCGGGATCGACGCCCGAACAGACTGAGACCAACGGGCATTGACGTTTGCCGCGCATGTGACAGGTTCGCAATCGGCACATGCCTAAAGTAATGATCCATTCAACATTGGAAAATTCGCCATGTCACCTGCATCAACCCACGCACCAGCAACAGCGCACACCCAAGGCGACACTGTTTGGCAAGCCAAGGTGCACCTGGCCGCTGCTTTGCGTTTGGCAGTGCTGCACGACTTTGACGAAGGCATCGACAACCACTTCACAGTGGCTGTGCCGGGGCGAGAAAACCAGTACCTGATATCGCCTTTTGGCGTGCACTGGTCCGAGGCCCGCGCCAGCACCATGATGGTCTTCAACGAAGCGGGTGAAACGCTGGAAGGCACGGGTGTGGTGGAGCTGTCGGCCCAATCGATCCACGCCCCGGTGCACCGCCTCACGGGTGCCAAAGTGGTGCTGCACACCCACCAGCCTTGGGCACTGGCGTTGAACATGCTCAAAGCCAACCGTTTGCTGCCCGCCACCCAAACGGCGGCTTTTTTTGATGGTGCCATCGCCTACGACGACCACTACACCGGGTTGGCCGCTGAATTGTCCGAGGGTGAACGTTTATCGCAGCTCATGAGCGGTGGCAAAACCGTGCTATTCATGAAAAACCATGGCGTGATGACCGTGGGCGACACCGTGGCACAAGCCTACCGCAGGCTCTACAAACTCGAAAAAGCCTGCCGCACCCAAGTGCTGGCCATGGGCACAGGCCAGCCCCTGAACGTGCTGACCGAATCCGTGATTCAGCGCATCAAAAACCCCAGCACGCTGGACCGCCACCCCCGCAGCGAACGTGAGCGCCTGTTTTTTGAAGCCATGATGCGTGTGGTTGACCGGGTGAACCCGGGTTATGCCGATTGAGCTCTGCCGCTGATTGCGAGGTCAAGAAGGACCCATCAATCGCCGACCAAGGTGCGTGTTCGCTCACGCCACAAGGTGTACAAACCCGCGCCGACCACAAAAAACGCGCCCCACCAAACATGTGAGCCAGGCCACTCCTGCCAAAACACCCAGCCGAACAAGGCAGACCACAGCAATTCGCTGTAGTGAAAAGGGGCCACCACCCCGACTGGAGCCAGCCGAAAGGCCCGAAAGGTGCAACGCTGGCCCAGCAACACCAAAATGGCCATCAAAGCCATGACCGGCCACATGCCTGGCGCCACGCTCCAGGGCACAAAAAGCAAACCCACCGTACCCGCCAGACCCATTGTCAGGTTCTGCCAGACCAACATGGACAGGTCGCTCTCGGTGGGTGAAAGCCAACGCACACAGGTCATCGAAGCGGCATAAAAAAATGCCGCCACCAAAGCAAGCCAAGCCCCCAGACCCAACTCGCCATCCATCGCCTGCGGCCCGACGATCAGGCTCACGCCCAAAAAGCCCGCCACCAACGCGCCCCAGCGGTGCGCCCCTACACGCTCTTTGAGCAAGGGCACAGACAACAGCGTCATGAACAGCGGCGCGGCAAAACTGACGGCAATCACCGTGGCCAAGGGCAACAATCGCAAGCTCTCAAAAAAAGCCAGCATGGAACACACCGCCAACAAGCCACGCAAAAAATGAGCGCCAGGACGGCGCGTACGCAATGCCGACCACCCCCCGCTGCGCAGCACCCATGGCAGCAGCAAAAGAAGCACCATGGCCGATCGCGCTGCAATCAACACGGGAATCGACAACTGGGACACCGCATGCTTGGACAAGGCATCCATGACCGACAGCAAAAACACCCCTGCCACCATCCAGGCAATGCCTTGCAGCGGGTGATCGGCCCGCACGGGGGGCGCATTGGGATGGGTCATGGGTTCAAGTCAATGGGAAATCGAAAGGTGGACAAAACCGTGTCCCTCAAAAAGTCATGAGCAAGGCACACAACTCAATTTACAGCATTCGACTCCATCCAACAGTCACCAGGAGAGCCCTCGGGCACACCATGTGAGGGATTCGCGGATGAATATCGAGGCCATTGACTGCAACAGAGGCTGGCGTCCGAGATCCAGCCAGCCGGAACGCTGCTGTCGACACTCTAAAATTGCCTCATGGCCCCCAGCACAAACGCCCCACCCCACCCTGCCACCACGCATTCGACTTTGAACTTGGCCAACACTTTGTGGCGGGTGCGTCGGCCCAAGCCCTTTGTGTTGGTGATCGAGGGCGAGGAAAAGAGCTTTGAGGGCCAAGAAGTCGCCCCACCCAACGATTACCTGCACGACAAACTTTTGTTGCCCGAATGGCGCGAGGCCTTTTACCAATTGGTCGATGACACAGGCCTGGTGGTCTGCCTGAATGTGCACACCCAACACCCCAGCTACCGCGATGTTCGTGGGCGCTCCAGCAAAGGGCGGCTGAGCCAAGGCGAGTATTACCACCACGACGGGTGCACAGGCCCCGTCAAGCCACGCTTTGTGGAAATTCGCTGCCCCATTCAGCCGCAAACACGCGGCGTGGCCACCGCTGTGGCGCCCCACCGCAATGTGGTCAAAGCCATGGTGCAAGTGCTGCCCACTGACTTGGCCACCTTCACAGCCTTGGCCGCGCAAGACATGAGGACCGAAACCATCGATCAGATGGACGGTGCCGCGCTGGATCACTTGCAAGGCCTGATCACCCGCACGGTGCGCAAAAAGCTCAATGCCGAAGGCGCACGCAGCTATTTCCGCCAAGTGGACGCCGCCGCCAACGCCTACTTTGAGCCTTGGGCCTTGGGCGAAAGTCGCTTCATTGCCAACGCCAACAGCCGGCTAACCATGCAACACCGCCGCGCCTACCAAGCCCCACACACCGGCGGCGTGGCCAACGGCCACTTGGTCAAGCGCTGGACAAATGAAGAGCTGCTGCTGCCCGGCCAAGTGGTGGACCAGGCCTTGATCGCTGCGTTGTGCAGCGAGGAAGGTGAAGAGGCAGATGGGGCGCGGGCTGAGGGGTGCTACCTCGGTGCGCATTGAGAAAGCCTTGGGAACACCCCCAAGTCCAGGCTATGCCCATTGGTGGTGTTCGAGTCCCTTGCATCAATCACACTTTGTCTTTTCAAATTGTTACCAATATCTTCAAGTGAATTCTTTATTGGTAATTTAATTCGGCAAAAATGTGGCCCTGTCTCCGTGCACAGGGCACAGAACAAACTGAATAAGGAAAGATGACATGAAAAAATGGCTCACAGCATTGGCACTTTGCACAACGGCCACCATGGGTTTTGCGCAAACAGCGACCGAGCTGATCGGCAAGTGGCAGTTGGTTGATTACAAAGACCCTAAAGGCAAAACCATGAACATCGAGCGTGAACTGGGTACCACGCAAGTGTTTCAGGTGTTTTCAGCTCCCAACGTCTTCCAAAGCATTTTGGGCAAAGATGGCACGCGTGGCACTTGGAGCATGTCCCCCGACAACAAGGTGCTGACCATCAAAGCCGGGTTGAAGATGAATTTTGAGATCAAAAGCTTCACGCCAACAACACGCGTGATCGTGACCGAGGACAAGGAAACTTTGACCTACGAAAAGCGCTGAAACCACAGATTCCGACATTGAAAAAAAGCCGCTGAAGCGATAGCTCAGCGGCTTTTTCATGGTGAGTCTTCATGCTTGAGGGCTTTTTGAAGGACAGGCCCCTGAACTGTTGCGCCCGTTGGCCATGGCGCGGCCGCAGGCGGTTCAAGAAAACAAGCCCTTTTTCACCTAGATCCCTTGCGCTTTAGATCGGGTCTAGGTCAAGCCCATCCAAGCCACTTCGGGGTCGGTGTGACCCTTCAAAAGTAGAAAAAGGGTTATCCAATAAGGATAGGGGTTGACTGGCATGACTTGCATCATCCAGCCAAGAGAAGAAAATTAAACCATCAACACTTCACATTCACTGACCATGCCAAGAGCTAAAAAAACTTGGAAAGACAAAATGGCAACCAAACCGCCACACCATGTCGTTCTTGAAAAAGACTTCGCAGGCGTGAAAAGCGGCTCAAAACTGCACATTTCCAGCCCGCAAGAGATTGCCGATGAGCTCAGAAAAATTCGGCCAGGTGAAACGGTATCTCTGCAGCAATTTCGTCAAAAAATTGCCCTCGCACAAAGCTGCGATGCCACGTGCCCCGTATCGACCTCCATTTTTTTGCGCATTGTTGCGGAGTACGCTTGGCAGGAGCACAACGGGGGAAATGTCCCGCTGGCCGATTTGCCACCGTTTTGGCGTGTCGTGGAGCCCGGGACCCCGTTGTCCAAAAAACTCAGTTTTGACCCTGCATGGATCGGGTTGCAGCGGGATTTGGAAAAAGAATTATCCGAGCCAACACAGCGCGGGATATGAAATGACCCCTCTTCGTCCTCATCAACTTCAGGGCGTATCCCTGCTCAGCAGCTGAATTATTTAGCCCTTCAGCTGCTTTTGGTTTTAGTTGCTTGCTGGAGGCATGTCCAAGCAAGAGCCGTTCGCCAGCGCCACCGCCAGCGCCACCGCCACCGCCACCGCCGCAGCCGCCATGCCGATGCATCCGCACAGCGCGGGGTGTGGGTGGATGGCTTTGCCGATGTTCACAGCACAAACCAAGCCCCATACACCTGTGGCGTGGCCAACGGCAAATTGGTCAAGCGCTGGGGTTTTGCGGCACGGGTCGGCGCATCGACCAGGCCAGCGAGATCCGATCCGAACGGATCAGCGCAATAGAAAAATACACCACAACACCGCGTGAATCTACCAGCGAGCGTCTGAGCCGCCCCAAAGGATCGCCAGCATGTACACCCAGGTGCGCCGCCACCTCTGCGTCGGCGATGGTCAGGCTGAAGCTTTGTCGCATTTCCACCAAGTTGACCGCATCCAATTCCTCCAGCACCACCAACACCATCTCTTGGTCGAATCGACTGGGCGCTTGATCGTAGTAGTGACGAGCCACAAAGAGCTCTACTACCCGAAAAGGTTCTGAACGCTCATCCAGATGCACGCGTCGCATCCGCCGATAGGCAGCCGCCAGAGTGCCTTCATGCAGCAATAGCGGCGGCGGTGCGTCATCCGTTTCCAAAATTCGACCTCGGTGCTCGCGCAGGTTATGCGGCAATTGGGGCCACCCTGCTTCGGTGACAGGTGAGGTCAATCGCGGCGGCGCCTCGTTGACAAATGTGCCACTGCCACGGCGACCACGAATCAAGCCTTCCTCGGTCAGCAGTCTGAGTGCTTCACGCACGGTGACAGGCGCGACGTTATAGCGTTTGGCCATCGCAGCAATCGTCGGCAATTGGGCCCCTACTTTCAACTCTCCACTCGCAATCAGGGCCCGCAGGGCTCCAGCAATGCTGTGATAAAGCGGCGACTTGTTGTGGGCAGCAGTCAAGGCAAAAGGCTCCTGAAATTGACTTTATGGGAGCAAGTGAGGTGAAACAAAACACATGATAAGGCGCAATGGCAACAGTCATGTTGCTGGTTTGCTAGTTAACCAGCATAATTTAGCAAATCTATATACCAGGAGCCTCAGATGCCCGCACACCAACGCCTTGTGATCTTCGTCGCTGACAACCACAACCGGTCAGTGGTCGGCTGCTACGGGCACCCGGTCGTACACACACCGAACATCAACGCCATCGCCAAGCGTGGAACGCGTTTTGCCAATGCCTACAGCACCAGTCCCCTTTGCTGCCCGGCGCGGGCAGCCATGGCGACCGGCCGCTACCCGCACCAAACCGGCTATTGGGACAATGTCATGGCCTATGACGGTGCCATCTCCAGTTGGATGCATCGCCTGCGCGAACAGGGGCACCATGTGACAGCCATCGGCAAATTGCATTACCGCAGCGGCGACGACGACAACGGGTTCAACAAAGAAATATTGCCCATGCACTTGCATGAAGGCAAAGGCGCTCTCAAAGGACTGTTGCGTGGCTTCGATGCACAAAAACCCAAAGAGCCCGGCGTGATGATGGGTTTGTATGACGATTTGTCCAAAGAAGGTGACACCCATTACCAAGACTACGACCGTCAAATTACCGAGCAGGCCGTGGCCTGGCTACGGGAGCATGAACCCACAGAGAACAAAACATCGGTACTGATCGTGTCTTACATCAGCCCCCATCCGCCATTTACCGTGGCCAAACGTTTTTTGGACATGTACCCACAGCAGGACATGCCTCTACCGCCTGACATGAAGGCCACGGCTTTTCATCCGTCTGTCGAGTTCGCGCGCCAACTCGACGGCATGCCGCCTGAACTCGACCCGGCTGTACTGCAACGTATCGCTGCGAGCTATTTTGGTTTGATCACGCACATGGACGAGCAGATCGGCGTCGTACTCCAAGAGATGATGTCTCTTCAAATATACGAGGCCACCCGCTTGATGTACACCAGCGACCATGGCGAGTTGTTTGGCGCGCAAGGCCTGTTCGGCAAACGATCGATGTTTGAGGGTGCAGTCGGGGTGCCACTGATTCTGGCAGGACCGGGTATTCAAGCCGATCATGTTTCACAGCAACTGGTCTCGCATGTGGATCTATTTCCGACACTCCTTGACATGACAGGCGCGCAAGCGCAACCGGCTGACGCCGATCTGCCAGGCGTATCGCTGTTGCCGGCGGCACGAGGACAGGACGACCTGGAGCGTCCCGTGTTTGCCGAATACCATGCGCAGGGCTCGCGCTCAGCAGCCTATTTGGTCCGGCTGCGCGACGACAAAATGATCGTCCATGTGGGCATGCCCACCCAGACGTTTGATCTTTGTGCTGACCCCGATGAACTGCACGATTTGCACGGTACTGCGCAAGGCGACGCCATCGAGCGACGCCTCATGCCGGTGCTGCTGTCCATCTGTGACCCACAGTTGCAAGACGACCGGGCCAAAGCCGCGCAGCGGGCCAAGGCCGACGCTTATGGCGGCCAAAAAGCTGTCGGTGAAGAAGCGTTTATTGCCTTTACGCCACCGCCCGGCGTGTCGGCAGAGGAAGCCTGGGCCAGTCTGGACGCTGTGTCGGGTGTCGCACGATGAACCTCGAGCGTTTCCCAAGAGTCGACCTGTGCCATGCCCCTACGCCCTTGGAATTCATGCCCCGACTGACACAGCACCTGGGTGGACCACAACTGTGGATCAAGCGCGATGACTGTACCGGCATGGCGCTGGGTGGCAACAAGGCACGCAAACTGGCGTTTTTATTGGGTGACGCCCTTCAGCATGGGGCGAACCATCTGGTCACGCTGGGCGCGCTTCAATCCAACCATGTCCGCCAAACTGCCGCTGCAGCTGCGCGGCTCGGGCTGGCTTGTACCGTCCTGCTGGAACACCGACATCCGAATCCGGACGAGGCCTATTTGCACAACGGCAATGTGCTGCTCGACGGCTTGCTCGGGGCTGAGATCGTCCACCTTCCAGGCGGCACCGACATGCCTGCCGCACTGACCCAAGTTGGCGATGCGCTGCGCGCCAAGGGGCAGCGCCCCTACCTGATTCCCAGTGGCGGCTCCAATCCGGTGGGCACCCTTGGCTATGTCTTGGCCGCTCAAGAGCTGCTAAATCAAGCTCGGGAAAAATCTTTACACCTGGATCACATCGTGCTGGCCAGCGGCAGCGCGGGCACGCAAGCGGGTCTGGTGGTGGGCGTGGCCGCACAAAACAGCTCAGTGGGTGTGCAAGGGTTTGCTGTCAGCCAAGCCGCACATCTTCAACACGCCAGGGTCTCGGCGCTGGCTTTAGCCACTGCGCAATGGATCGGAGACATCCCTGAGATACCACCAGAAGCCATACGGGTGAATGCCGACTACCTGGGCAAGGGTTACAGCATTCCCACACCTGCCATGGTGGAAGCTGTTCAACAGGTGGCACGGCTGGAGGGCATCTTGCTCGACCCGGTCTACACCGGCAAAGCCATGGCCGGTTTGATGGACTGGATCCGGCGCGGGCATTACCGAGCCAACGAGAACATCGTGTTCATTCATACCGGTGGTCAAGCCGGCCTGTTCGGCTTTTGTGATGCATTGAGCCAGTCGACTCCAGACTCCCGCCATATTGAAGCGCCGCAGCGCCAGAAAGACATTTGATGCAAACCCACTGGATCGACAACCGGGCATACCCGGGTTCGGGCGACGCCCTTGATATTCTGGACCCTGCCACGGAAGAGCTGATTGACACCATCCCGCGAGGACATGCCAACGATGTCGAGGCTGCCGTTGCAGCCGCCCGCCGCGCATTTGAACCTTGGGCCGCACGATCGCCCACGCAGCGCCGTCAGCTGATCGTGACGGCCATTGACCGGCTGACTCAGATTCGCAACGAAGTGGCCCATTTGCTCACCCGTGAAATGGGCAAACCTTTGTCGCATTCGCTGAATGAGGTCAACAAAGCCATAGAGGGCATGCGCTCGTATGCAGAAATGGTGATCCATCTGCGAAGTGGTCAACAGATGGCCGCTGATCTAGAGCTCAATTTTCAACAAAGATTTGCGCGAGGGGTTTGCGCCTGCGTCATGCCGTGGAATTTTCCTGTGGCACTGGGCCTCGACAATGTGGTGCCCAATTTGCTAGTGGGCAATACGGTGGTTTGGAAGCCCTCAGAAAAAACCCCATTGACCTCACGTCTGATTGTCGAGCGCATCTTTGACCACTTACCCGCTGGTGTTGTCAATGTGATGCTGGGGGACGGTCCAACTGTGGGCGAAGCCTTGGTGCGACACCCGCAGGTGGACTTGCTGGTCTTTGTTGGAAGTGAGCCGACTGGTCGGCACTTGGGCGCCATTTGCGGTCAAAGCTTGAAGAAAGCCATTTTGGAGTTGGGCGGCAAAGACGCACTCATCGTTGATGAAACCGTCGATGTCGCCTCTGCGGCCCGCCTGGCTGCAGAGGCGGCATTTTCAAATGCCGGGCAGATCTGCACCTCAACCGAACGGCTGTATGTCGCGCGAAAAATATTCCCTGAGTTTGTCAATGCGCTGACACAACAGGCACGGGCCATCCGACAAGGAAACGGATTGACGGATGGCATTCAGATGGGCCCTTTGGTCGACCACAACCAGCTGAGTATTGTCTCGCTGCAGGTCCAAGAAGCCCTTGCCGCAGGCGCAAGCTTGCACCATGGGGGCGCACGAATGCCAGGAAAAGGCTTTTTCTTTCCGCCCACCGTCATCAGCCATCCAGACCCCAACGGTCGCTTGATGACGGAAGAGACGTTCGGCCCGGTCGCTCCCTGCATCGCTTTTGATGATTTTGAAGAGGCCATCGACATGGCCAACCGCACACGCTTTGGCCTGGCTTCAATGGTGATGACCACTTCGGCGCCGCGTGCGCTGCGCGCCATTCACTCCTTGCGCGCTGGCATGGTCAAGATCAACACGCTACGTGGCAAGGCGCCGGGGGGAAGTTCTGAGCCCGTCAAATCCAGTGGCTTGGGTCACGGCTATGGCATGGAGTTTTTACATGAAATCACCACGCAAAAATCGGTGCACTGGCGGGCCTTGCCCAGTTAAGGCAGCTAGGGCGACTTGGGCATCGCCAAGTTAGTCAAAGACCACCACATTCCTGGCGATTCCGCCGCGCTGCAAAGCAGAAAAACCGTCGTTGATCTGGTCCAGCTTGAGCCGATTCGAGACCAGCTCGTCAAGCTTCATGCGACCTTGCATGTGGAATTCCACCAGGCGGGGGATATCGAGACGAAAATGGTTAGAGCCCATCATCGTTCCCTGAATGCGTCGTTCACGCAAAAAGTCGGGCCCGTTCAGTTCGATCTTGGTACCCGGGGGAATCATGCCCACAATGGTGGATAAACCTCGAGGACGCAGCATGGCGAAAGAGGCTTCGGTGGTGGGTTTGAGTCCAATGCACTCGAATGCCTAGTGCACGCCGCCTTGGGTCATCTCGATGATTTTGGCAACCATGTCGGGATCTTTGGCATCCATGTTATCGGTGGCGCCGAAGATCTTGGCCATTTGCAACTTGTTGGCATCAATGTCAATGGCGATGATGCGGGCCGCGCCCGCCAGGTGCGCAGCATGGATGGTGGAAAGACCCACGCCTCCGCAGCCGAGCACGGCCACAATGGTGCCAGGCTCCAAGCGAGCGCTGTGCACCACCGAGCCGTAACCGGTGAGCACACCACAACCGAGCAGTGCGGCCAAGTCCAGCGGCATGTCTTCGCGGATTTTGACCACAGCGTTTTCATGCACCAGCATCTGCTCTGCAAAGGACGACAGGTTCAGGAATTGGTTCAGGTGCTCACCCTTCCAGCGCAAACGTTTGGCCTTGCCTGGCGGCATCTTGATGGCGGTGTTGCTGCAAATGGTCTGGTGGCCAGTCACGCAGAACTCGCAGTGGCCACAGAACACCGACAGACAGGTGATCACATGGTCACCTGGCTTGACGTGGGTGACGTCTTCACCCACCTCTTCAACCACCCCGGCAGCTTCATGGCCCAGCACGGCGGGCACAGGTGTGGGGTACTTGCCCTCCATAAAATGCAGGTCACTGTGACATAGCCCGCTCACGCGGGTTCGCACCAGCACCTCATTGCGCTTGGGCTTGTTTATTTCGACATGCTCGATGGTCATCGGCTGACCTGGGCCATGAAAAACAGCGGCTTTCAATTCAATATCTCCTGCTGAATGGCGTGTTTCGGGGGCGTCGTGGAGCCAACTTGGCTGGCCCAAACCCGTTCAAGCAACATTTCTGTGGAGCCGTCTACCAGCGTGGCCACCTGAGCACCTGCCAAATGGCGGCTCAAGGGGTATTGCGCGCTGAGGCCGGCCGCACCCAGTGCATGCAACAAACTGGCAATATGTTTACTCGCCATGCGGGTGGAGAAAATTTTGGCGCGTGCAGCCAATGCCTCCATGGGCGCTTGAGCATCCGCTGCAGCACAGGCCTGCTCGATCAGCAACTGCGCCGCCTCGACATCAACCATGGCATCTGCCAGCACCCAACGCCAACCCTGGTGCTCCTGCAAGGCACGGCCAAAGGTGTGACGCTGCTCACCATAAGCACGGGCGATGCGCAAGCTGTCCACCACCATGGCCGTCGCCATAGCCGCCACATAGGTGCGCGCCATGTTGATGGAACCCATGGCGCGTTTGAAGGCCATGCCAGGCGGGTGCAGCATTTCGTCGGCGCGCGCTTCATAGCCATCCAGCACAAAGCCACCCGTACCGAGTGAGGCCACAGTCTCGGTGCGCCCGCGATCGGTGCGAAGAAAGCCCGGTCGCGACGCATCCACGACAAACGCGGCGATACCCTTGGCGCCGATTCCCGGCTGGGTTTGTGCATACACCACCATCACCTCGGCCACCTGCGCATTGATGATCCAGGCCTTTTCACCCTGCAGGCGCCAACCCGAGCCATGGGGGGTAGCTTGCATCTGAATGGCGCCAAAATCTGAGCCTGCCCCAGGCTCGGTCAAGCAGGTGCAACCGATGCGCTGTCCACTCAACAAATCGCCCAGCCAACGCTGTGAGACCGCCGCCGGCAGCCAGTTGGCCAGCGTGGAGGCGACCCCCTGGGTGTTGATCAATGACAAGGCAAAACCAAAATCTGCTTCGGCCAGGATCGCCGCCATGCCCGACTTGACGCTGAAGGGCAAACCGAGCCCGCCTTGCTCAACGGGCACCTGAACACCCAGCAGATTCAGGCGAGCAGCTTCTTGCACCACCTCCAGCCCCATCACGCGTTCACGCTGCCAGCGCTGCGCTTGTGGACGAACCCACTGCTGCGCCAAGTGCCGCGTCAACTGAAGTACCTCGTCTGCGCGGGTCGGCGGGTTTTCTTTGTGGTCGATGCCCATGATTGCAGTCATTTTTTGCGAATTAAAGCGTGGCTGCCGTTACTTCAAGTTGAGTTTTTTCACAATCACCGTCTCAGTGGCTACATCGCGGGCGATTTGTTCGGCAAACTCTTTGGGGCTTTCATTCATGCCGATGATCGAGCCGGTGCGCTTGGTCTCTTCGATCAGCGTCGCAGATGTGGAAACTGTTACCAATGATTTGTACAGACGTGCAATGACATCATCTGGCGTTCCGGTGGGCATGGCAAAACCACCCCAGGCACCAAACACATAGCCGGGTGCCACGGTATCGCCGATCGTCGGCACGTCTGGAATCGGTTGCACCGATTTGCTGGTCGTCACCGCCAGGGCTCGCAACTGTCCGCCTTTGAGATGCGGCACCGCAGTACCCAGAACCATGATGCTGAAATCAATCTGCCCGCCCAAAATCGCATTCGCAGATTCGACCGCACCTTTGTAGGGGATATGCAAGGCTTTGAAGGACGGTAGGCTTTCTTCAAGGTACTCCACCGCCATGTGAGCGGGTGACCCGATGCCCGCCGAGCCATAGGTCAATTTACCGGGATTGGCTTTGGCCGCCGCAACCAAATCCGCCATGGTCTTGTAGGGCGACTTGGCATTGACGACGCAGACGTAGGGCGAATTGCTCATCCGGCTGACCAATTTGAATTCCTTCAGCAAATTAAATGAAGGGTCCATTGCCTGCAACGTGACATGGCCTGAGGTGATGTAAGCCAAGGCGTGGATCTCATTGGGATTTTGTGAAACTGCCCGTGCGCCGATCAAGGCTGCAGCCCCAGGTTTGTTGTCGATGTTAAAAGGTTGCGCATAAATGTTGCTCAACTCTCTGGCCACGACGCGGGCAAACAGATCGGGTGAGCCGCCGGCTGGATAAGGGACAACCACCTTCACTGGCCGGGTCGGCCACGCGGTTTGAGCCCACAGCGAACCGGGCAAGGCCGATGTCATCGCAAAACCACCCAACAGCTGACGTCTCGATATAAAACTGCTCATGTGTGCTCCTTAAAAATAGATACCCAACCCCATCAATCCCATTGCGCAATGGCCTCGGGAACATTCGCCAAACTGCCCGGCGCTTGCGGGCCTGGCGTGAGGGAGACACGGTCAATGTGCGCCCCATACCGGTACACGCCACGGCCCTCACAGTCGGAGCTGACCTTGCGCCGGCGATCCAAACCGACATCAATGCCTTCACCAACCAGTCTCAAAAACGTCGGCGTCATGGCCAAGGTGTCAGCGGCCATCACACCATTGAGTACCAACTGCCCAAGCCCTTCGCGCTGACCCAGGGCACGGTGCTCAAGTCGAAGCTGCTGCGCGCCGGGGGTCAGCCGCAAACGGCATTGCCGCTCGGCGCCCCGCGTCCCAACAAATGCTGCAACAACATGATCGGCCTGGACAAACACGCACACACCGCCCATGTTGTCGCCGATGGAAAAGATCACACCCTCAACGCCAGGCTGCCAGGTGAAATGGGCTTCCAAGCAGTAATCCCTGTCTGCCATCAAGGGCGCAAAGTTTTGTAGCGGAATCGTCTCCACCCCAGGATAGAAATGCAAGGCTGCAGAAAACTTTTTCTCCAAGAAGGGCGGTACCGCCAGCGTTTTTCGCAAGTCGCGGTTGTCCAGGGGATAGACCTGGTTGCTTGCGGCATCAAGATCAAATTCTGCGATCAACTGCTGCAGCATATCGGGGTGGCGCAGCGCCAAATTGTCACATTCGGTCGGATCAGTTTCGAGGTCAAAAAGCAGCCAGTTGTCCAACTCAATGGCCTTGCCCAAGGGTTGCAAGGACACCACTTTCCAAGGGTACATGATCATGCCCCGATTGCCCTCCAGCTCGAAATGTTGGCGCGTGCGTTGGGTTGGCGCCTGAGCCTGCGTGAGCAGGCCAAGATAGCTGCTGCCATCCAAACCCCGCGTTGCGTGCCCATTGAAGCTTTGCGGGTAGCTTGCACCAATCATCTCCAGCACAGTGGGCAAGGTGTCGGTGACATGGATCCACTGGGTCCTTACCGCCCCCGCATCTTTCACGCTGCGTGGGTGGCTGAGGATAAAGGGCACACGAATACCGCCGTTCATGGGGGTGCGCTTATAAAAACGAAATGGCGTGTTGGAGCAATTGGCCCAGCCCACCGGGTAGGCGACAAAGGTCTCGGAGCCGCCCACCACGCCCTGCTCATAGGCTTGCTGGGCTTTGTGCGCCATTTCCTCGTCGGTGGCACGGGCCACTCTTTTTTCCATGGTGTTCACGGTTCCCTCTGGTCCGCCAATCGAATTGGCGCCGTTGTCTGAGGTCAGAACAATCAAGGTGTTGTCGTAAACACCAAGGGCTTTGAGTTCGGCCACCAGACGCCCCACCTCTTGGTCGACCAGCTCAACCATCGCGGCATAGACCTGCATGTAATGCGCCATCAAAGGCCGCTTCGCCTCGGGGACATCGTCCCAACGCGGCACACCAGGATTGGCTTGTGACAAACGCCAGTCTGGCCCGATCAAGCCCATGGCACGCTGGCGTGCAAAGCGAAGTTCGCGCTGATGGTCCCAACCCTGGTCGTAAACACCAGCATAACGGCCAATGTTTTCTGCCGGTGCTTGCAACGGTACGTGGGGTGCGTTGTGGGCCAGGTACAGAAAAAATGGCTTATCGGGCGTGCTGCTTTGATGGCCTCGCAAGTATTGAATGGAACGATCGGTCCAGTCCCGCGTGGCGTAATGGTCGGGTGCGTAAGCGTCGATGCTCAAAAACTCGTTGCCGTCGATCAGGTGGTGCGGCGAGAAGAAATGGGTCTCGGAACCCAAAAAACCATAAAAACGGTCAAACCCGCGTTGCAAC
Source organism: Comamonadaceae bacterium (assembly GCA_027486495.1). GTDB lineage: Bacteria > Pseudomonadota > Gammaproteobacteria > Burkholderiales > Burkholderiaceae_C > Limnohabitans_A. The sequence continues at coordinate 28,317 of JAIXOZ010000078.1, read as the reverse complement.
GGCCAAGCCTGGCGGTCGCTGCCTGAACCGATGTGATAGTCGGCCGTGTTGTGCCACTTTCCAGCGCCATAGGTCGAGTAGCCCAGGCCGCGCAACAGCTCGGGCATGGTGGGCGCGTCGGGTGAAATCTCACCCGCTTGGTAACCCGGATAGCCCGGGTTGTTATGGGTCAGCCACCCACATCCAACCGCATGCGGATTTTTGCCCGTCAGCAAGGCCGCACGGGCGGGCGTGCACATCGGCACCGTGGTGTAACCGGTAAAACGCAATCCCGCACCGGCCAAGGCGTCAATGTGGGGCGTGGCAATTTCGCCACCAAAGCAGCCAAAGTCCGAAAACCCCAGGTCGTCCAACAAGATCACCACCACATTGGGGGCGCTCTGCGGTGCGCGTGTAGGGTCACGCCACCACGGCTTGGAGTCTTTGAGGGTTTTACCAATGGTGCCCTGATACCCTTCGGCGGGGTTGGCGGGCGCCTGCCATGAGTACTTCATGCGTTGACCTTAAAGGGATGTTGAAGAATGCAATCGGCACCTTTTTCACCGATGGCAATCGAGGCGGCGTTGGTATTGGACGAGGGCATCGTCGGCATGATCGACGAATCAATCACCCGCAAAGCCTGTACCCCTTTAACCCGCAACAGCGGGTCGACCACGGCCATGTCATCGGTACCCATCTTGCAAGTGCCGATGGGGTGCCAAGAGGTTTGACCACACTGACGGATGTAGTCCAACACCGCCGCATCGTTTTGCACATCCAGTCCGGGGCGAGTTTCACGCCGGATCAAGCCCTGCAGCGCGGGTTGGCTCGAGACCTGGCGTGCCACGCGAAAAGCACGCACCATGTCTTCTTGATCTTCGGGGTGTTGCAAATAGCGGGGGTCCATCAACGGCGCTTTTAAGGCATCTGGGGAATGCGCATGCACATGGCCACGCGAGCGTGGGCGCAGTTGAAAAAACCCGATCGAAAAACCCGGGAAGCGGTCAAGCCCGGAACCTGGGCCGCGTGTGTAGCGGCTGTTGGCACTCAGGTGCGTCATTTGGATCTTCACCGTCGCGCGCTGTTCGGTGGGGTGCGCCGGAACCAGCGCATGCACCGTCGCCGACGGCGTGGCCATCATGCCCCGCCGCGTCAGCAAATAATGAGCACCCATCCAGGCTTGGCGGATCGGATTGCCCACAATTTCGTTCAGGCTGATGCGCTGAGTGCATTCAAAAGTGATGCGCCCCTGCAAGTGGTCACACAAGTTTTCCCCCACACCGGGCACATCGGCTTTGACCTCCACACCCAGCTCACGCAAACGATTGGCCTGACCAACGCCAGACAGTTCCAGCAACTGTGGACTCACAATGGGCCCGGCACTGAGAATGACTTCACGTCGGGCCATCACTTGCAGCGATTGGCCATTGTGCAGGTAGCGAATCCCCACCGCCCGTGTTCCATCCCAAATCACGGATGTGGCTTGAGCCTGCACTTGCAGGGTAAGACGAGGCGGGGTGAACCCGTCCAGATAAGCCCGCGCTGTGCTGCTTCGCTGGCCTTGGTGGGTGGACAACTGCAAATAACCCACTCCCTCATAACGGGCACCGTTGTAGTCGGGATTGGCGGCAATGCCCGCTTGCAAACACCCCTCATGAAACGCATCTCCCAGCGGCTGCGGGTCCTGTGCCAACGAAGTGATCTTGATCGGCCCCTCCCGTCCACGGTAAGCGGTGTCTCCCATGGACGCGGATTCGAGTTTTTTGAAATACGGCAACAAATCCTGATAGCCCCAGCCGGCGCACCCCAGGTCACGCCAATGGTCATACTCGCGTGGATCGCCGCGCACATAAATCATGCCGTTGATCGAACTCGAGCCCCCAGGCATCTTGCCGCGGGGCCAATACACCTTTTGGTTGTTGACCTGCTCTTGAGGCTCGGTAAAAAACGGCCAGACATACTTGGGGTTTTGGAGCAGTCGACCAATGCCCAATGGGGTGCGGACCCAAAAATCGTTGTGGTGAGCGCCGCCTGCCTCGAGCAGCAGCACAGTGGTGTCGGGCTGTTCAGCCAAGCGATGGGCTAAAGCGGCACCCGATGAGCCCGCACCAACCACCACATAGTCGTAGCTGGGCGTACTCATGGCGTTGTTGTACCCAGCCACTGTTGCAGCGCCGTCAGTTCCAAGCCCATCCTTGAAAACTGCAAATCAGGCATCTCTGGCAATTCAAAACCGGAGCCCGTGCGAGGTGGCACCTGCTCAACCATCAGCTCTACAAAGGTCGGGCCAGACTGGCTTAACAACTCAGTAAAACGCATGGCCCATGTCTGGGCACTGTCGATCACTTCGGTATGCGTGTAGCCCGCTTCTTTTGCCAAGCCCGCAAACGACAAGCTGGGTTGCAAGGTGGCCAGATTTCCCAGCCCTGAGAACTGTGTGCCATTGCGGATGACGACATGCAAAAAATGATCTGGTCGCGCATTGGCAACAGTCACCAGCCCGCCAAGCTCAAGCAGCAGACTTGCATCACCATCCACCACCACCACAGACCGCTGCGGCATGGCCAATGCCAAACCCAGGCCCAGACCGGCAGCGCCACCCATCAGGGGCACCGAGCTGATGCGCCCAGGAGGTCGTCGGCTGGCGTCGCCGCCCGTGGCCTCCATGTCGATGCGGTCAAAGGCAAACATGGCGCCCATGGTGGCCACCAACAAAGAGTCGCTGGGGCGTTGCTTAGCGACCACGGCACAAGCTTCAATCAAATTCATCATATGGTTTATCTCCAAGCCATGGGGGCGGACACCAGCAACACCACCGCGGTGCGCCGCGCATGGGCCAAGGCATAGGCCTCGTCCATTCGGACCAAGTCAGCCTCCGAGTCCAGGCATAAAAAAGGCACGTTGATCGCGTTGAGCAAAGGCTCCATGATCCGCACCATGGTCCGCCGGGACGCCGTACTGGGCTGCCCCAGGTTGGCGTATTCCCGCCCAAACTGACCGACCATGAAGACCAAGGGCATTTGTGCATCCAGGCTCACCGCGCGAAGCGTGTTGATGCAGTTGTACAAACCTTGGTTTTGCATCATCAGCAAGGGGCGCTTGCCGCCCAAGGCCAAGCCTGCTCCTACAGTCACCACTTGGTTTTCACTGCTGCAGCCCACCAGCCTGACCCCTGTCAAGCCCTCTTCGAGCCGTTGGTGCAAGGCCAATTGCACCCAGTCGGGCACCGTGACCACATGGTCCACCCGGTTGCGAGCCATAGCCTCAACACAGGCAGAGGCCGGAATGGAAAAATCTGACAGCTTGACACTGGACATGGTGCAGTCTATGAATGAAGAAAGACTTCAGTGTCCGCCTCGCCAAGGCGGGCCGTCTGTCCAAAATTTGACAATTCACCCCCCCGGAAAACCATGATCGCCAAAGCTCAGACTTGGTGCGCCTCATGTCGGCGCAGCAGAGCCCTCGGCTGCCAGCCATTGCAACAGCACCTTTTTATCCACCTTGCCGGTGGCGGTCACCGGCAAGCCCTCGACCAGCCGCAAACGCGGCACTTTGTAAGAGGCCATGCTGGCTTCGCACCAGTCCCTGAGCACCTGTGCCACGTCGGGCACAGCACAATCGGGCCTGAGCTGGACAAAGGCCACTGGCACCTCGCCCTGCCGCTCATCGGCCAGCGCCACCACACCGGAGCCCAACACCAGATCGTGCCGACCCAGCACCGCTTCAATTTCCATCGGAAACACGCTCATGCCCTTGACCTTGATCATCTCTTTGCGCCGACCCAAGTAGTGCAAAAAACCGTCGGCATCGATCATGCCGATATCCCCGGTGTGGAACCAGTTGCCAGACATCACCGCAGCAGTGGCCTGAGGCTGGCGCCAATAACCCTTGAACAAGGACGGGGTCCGAATGCAAAGCTCGCCCGACGCGCCAAGCGGCAGAACCTCCCGGGAATCGAAATCACAAATTCTGAACTCGGTGCCCGGCACCGGCAGCCCGATGAAGACTGGCGTGGACTTGAGGTCGAAGTCGACTTGCTGCAGGCCGGTGGTGAAGGTATCCGAAGTGTGCGTCTCCGTCATGCCCCAGGCCGACTCCACCAGGTTGCTGCCCTGGCGCTCACGCCAGCGCACGCGGTCGCCCAAACTGAGTTTTTTCATGAAAGACACCACCCGTGGCTGACGCAATGAACTCAGGTCATGCTTTAGGAATTCAGGGCGGTCGAGCAGCTCCAGCGCAGAATCTACCGTCATGACCATTGATGTGACCCGATAGCGTGCCACCGCTTGCAGCACGGCCACCGGATCCCAGCGCGAGAGCAGAACCAGTGGCTTGCCACAAAACACATGAAAGATCAGGCCTGCGTTTTCGCCAGCAATCCAAGACTGCAGAAAAAAACTCAGGAACACGGTGTCGGGTGCATTTTGGATCGCCACCCCGCAATTGGCTGCGGCGGTGTACAACATGTCGCGCTGGCTGTGCATACAGCCCTTGGGCAGCCCCGTGGTGCCGCCGGTGTAGTTGAGTGCGGCCAGCCCATCGAGCGAATCAGCCGCCAGCCAGGGTTCATGGTTCAGCCACTGCGTCAGTGCAGGCATCAGCTCGAGCGCATCGTCGCAGTACTGCCGCGGCGCGCGCATGGCCTCGGGCAGAGGCAACACCGGGTCACTGGCATGCACATCGGCATAGCCGGTCACCAACACCTCACCCAATTCGGTTTGCGCCCTGACCTGCCTGACCACGGGCATGAAGGCGTCCAGGGTGATCATCAGTTTGGCACCGCTGTCCTGCAACTCATGCAGCAGCTCGTAGGACTTGGACATCGGCCCGACGGGAACATGCACCGCGCCGAGTTTGAGAATGCCGTAAAAAGCCAGGTGAAACTGTGGGCAATTGGGCAGAAACACCGCCACCCTATCGCCCGCACCCACACCCTTGGACTGCAGCAATCGGGCCATCGCATCGCTCAGCCGGTCCAGCTCGGCAAAACTGAGCTCGTAGCCGTAGTAAATCACGGCCGGTTGATTCGGGGTCACTGTGGCCCAATGACGCAGGTAGCTTGTCAAAGGCAGTTCCCCCAGCGGGTACTGCGGTGCGGTGGGCATGCCTTTAGGCCAGGCCTGGCCCCACAAGGCCTGCAGCGTGGCCTGACTCGGGACATCTTGAAGATTTATACTGGACATGACATTCAATGGCTTGTTGAGGGCCCGAGTGTTGGCGAGCGCACCGTTGACGTCTGTCCAGAAGCCGACAAACTTCGTAATGGAAAACCATGAGTCACGAATTCCAGATCATCCAAGACACATTGCGCCTCGTGCCCTGGCTGACCAACTTGCCGGATCACGCCCTGCAGCACTTGATCCAGGCCAGCCGGCTGATGAGCTTTCAAGACAAGGAAACCATTGCCAGACGCGGCCGCGCACTGTCACACTTGCTGATCGTCAGGCAAGGGCGTCTCTCGTTGAGCATCACGGGTCGCAACGGCAAACGCCACGTGTTTGGGCAGTTGCAAGCCGGCCAGGTGTTTGGCCTCATCCCGGTGATCGAACAATCCACCGCCATCCACGACGCCAACTCGCTGGGCCACAGCGAAGTGGTGTTGCTGCCGGGTGAAGCCCTGTTTACGGCCATGCAGAACAACTCAGGCCTGGCCATAGAGCTGCTGCGTGTGGTTTGCCAGCGCTCGCGCCGCCTGCAAGACCTGCTGGCCGACCGCAACCTTTTGCCCATCGGAGGCCAGCTGGTCAAGGTTCTGCTCAATATGGCCACCATGTATGGCCAGATTCCAAAAAGCCACAGCGGCCCCATCGACCTTCAAATGTCACAAGCCAGCCTGGCTGACACCTTGGGCATCTCTCGCCAAAGCCTGAACCACGAGCTGAAAAACCTGCAGGCGCTCGGTTGCATTGAACTGTCGTACTCCCGCGTGCGCCTTCTGGACTTGCCGCAACTCGAAGCCATGAGAATTCAACAGGGCTGAACGCCTGTTGTTCTAACATCAGAAACTTTTAAGCCGCACAGCGGACGCTCCTGAAAGGCGCTCATAACGCACGGAAGCTTTGGCTCCAGCATCGCCATGTGATTGTTCGGGATGGTCTGAATCATTCGATGCAAGCCATGGGGAAATGGCCATCGACTTCAACTTCTTGGGTTTTCGTCTCAGTGAGCCCTGTTGCCTTCAAGCTCATCATGAACATTGCCAGATGTGCCTCGGGTAAATCGTCAAACAGCCAATTGGTCACGACTTCGTCGCGGCCTCTGAAAATGGCACGGACCGAGTCGGACCAAAGCAACAAGCCCTTTTTCACCTTGATGACTTGCGCACTGGCTTCGGTCTTCGGTCAAGCCCACCCATGGCACCTCGGGGTCGGTGAAGCCCACGCTGGAGATGGCGCGTGCGTTGAACGCCGAGGACTTGAGATATTCGGCCAACTCCTTGTTGCCTTGCAGTTCGCCTTCAATCACTTTGGCTGCCACTTGCGCTTCGTGCACCGCCTTGAGCGCCAACATGGGTTGGCCCATGTTGGCGCCATTGGCACAGGTGTGCAGCACATTGGTATGCATTTGAATGTCGTTATGAATTAATGAAACGATGGTGGGTTACTGCTGAGCCTGCTTTTTCGGCGGCAAGTTTTATGCCGTTGGGCGTGCGGCCCACGGCTTGCAACACCAGGTCGTAGACCAGCTGCGAGGGGGCCGCAAAGAATAAAAGGGCAAAGGCACGGCTAGAGAGCCTGCAGCGATGATGGCCTGATTGGGTGAGAGTGTGAAGGCGCTGCCTGAATCGGCTTTGACGAGTTCGTGGGTCGGAAAAAGACTGAACGGATGTTCAAGGACTGGCTCCAAGTCAACACGAGCTCAAACATCAGGTGGGTCTTGGCTTTTAATACGAGGTGATGTTCAGCTCGAACTTGACTTGCTGATGATGCAACACCCCATTGCCCACATTCCAATTCACCAAGCACAAGGCGATGCTTATAGTCGCGCCATCTTGCAGTCTCATGAACCAACCAGGAACCCTCATGAATAAAATGTTGATTGGAGACCAATGGGTGGGCGCTAGCGATGGTCGCACCCTCAGCGTTGTAGCACCCAGCAATGGCCAGTCCTTTGACGAGATCCCCCGCGGCACAGCTCAAGATGTAGACCGCGCCGTTCAGGCCGCACGCGCCTCGCTGAGTGGGGCCTGGGGTCATCTCAATGCCAGCGAGCGAGGCCGCATCATGATGCGCATCGCTCAAAAGGTGATCGACCACGAAGAAGAGTTGGCTCAGATAGAAGCAAAAGACACCGGCAAGCCCCTGACCACTGCGCGCAACGACATCAAGGTGCTGGCACGCTACTTCGAGTTTTACGCTGGCGGTGCCGACAAACTGCACGGCGAAACCATACCCTTTCTCAACGGTCATCAGGTCAGTCTGATCCGTGAACCGCTGGGCGTGACCGCGCACATCATCCCCTGGAACTACCCAGCGCAGATGCTGGGCCGCACCTTGGCCCCCGCATTGGCCATGGGCAACGGCACGGTACTCAAACCAGCCGAAGACACCAGCTTGTCGGCCATCCGCTTTGCCGAACTGGCACTCGAAGCCGGCTTGCCTTGGGGTGCCCTCAACATCATCACCGGTCTGGGCGAAGAAGTGGGCGCAGCGCTTTCAAGCCATCCTGGCATCGACTTCGTCTCCTTCACCGGCTCGAACGAAGTGGGCACCCTGGTGCAGCAAGCTGCCGCCAAAAATGCCGTCAAGTGCGTGCTTGAACTGGGCGGCAAATCACCACAAATCGTGTTTGACGATGTGGATGTCCAGCGCGCGGTGCCCATCATTGTCCGCGCCATCGTGCAAAACGCCGGGCAAACCTGCACGGCAGGTAGTCGGCTGCTGGTGCAGCGCTCAATTTACGACCAATTTGTGGGAAAAGTGGCCGAGGCCTTTGCCAAGGTGCGCGTGGGAACGCCCGAGATGGACCTGGACTGCGGCCCGGTCATGAACCTCGCCCAGCACCAGCGCGTGCAGCGCTACATCGACCAGGCCCGCGAGCAGGGCATTCCCGTGCTCGCCGAAGGACAAATCGCAGCTGATGCACCCGCCAACGGCCATTTTGTCAAACCCACCTTTTTTGGTCCCGTGCCACGTACCGCCGCATTGGCATGCGAGGAGGTGTTCGGTCCTGTGCTGGCTGCCATGCATTTCGAAGATGAAGCCGACGCTATTGCGCTGGCCAACGGCACCCAATATGGCCTGCTGGCCGCTGTATGGACCGAGAACGCTGGTCGTCTGCATCGCGTCGCCAAATCGGTGAAAGCCGGTCAAGTCTTCATGAACTGCTACGGCGCTGGTGGCGGTGTGGAACTGCCCTTTGGGGGCACAAAACGCAGCGGCCATGGCCGTGAAAAAGGCTTTCTCGCCCTTGAAGAAGTCAGCACCACCAAGACGCTGGTGCATTACCACGGTTAAGGCTGGGGCTGCTTACAAGGCCTAAGGGGGCAACGGTCATTTTGCAGGCCGGTTGCCCGGCACCCACAAAATGAAAAGGCCAATGTGTGGGTCAGGCCATGCGCCACGGCACCATGGCTTGCCATGATGAATTCAGGCCTTGAGCAAATCGATGAATTTTTGTGCCTGCGCCTGGTTGATACCGCCTGCCTGGCGGGCCAATGGCACCGTGACCGAGCACAGGGTTTTGTAAAAGTCCAGCATTTGCGGGCCCATGGGTGTGATCGCGCTCAGATGTTTATCAATGGAGGGCAGATCACCACGCGATACCGGACCCGGCATGCCCCGCGCCACACCCGCACTTTTTATGGCGCTGAGCGTGCCCTGCGCCAGGGGCAGTAAGGCCCGCAAGGCTTCTTCTTCGGTCGCCCCCCAGGTCTGCCACAAACGGACGGCCTGATCGAACAAGGCGTTGATGAACTGCGATGTGTACCCGGCTGCGGCGTGGTAGCGCCCACGCATGCCGGAGGGTAAGCGGTTGGGCACGCAATGCAAACCTTGCACCAGCGCCAACAAGCCTTGCATCAATTCAGGCTGCTCGGCCTCGACCGTGATGGTGCAGCCGGGCAATGATTGAGCAGCCGCATGGGGATCGCCAAAGGTCTGCATGGGATGGAAACCACCGACGCTAGCGCCTTGTGCCAGGGCATGCGCAAGCACCCCCACCTCGGTCACACCGCTGCAGTGAACCACCGCTTGCCCGGCGCGCCAAGTCAGACCGTCACATGTGACACCGATGACGCTGTCGGGCGTGGTCAAGAACACCAGATCACAGGCATCCGCCACCGCCTGAGGCGCCATGCAAGCACAGCCCTTGATCGGAGAGGCCAAAGCAAGGGCATGAGTTTCTTGTCGGCTGCTGACCGCCACCACCTTCAGGCCCGCATGAGCCAGACTCCAGGCCAGCGCTTGGCCCAAACGACCGGCACCAATAAAGCCGATGCGTAAAGACGCGACATCCTCTGGCCAAGGCAACACACTGCCAGGGCTGCTCATGCTTGGACCCTGCCAGTCCAGGTTTGGTGACTCACCAGTCGAGTTAGATCGGGGATGGCGCCCAAGCCGGGTCCTGTGGGCACGGGCACGCTGCCATCCCTGACCGGCAACAAGTCTCCCACCACGGCCTCGCGGCCCAGGTTGGGATGAGCGTCAAATTCGAGCAGGCCTTCGCCGCCGACTGCCGCCAGCACATGCAGCGAAGCCAGCAATGAAATACCGCCACCAAAATAGTGTGGGCAATAACGCTTGCCTGCAGACACGGCACGCCGCCCCACGGAGGCGTTGCCACTGACGCCACCCCACTTGGTGATGTCGGGCTGTAGCACCTGCAAGACGGGGCTGCCCAGCGCGTTGTCGAATTGCGGGCCATGAAAATTTTCGCCGCCAGCCAGGGGGGTACTGCTCGTTTGAGCAAGAGCCTGCCAATCGACCAGCGGCGCATCCACCCGAAGGGGCTCTTCAAACCAACTCAGATTCAAGGGCGCAATCGCCTGCGCAAAAGCCACAGCAGAGGGCAAGTCCAGGTTCTGATTGGAGTCACAGGTCAGCACGGCTTGTGGGCCCAGCACCTCGCGCATGGCCTGCAAATTGCGCACGTCCTTGTCGTGTCCAAAACCGGTTTTGAGCTTGAAGGCTTGGAAGCCTTCGGCCTGACGTGCCGAAGCAAAAATCTCGGGCTGATCGGGATTGATGCCGGTGACATACACCGGCACATGGCTGACCACGCGCTCGCCGAGCATTTGGTGCAAGGGCTTACCCGCTCGGCGTGACACCAAGTCCCAGCAGGCAATGTCAAGCCCGGCGATCACCTGAGCGATCGGTCCGACCTCCAGGGTTTGCAGCACCAGCACTTCCAACTCCCAGCTCAATTGCTGGAACATGACTTCTGGCGATTCAAACCGTCTGCCCACCAAGCGTTCGCCCAGGTCGATGGCCAGGCGTGCGCGGTGCTCAGCACCACTGGCGGGCCAATTGGCCCAGACCTCCCCCCAGCCTTCGGCACCTGCCGTGTCCACAACGCGCAACAACACCATGGGGCGGTCGCGGAAGGTGCCAAAGGCCACCTTGATAGGCATCTTGACGGGCACACGAATGCAAAAGGCCTCGATCGAAGCGAGGGTAAAGGACAGTGTTGTCATGGCGAAAGTCTTTCGGCTTGAAATGGTCAATTCAAAGAGCTCATTCGGTGCGAGGGCCATGCAAGGCAAAACGGGGTTCGGGCAGTCCGCACACCCCCGGTCGAATCGCCATCAAGGCGCCTGCCATCGGATGCGCCAGACGCTCGGCCTCGCTCATGTTTTGCGAAGTGCTGGTGATGTAGAGGGTGTCCAGGTTCGGTCCGCCAAATGCACAGCAGGTCGGACGCTCGACCGGCAAAATGATCTCGCGGTCGAGCCGGCCATCGGGCGAATAACGCAAGAGACGCCCGCCATTGAATTCGGCGTTCCAGACATAGCCTTCGGCATCCACCGCTGAGCCGTCGGGGAAGGCCGGCGGCGCACTCTGGGCAAACACCTGCGCCTCGCCCATGCTGCCGGTCTCCGGCGAATAAGGGTGTGCGTAAATGCGATAGTGCAGCGAGTCGGCGAAATACAAGATATCTCCGCTGGGGCTGAAAGCCAGGCTGTTGGGAATTGAGATGCCGTGCCGCACGGCCTTGAGGGGTCCGGCACCTTCCAGACAGAACAGCGTCCCCTCAGGCGCACGGGTGATGTTGTGCATGCTCCCCACCCAAAAGCGCCCACGGGCATCGCATCGACCATCGTTGAATCGGTGTCCTTCTGGCATCGGCAAGCTCGCCACAAAGGCACTCAGTGCCCCGCTGTCCGGATCAAACAGGGCAATCTGGCTGGGCATGGCCACCAACAGGCGAGCGTCATCGACCAAAGCAATCGAGCCGACCAATTCGGGCATGGGCCAAGTCTCCACTTGGCCATTGGCATGGCAAAGGCGACGGATAGCCGGTAGGCGAATGTCCACCCAGTAAAGGCACTGCGAGGCATCGTCCCAGAGCGGGCATTCGCCCAGTATGTCGGTCTGTGTGCCTACACGCTGCAGGGTGCTCGGAAGGTCTAACTGGGGTAGGGCCGTGATGTGGTTCATGGTTCGATGCTAGGAGGCACCGACAAGTCAGGGAATCAAATTTGCGGCAAACTGGTCTTCACACAAACGCAACGCCAAGCCTTGCGTTTGTGTGAAGTGTGCATTGCCCAAGTTCCAATTCCGAACAAGCCCAGCGACGCCTACGATTCACACCACTGATACGACAAGGATGAGACAAACATGACCGCTCCCTCCCCGGTAGTCGCACCTGCGAATCCATTTTCGGACCTGGCACCCCAGCAACTCTTTTCACTGCAGGGTCAAGTGGTCATGATCACCGGCGCTGCCGGTGGGATTGGTGGCGCGTTGGCACGCGGTTTTGCAGCAGCAGGCGCCAAGTTGGTGGTCTGCGACCTGAATCCCCGCATCCACGAACTGGCAGTGCAATGGCGCGACAGCGGGATGGATGTCGACGCGCTCGTCTTTGACGTCACCAACGAAGATGACATTGCCAAGGCCTTTGCGCAGGTCATTGAACGCCACGGTCGTCTGGATGTTCTGATCAACAACGCCGGAGTCATTGTCCGCACACCCTTTTTGCAGCTCAAGCGTGAGGAGTGGCAAAAAGTACTGGACACCGACCTGACCGCCTGTTTCCTGATGGCCCAGCATGCTGCCAAGTTAATGGTGGCGCATGGCCGTGGCCGCATCGTGCACCTGAGCTCGATCATGAACCACGTGGCGCGCCCCAACTTGGTGCCCTATGTGGTGGCCAAAGGCGGTGTGTCGGCGCTGACACGCGCGATGGCCGCTGACCTGGCCGGCACCGGGGTGACGGTCAATGCGCTCGCACCGGGCTACACAGAAACCGAATTCAGCCAAGCCAAGGACCCCGAGTTCAACGCCTTCGTGTCGGGCTGGACACCGGCTCGCCGCTGGGGTCAACCCGAAGACCTGTGTGGTGCGGCACTCTTGCTTGCATCCGGTGCTGGCGCCTACATCAACGGTCAGACGCTTTACGTGGATGGCGGCTTCCTGGCCGTCACCCGTTAAGACAACCATGGGATTGGCCATGACAACATCCCCCGGGCCTGTGGTGAAGCGGAGTTACGGCACGCTGTGGGTTTCGCTGCGGGCCTTTGCGGTGTTCTTTGCCTTGTGGTGGCTGTTGCACTTGTGGAACGGCAATCCATTGCAACTGCCTTCACCCCTCAAAGTTTTCGAAGCCCTTTGGGGGTTGCTGCGAGAAGGTGAAATCGTTGAACATGCTTCGGTCAGCACCGTGCGCATGCTGCTGGCCTTGTCGCTGTCGGTCCTGGTTGCGGTGCCTCTTGGATTTTTGATGGGCCTGTCGCAACGCGCAGAGCAGTACGTTGATCCACTGGTTGAAATGCTGCGTCCCATCTCGGGCATTGCATGGCTGCCTTTGGCGCTGTTCATCTTCGGTGTGGGCGACACACTTCCCGTTTTCATCATGTTCTACGTCGGCTTCTTTCCTATATTGCTCAACACGGTGGCGGGTGTGCGGCAAACCGATCCACGGTTGCTGGCTGCAGCGCGCACCATGGGCATCGGGCGCTGGCCTTTGCTGGTGCATGTGCTGGTGCCTTCGGCCCTGCCCACGGTGATGGTGGGCATTCGACTCGCATTTGCTGCAAGCTGGGCGGCGATTGTGGCTGCGGAATTGATCGGCTCACCGAGCGGCTTGGGCTTTGCGATCGAGTGGTACCGGCAAATGCTGATGACACCCAAAGTGTTTGCATTCATTTTGGCCATTGGGGTAGTCGGTTATGTGTGCGACCTGGGTCTGCGCAGCCTTCAACGCCGCCTGACACCCTGGGCCGAAGGCACAGGAGCCTCATCATGACAGTCTTGACCTCTGATCACCGTGCCTCGGTGTGGGTGCGCAAGCTCACCTTGCCTGTCTTGTTGATTGTGGCTTGGCAAATCTGGGCCAGCAATCTGCCAGCCGGCAGCCCGGCGCCAGCGCCCCTGAAAGTGCTGCAAACCCTCGGGGACTTGCTGAGCACTGGCTCTTTGCTCTCAGCCACAGTACAAAGCCTCGGTCGTGTGGCGCTGGGTTTTGCAATGGCCTCGGTACTGGGCATTTCGCTGGGCCTGATGATGGGTGCCAGTCAAGCCGTTCGTGAGAACCTGGACCCGATCATCGAAAGCTTCCGCCCGATTGCGCCTATGGCCATCTTGCCGATTGCCATCCTATGGCTGGGCACGGGCACGCCTACGGCACTGGCCATCGTAGCCTACGCGTCTTTCTTTCCTGTCCTCATCAACACCGTGCACGGTGTCAGCCGTGTCGAGCGCAAGCTTGTGCTGGCAGCCCGCACCATGGGCATCTCGCGCTGGACCATCCTCACACATGTTGTGCTGCCGGGCGCATTGCCTTCCATTGTGCTGGGGACACGCTTGGCCATGGGCGTGGCCTGGACGGCCATCATTGCAGCGGAACTGGCCGTGGGCGCCAAATCGGGCGGTGGTGGCTCGGGCGGCATCGGCCAGATGATGTTTGTTTTCTATGCCTACAACATTGACCTCAACGCGATCGTCGTCTGCATGGCGGTGGTCGGTGTGGTTGCTTTGCTGATCGACCAGTTGTTTCGGCTGGTTGAAAAGCGCCTGATTCCTTGGAAAGCATGACCATGAGCGACAACGCCCCGTCCCCAAAGCTGCGCCTGTCAGGCGTGACCAAAAGTTTCGTTGCACCACGCACCGGCCTGAGCACGCTGGCGGTAGCCGAGATGTCCTTGGACATCCATACGGGTGAATTTATCTGCATCGTCGGGCCTTCGGGTTGCGGTAAATCGACGGTGCTCAACATGATTGCCGGCTTGGACTTGCCCTCCGGGGGAGTCATCCAAAAAGACGGCCAAGCCGTGACCGGACCGGGCGCAGACCGGGGGGTGATGTTCCAAGACTATGCCCTCATGCCCTGGCAAACGGTGGAAGGCAACGTGGGTTTTGGACTGCGCCACGGCACACCGGGTCAGCAACTGAATAAAACACAACGCAACGAGCGCATTGCTCACTTCATCGATCTGGTGGGCCTTCGCGGCTCGGAGCACAAATACCCACACCAGCTCTCGGGTGGCATGCGCCAACGTGTCGCGCTGGCCCGTTTGCTGGCCAACGGGCCGGACATCTTGTTGCTGGACGAGCCGCTGGGGGCGCTGGACGCGCAAACACGCCTGATTCTGCAAGCCGAGTTGTTGCGCATCTGGGGCGAAACCGCCCCGGTGACCGAACGCAAAACCGCCATTTTCATCACCCACGACATCGAAGAAGCCGTGCTGCTGGCGGACCGTGTGGTGGTCATGAGCACGAACCCAGGCCGTGTGCGAGAAGTGGTCACCATCGACTTACCACGCCCACGCGCCGGCAAAGCACGCACCCACCCCCGCTTTGGCGTGCTGGTCGAACACATCTGGTCGCTCATCCGCGACGAGGCCTACCGCGCCATTGGCGGTGATGAATCCCTTGCCAACCCCACCGAAGAAGCCACCACCTGAGTGGTCCATCCATCCCTTTAAAACCCAGGAGACAGACATGAACACACCTCAATTCCCAAGTTCCCGCCGTGGCATTTTGCTCGGCAGTGCCGCTGCTGCAGGCTTGTCCTTGGCACCGGCTTTTGTCCGTGCCCAAGGCACGCGCCGCGCTCTGAAATTGTCCATCGGCCGCATCCCATGGGCCGCTGGCAATTCCCCCATGAGCCAGTACATGATCAACAACAAGCTGATGGAAAAAAGGGCCGCTGAATTCGGCTACGACCTGACCATCGACTGGCGTGAGTACCCGACCGCCTTGCCCATGGTCGAAGCCATGGTGGGCAACAACCTGGACGTCGGCATGTGGGGCAACACGCCCATCACACGCGGTCTGGCCTCGGGTTTGCCGATCAGCCTCTTGTGCGTGGGTGAAGGCCATCTGCGCTTTTTGATCACCACCCGCAAGGGCTCACCCATCCGCAACCTGCAAGACCTCAGAGGCAAGACCATGGGTGTATCGCTCGGCGGTGACCCGCAAAGCGCGTTGTTCCAAATGCTGATGTTCGAGCTGGGTGTGCAAGACATCAAGGACACCGGGATCAAGTTCGTCAACATGCCCACCCATGCGCAAGCGGCCTCAGTGCCCACCGGCGTGGATGCCACCTGCACCATCTACCCCGCTTACTTGGCTGCCCAAGCCTCGGGCACGGTGGCGATTGCCAACTCTTTTGGCTACACCGAAGAGCACTATGACGGCCCCGCTGGCAAAGGCGCCGGACATATGCTGGCCAGTGTGAAAAAGTCGCCTTTCTTCCCCGATGGCTATTACCTGCACCGCTCGTTCTGGATCGGTCGCAATGGCTTTATCGACCAGCACCCTCAGGCTGTGGTGGCCTTCCTCATGGCCCAGCAAGAGGCTGTGGCCGCACTGACCGCCATGGACCCAGGAGCGGTGTCGCAACTGGTCAAAGACTACTGGAAACTCGACCCTGTGCAAGGTGCCAAGGTCGTCAAGGACGACGTGCTGTTTGCACGCGGATGGTCTTGGCCCACCGAAAACGATGCCCGTGCGGTGTTGGAAACCTCCAAGTTCATGGCCGGTAACAAGGTCATTGAAAAGCCTTTGCAATGGTCCCAAGTCAAGAACGGCTTCTCCCGCACAGCCCCCTTGATTCGCCAAGCCTACGACCGATTGGGTGCCAAACCCGGTAACTCTGAATTCACACGTACCGATGTGGCCGATTTGCGCGGCAGACCAGTCTGGGAATTGGACAAATGGTCAGAGCGCAGCTGAACCTCAAAACATAAAGACTGGAGAAAAATACATGAAAGTCGGATTCATCGGATTGGGTGTCATGGGTGCGCCTATGGCCCTGAACATCCTCAAACACGGCCACGAACTCACCGTCTACGACCACAGCCCGGAAGCGGTAGCGCGGTTGATCCAAGCTGGTGCACACGCAGCCCACACAGCCCGGGAGGTCGGTGCAGCCAGCGAGATGGTGGTCACCATGCTGCCCGAGCCGCAGCACGTCGAGCAAGTCGTGCTGGGCACTGATGGCTTGGTCGAGGGACTGCCTGCAGGTGGCATCGTCATCGAGATGAGCACCATCGACCCGGCCACTTCGCGACGCGTTGGTGATGCGCTGCGTGCACGCGGCATGGAGCTGGTCGACTCTCCCGTGGGCAAGACCAGCGAACACGCCGTGACCGGCACACTGACATTGATGGTAGGCGGCAATCAGGCAGCCATTGATCGCGCCACACCGGTGCTCAACTGCATGGGCACCGATACCTACTACTGCGGTGGTCCAGGCACCGGGCACGCCATGAAGATGACCAACAACCTGTTGGCCACCACCATCATGGTGGCCAACACCGAGGCTCTGGCGATCGGCGTCAAAAACGGTTTGACGCTGGAGCTGATGCAACAAGTCATGCGCACCACCATGGCCTGGAATCAGCAGTTTGCCGTGGCCTTGCCCAAGAAGGCCTTTGTGGGTGACGACAGCCCTGGCTTTGCCATCCGTCTGGCTTGCAAAGACGTTCGCTTGGCCTGCGAAGCGGCTGAGCAAATGGGCTTTGTGGCTTCGGTGGGCCGCGGCGCGCAAGCGACCATGGAGCGTGCCATCGGCATGGGCCTGGGCGATCGCGACACCGCTGCCTTGATGTTCATTCGAGAAAAGGAATTGGGCATCGAAATCCGTCAAGAGCCAGCAGCCGCTCACAAGACCGCTTGAAAGAACGTCCCCTTGCCCGCCTACGTCATCAATGACATGGAGATCACGGACCCGATCAGGTTCGAGGAATACAAACGCCTGTCGCCCAGCTCCGTGGCGGCTTATGGCGGACGTTTCTTGGCCCGTGGCGGGCCAGTGACGCCACTAGAAGGCAATTGGGAACCCAAGAGAATGGTCCTGTTGGAATTTCCGAATGTGGCTCAAGCGCAAGCCTGGCTGGACTCGCAGGAATATGCGCCAGCCAGACGTTTGCGGCAGTTGTCAGCCAAAGCCCGCATGGTGGTCATTGAAGGGACAGCACTCAGCCAGAGCTGAATCCCGGTGTTCAGTGCGGCCATGTCCTCATGAAAAAAGCCTGAACCTCACCCATCGGTCACGTTGGGTGGGGTTTGTTTTTTCAGTGCAGTCCCGGCAAATCCCCATGCTCGCCAATGCCAGGCGCTCGGGCCCCGTGGGTTGCATCGTGCCAAGGTGCTTGACAAGCTGGCGCCGGCATTTCCACCTTTCTGCCACGCACCTCCACTTGGCGCGTGCGCAGCTGTGGGTGATGGATCAGATCGAGCACCGAATTGATGGAGCCAAAAGGCGTCTGCGCCTCGGTCAGTCGGTCGGCTACCTCGCCACCGGTCATGCCGCCAATCACGGCCTGGATCAGGTCTTCGATCTGATCCCGGTGCAGCCCCCGCGCTGTGCTGCTGGCAAAGCGTGGGTCGCTCGTCAACTCAGGTTGCAGCAACACATGCTGGCAAAAGGTCTGCCATTCACGGTCGTTTTGCACCGCCAGCACGACTTCATGGCCATCACGGCACGTGAAGGCCCCATAAGCGGCAATGCTTGGGTGCTTGAGTCCCCCACGCTGAGGGGCGGCACGGCCATAGCGCGCCTGCAAATAGGGAACGGCCATGAGTTCGGCCGCTGAATCAAACAAGGACACATGCAGGGCGCTGCCCTGGCCTGTGCGCTCGCGCAAGAACAAAGCCTCCAAAATGCCTTGGGCAGCATTCATGCCAGCCGTGATGTCGCAAATGGACACTCCGATGCGGCCCCAAGGGCCGGGCGCGCCGTTGACCGAAACCAAGCCGCTTTCGGCCTGCACCAACAGGTCGTAAGCCTTCAGGTCGTGCATAGGCCCAGTTTGCCCATAACCCGTGATGTCGCAGGTGATCAGGCGCGCAAAGCGCTCACGCAGGCTCGCAGAACCCAGGCCCAGACGTTCGGCAGCACCGGGCGCCAGATTCTGCACAAATACATCCGCTTGGGCGAGCAAGGCCAGCATCTGCGCAAGGTCAGCGTCCTGACGCAAATCCAGCGCCACCGATTCTTTACCTTGGTTGATCCAGACGAAATACGAGGACTCACCGTAAACCTCGCGGTCGTAGTCGCGCGCGAAATCGCCTTCGGGCCGCTCGACCTTGATGACCCGAGCGCCCGCATGGGCCAGGCGGCTTGAACAATATGGTGCTGCGACGGCATGCTCCAGCGACACCACCAACAGACCTTGCAAAGGTTGAAGACTCATAATGCACTCCCTTGGGTGGCCGCATCGGTTTCGGGTAAATGACCACGGTCACATAGAAAATCCAACAGCTTGGTCACAGAAGGCATGGCCGCTCTGTCTTTTCGAACACACAGCAGCATTCGGCGCTCGGCCCATGCGTCACTGAAGGGGCGAACCGTCAGGTCCAGACCTTTGGCCAAAACGCGTGCCGCCTGTTCAGGCAACAACCCCAAGCCAAGTCCCGCTTCGACCATGTGGCAAATGGCCTCGAAACTGCGCACCTGTATGCGCAGCTGCAAAGTCCTTTGCGCAATCACAGCCTGCGAAGCGAGCAAACGGGTCATGGACGAGCCGCCCTCCAAGGTGATCAATTCATCGTCCAGCACATCGTTGAAACTCAAAGTTTCGAATGCCGCAAGTGCATGATTGTTGGGCATCACCACGGCCAGTCGGTCCTGACAATAGGGTCGCGTTTCCAAACCTTCGACCGCTGACCCCTCGACGACGATGCCCACGTCGGCCTCAGCCGCTTGCAAAGCACTCACAATTTCCTCACTCCACCGTTCTTGCATGATCACTTTCACTTCCGGATTGTGATTGGCAAACGCGGCCAAGTCGTTGGGCAAGGTGTCCGTGATCACCGAGGTGTTGGCCAGCAGACGCAAAGCGCCTTTGCGGCCATTGGCATGGTCACGCATTTCAGCCTGCATTTGGTTGAGTTCAACCAGCAAAGCGCGTGCGTGCGGCAGCAAGGATGCGCCTGCCGCTGTCACCTCAACGCCGCGAGATGAGCGCTCCAGCAAGGTGGTGCGAAAGCGATGTTCCAGCAAAGCCATGCGCCGACTGGCCGCAGCCAATCCAATGTGCGAAGCTTCAGCCGCCTTGGTCAAGCTGCGCAGTTCGGCTGCGCGAACGAACAAGGCCAGAGAGTCAATATCGGGGAGCATGTTCAGTCTCCAGGTAAAAAGGGCAGGTCAATTCGGACCAAGCCATAAGGCGGCAAGACCCAAGAGACGGGACAGTCTTCCAACTCGCGCCAGGGACTGCTGCTGTGCGCGTCCAAAAAATTCAGCCAAGACTCGGTGTCCAGACAGGCCCATTTTGCCCAAGACGCATCTGGCGAGCAGCCCAGCGTCTTCGCTTGCGCACCGAGGTTGGCCAGCACCATTTGCCAGCATTGCCCATTGTGGCCTGTGACAGCGGCCACCCCCCTCCCCTGCACGACTGTGCTGTGATCATCCACCGCCTGCAGCACCACATGGTGCAGGGACTGCCAGCGCAAGCAAACTTGCAGCAAGGCTGCCGATGGCGTCATCTGCCAAGTGTCACCCGTTTTCCAGAACAATCCGTCCTCGCCCACCAGCGGCGGCAAGCTCAGCGCCTTGACGCCAGCTCGGGCCGCCTCGGCCAGATGGCCCAAAAGCCAGGCGGCACCGAACAGGCCACGACTGCGGGGATCGCGTGAGGCCAAGGCCATCCGCCTTTGTCCATCGCTGTGCGGCTGGCGCCCCAGCGGGCTCGCGCGGGCGGACAAACTGCTCGGACCCAGATGCCAGTCGCGCCCAGGATGCCTACGGCGCGCCGTCTCCAGCACAGAGGACATGCTTTGCAAACCCTGCATCACGCTGTCGTCATCGGCCCCATGCACGATGGGGCAAACCGTGAACCCCATGAAATCCTCACCTCCGCTGACTTCGAGTCGGTTGAGCTGCGCAAAAAAATGCGGCGTGCCGCCCCCAATGGCCGAGGCCGGAAAAAGTGAGCGCAAAAACCTGGCCGCCTGCACGCCGCAAGGCAAAGCCGCTACGGACATCGGCACCACACCCGCCAGCGCCAACTGCTGAGCCAGTGCAAGGCTGTCCGCGTCGAATGTGCCGCCGTCGCCTAGCCCCTCACGGCCGCACAGGTCCAGCCGCAGCGAAGCACCCGCGGCTTGCAACAAACGGCGCAAGCCCGACCCGTCCACCGCAGCGTTCGGCGTGTCAGGCCAGAGCGTGAGGTGCAAAAATGCTGGTCGCCACTGCGCCAAAACAGCCAACACCCAGTCCTCAGGGGCGCACGTCAAGTCAGGTGTGATGGCCAAGCCCACACTCATGGCGGGTGTGGCATCGTGCGTCAATGGCCAAGGCAAGCGCAGCGGCCCCTCTAGCGTCGCCGCATCAGGTGCTGGATCAGGCGGCAGGTCCAGCAAGCACAAATGCACCTCACGGTTCCACGACTGGCCCTGACGCAGGACATAAGGCCTGGGCATTGAATTGGATCGGCAGTAGGTTTTGAAAGAGGCATCGGCGTTGTTGCGCTGGTCCTCCAGTTCGTAATACTCGCCGTGCAATTGAGCTTGGCCCCAATGCCCCGGCGCATATTCGTGACTCACAGCACACACTGCCGTGAAGGGGGGCCAGGCAGGCACCTCGTGCGGCAATGTGGACAAGCTGATCCGACCGTCTACATGCAAAACGTGCACAGCGCAACCGGCCGCTGACATCGGGTGCAGCAAGACCCAGCCGCAGCGGTTGCTCCACAGGTCATGGCTTGGCGTAGCTTGCGCTTTAAAAATCAGGCTCCCGTCGGGTTTGCCCTGCACCTGAAGATCAAGCCGAATGACAGCGCCTTCTTCAGGGACACCAACCACGTCCTGCGGATCGCAGGCCATGCACCCGCGCAAGCTCAACGCAAAACCCTCGCCGTCGACCTGGTGCTCCAACACCTCGAACTCAGGCTCGGGCGTTCCCCAAGCGGCATCGCGAAACAAGAAGGCCAGGCCATGCCAGACCTCGTGGCCATGGGCATGCACCGGCCCGAAACGCCCCCCTATCAGCTCGAACGACAGGGGCCCAGCGCGCAACTTCAAGCGCTGCGGCAAGGGCTCGTCACACCCGTACAGAGCAAGCCGCTCACGCGCTGGCATGGAGGGCTTTCGGACAAGCCATCAAATGGTGCGCCCGCCATCGACCGGCAGTTCAACACCGGTGATGAAAGCAGCAGCATCGCTGGCCAGGTAAAGCGCCGCTTGGGCCACATCGTTGGGCGTCGACATGCGACCCAAGGGAATGCCTGCGGTGATGCGGGCACGGGCCTCGGGTGTGTCGGCCGTGCCCAAAAACTGCTCAATCAGGCCCGTGGCGCCCATGACCGGGCAGATGGCGTTAACGCGAATGCCGTCTGGGCCCAGTTCAGCCGCCATGGACTTGGAGAGCAAGTTGACAGCGCCCTTGGACGCGTTGTACCAAGTCAGCCCGGGGCGCGGACGCAAGCCAGCGGTCGAGCCGATGTTGATGATCGAGCCCTGCCCTTGTTGGCGCAAGAGCGGTACCACCGCTCGGGCCATGTGGTAAATGGATTTCACATTGACGTTGAATACCCGGTCAAACGTGACTTCATCCACGTCCAGCATGGGCTGGTTGCGGTGCGTGGTGCCCGCATTGTTGACCACAATCTGAGGCGCACCGAACTGCTGCACGCAAGCATCGACGGCAACCTGCACGTCCTGGGCACGCGAGACATCGCACTTGACGGCAAAGGCTAAAGCCCCGAGGCTGGTGGCCACGATCTGGGCACGCTCAAGGTCCAGGTCAGCGATCAGCACGCGCGCGCCCTGTTCAGCAAACAGGCGAGCAATGCCTTCCCCAAAACCAGCACCGCCGCCCGTCACGATGGCAATTTTGTTGTGCAAAATTTTCATGGTCACCCCTTCAAGGCCAGAGCATCTGGTGTTCGACCGAAATAATGGGCGAGACATCCTTGGCAAAGTTGGGCAGATCGGCCAGCAAGGTCTTGCCTTCGGGGCTGGACAAGGAACTCACCAGGGCGTCTTCAGAGTCGAACCAGAGTTCGGAAAACCCATCGTAGTCAAAGTGTGGAAAGCGTGCACGATCCACCAAGTTGACAGAGTAGCGGCGCAAACCGGGCAACTTAAGACACAGTGCAGCATGGCGCTTGAGCCAGTGTTCGGTGAATTCCTCGTGGTTCATGCCGTCTTTGCATCGCAAGATGCCCAGGCGTTTGACAAAAGTGCGTGGGGTGCTCATAGAGGTTCTCCATTCAAAGTCAGTAGGGATTCAAAATATGGGGGTGCTGGTCGCAGCAAACTCGGCCCGCAAAGCGGCACCATGTTCATCGATGCGCGGCACTGGGGGGTAATCGACGTCTTCCCATTCCACCTGCCAAGGCAGTGCGGGCAGGCGTGCCACACCAGGGCCCACAGGCATGGTGCGGGTGCGCAATTGTGGGTGTTCGATCAGGTCATGTACGGAATTGACCTTGCCATAAGCGGTCTGAGCGACCGTCAAGCGGTCAATGACTTCGCCGCTGGTCAGATCGGCAAAAACTTCACTCACCAAACCATCGACAAATGCGCGGTTGGCGCAGCGTGTAGCGTTGTCGACACAGCGGGGGTCTTTCAGCAAATCTGGGCGCTTGAGCACCTGTCGACAAAACTCGGCCCACTCTCGTTCGTTTTGGACAGAGATCACCAGCTCTCGGCCATCGGCACAGGTGAACACGCCATAGGGGGTGATGGAGGGATGCTTGAGCCCCACGCGCTCCGGTGCACGTCCGCCGTAATGCGCCTGAAGGTAGGGCACGGTCATCAGCTCTGCCGCCGAATCGAACAGCGACACATGCACGCCGCTTCCCACGCCGGTGAACGATCGCTGCAGCAAGGCTTGCTGAATGCCAATCAATGCGTTCATTCCGGCAGTGATGTCGCAAAGCGACACACCGATGCGGCCCCACTCGCCCGGCGCACCGCTGATCGAAATCAGGCCCGACTCGGCCTGCACCAGCAAATCGTAGGCTTTCATCTCTTGCTGCGTGCCGTGTTCGCCGTAACCACTGATATCACAGGTGATCAGACGCGGATGGCGTTCGCGCAACTTGGCAGAACCCAAGCCCAGCCGGGCGGCGGCACCCGGTGCGAGGTTTTGCAAAAAAACATCCGCGCCAGCGATCATGCGCTCAAGCACGGCCAGGTCTTCGCTCTGCTTGAGGTCGAGCGCCACCGACTCCTTCCCACGGTTGATCCAAACAAAATAAGTGGACTCCCCATGCACATGGCGGTCGTAACCGCGCGCAAAGTCACCCTCGGGACGTTCGATCTTGATAACACGGGCACCTGCATCGGCCAGGCGACTGGAACAATAAGGCGCAGCCACGGCTTGTTCCAAAGCCACCACCAGCATCCCCGTCAAGGGTTTGGCTGGTTTTTTGGCCTGAGGGGCTCGGGCTTGGTGCAAATCGGTCATGAACATATCAGTCAAAACAGTCTTTCAACTTGTACGACGATTGTGGGGAGCACAACACCGAGGTGCAATTGCCAATGTTCAAAGCGAGCCTTGCCGTGAATGAAAGACGAGTTAATCGATCCGAGAAATTGGAAGCCTCCGAAGCCGAACGCCAAATGTCTTCCAACAGGCTGGAAGAGCCGACCTTTGATAGCCCTCGAAGTCCGGTGCAAATGGAAGCACTTTGTTGATGCGGGCAATGAACAATACCGACACGCAGTGCTCTCAATGTTTGGTTGAAAAAGACTCTGGCGTGGTTAACAGCGCCAAGCTGAAAAGCCCGCATCGTTTCCAGTTGGGACTTTGACTGGACAGCTTGGGGTCGGGTCTACTTCCGCGCCGGCGGCAAGTCGGTGCAATGACCATGCGCCACCTCCTCCGCCATGCCAACGCTTTCGCCCAGCTTGGGGGGTGGATGGTTTTGCCGATGTCCACCGCGTCTGCGCCCAACTCGATGGCAAAAGCAATCTCGCCAATCATTTCGCCCGCGTGCGTGCCCACCATGCCGCCGCCCAAGATCTTGCCGTGACCATGCGCTTCGGGGCTGTCGTCAAACAGCAGTTCGGTCACGCCTTCGTCGCGGCCTCTGAAAATGGCACGGCCCGAGTCGGACCAAAGCAACAAGCCCTTTTACCTTGATGACTTGCGCACTGGCTTCGGTCTTCGGTCAAGCCCACGCATGGCACCTCGGGGTCGGTGTAGCCCACGCTGGGGATGGCGCCTGCGTTGAACGCCGAGGAATGGTGCCCAGTTTCAGGCCGATGATTTCCAAGAAAGACCGAGCTTTAGAATAAGACGGCGTTTGTAGATTCACGGCTATGGGGGCACCGCTCTCCACGGCTGATGCTGCGGCATCTGCAATTGCCAAAATTCTGCAGCTGTGGACATGACACCCAAAAAGCCATGAAAGCCGAAAGTTGACCATGTATTCAGCAACCCATCTGGCATCCCATCGATTTGGTTATTCGCAGCCCCAGCTGCAAACCCTCGGCAATGACCCCAGGTCTTGGGTCTTGGCGCAGTTAGAGCGCCCCGCCTCGTTTGACTCAGAAGGGCTGGTCGACAGTGCGAAAGCTTGGCAAATTTCGCGAGATGCTGTGCAATCAGCAATCAGCCCAAGCACACCAACCAACACCAACCCGCCGCAAGACGTCTTGGGTCCCATGACCTCGGCGCGGCAGGTGCTTCGCCAAACCAATCTGTATGGGCTGGGCAAACGATGGCAACACATGACGCAAACCACGACGCCTGTGGCAGAGCGCTGGGTGCAGTTTTGGGCCAATCATTTTTGTGTGGCCGCAACCAAAGGAACCACCTTGGCTTTGGTCTGGCCGCACGAATATGAAGCCATTCGCCCGCATGCATGGGGCTCTTACAAAGCGCTGTTGCGCGCCGCCATCGTGCATCCCGCCATGCTGCTCTATTTGGACAATGCGCAATCAATCGGCCCGCAATCCATGGCGGGGCGCCGACGCGACAGGGGTCTGAACGAAAACCTGGCCCGAGAGCTGCTCGAATTGCACACCTTGGGGGTCAAGGCGGGCTATACCCAAGACGATGTGACCCAAACCGCCAAATTGTTAACCGGCTGGACCGTGGGCCCCAATACCGCGGGTGTGACGCGGTTCATGGACAACCTGCACCAACCGGGCAAAAAAACCATTTTGGGCAACACCTATCCTGAAGGCCCACAAGCGCTGGATCTGCTGCTCACCGACCTGGCCAGGCACCCCGCATGCGCTGATTTCATGGCCAGCAAGCTGTGCCGTCACTTTGTCACCGATGCGCCGCCAGCAGCGCTGGTCCAAGCCGTTGCCGCGCAATTTCGCCGCACCGATGGCGACCTCAAAGCTGTGGCTGTGGCCTTGTTCAGCCATGATTTGGCATGGCAAGAAGATCTTCCTCCCAAATTCAAGCGCCCCGAAGAATGCTTGATCTCAGCCCATCGCCTCATGCAACAGAAAGTCATCAACGTCGAAAATTCTGCGTATTGGGTGCAAACCATGGGTCAAGCCATGGCGCGTTCACCTTCACCCCAGGGCTGGCCCGACTTGAGTGCGGATTGGCTCTCGCCAGATGCTGTCATCAAGCGGATTCAATGGGCTGAACGTTATGGCGATTTGTACGGCAAAGACATTGATGCAAGAGACTTGATGCAACAAGCGTTCGGCCCCAACTTGAGCACCAGCACCGCTCAAACCATCGCCCGTGCCGAAAGTGGCGCACAAGCGCTGGCGTTTGCATTGGCCAGCCCAGAACTGATGCGGAGATAAGCCTATGACAAGTTCATCATTTTCGCGCCGCGAACATCTGAAACAACTGGCCCTGGGGGCTGGAATCACAGTATCAGGCCTGTTGCCTGCGCGACTTGCTTTGGCTGCCCAAGCTGAGAACAATCCGTCGCAGCAGCGCTTGGTGGTGGTACTGCTCAGGGGGGCTTTGGACGGCTTATCTGCAGTGCCTGCACTGGGTGACCCCGCCTGGGCGGCCTTGCGCGGCGGTACAGAAACGCCCACGGCGCTGCCCTTGGACAGCACCTTTGGCATGCACCCCGGCTTGGCCCATTTGCACCGTTGGTATCTGAACAAAGAAATGGCCGTTGTGCATGCCGTGGCCAGCCCTTACCGTGAACGGTCACATTTCGACGCCCAGCAGCAACTTGAAAGTGGCGGCGAACGGCCCTTTGTGCTCAGCACCGGTTGGCTGGCGCGCGCCCTGCAAGCGACGCAGCATTCAGCGGTGGCCATGACACCTGCCATGCCCTTGGCCCTGCGTGGCGCTGACCGCGCCAATACCTGGACCCCCAGCCGCAGGCCCAACAAATCTCAAGACACACTCAACCGCATTGCAGCCATGTACGCCGACGATGTCCCTTTGGCAAGCGCCTTGGCCCAAGCCATGGAGCAGCAAGACATGTCCATGGGTGCGGAACCTTCAACGGGTGCAGGCTTGACCGTTTTGGCCAAACAGGCAGGTGCCTTCTTGTCCGCACCTCGTGGCCCGCGCGTCGCTTGGCTGGAAGTGGGTGGATGGGACACACACAGCCAACAAACAGCTCGCCTGGGCCGGTTGCTGCCTGCATTGGACGAAGCACTGGCAGGTTTGCGTGAATCGCTCTCGGTGCATTGGGCCACCACCACGGTCTTGGTGATGACTGAGTTTGGCCGTTCCGCTTCCATGAACGGCAGCCAAGGCACTGACCACGGCACGGGAGGTGTGGCTTTTGTCGCAGGTGGACAAGTCGCTGGCGGCCAAGTCCTCACCGATTGGCCGGGGTTGGGACGCCACCAATTGCTGGACGGTCGGGACTTGCGGCCAACCCAGGATATTCGCTCGCTCATCATGCCAATTGTGCAAAGGCAATTTCAATTGAGCGCGGGTGCGTTGAACACTGTGCTTCCTGGCGCAGCACAGCCCCTCGACAATTTGTGGCGGGTCTGAGCACACCCCAAAAATGCCAAACTGGCAAGGCTGTGCGCTCAAGATCACCCACCTGTAGTGCGCCTTCTACCTTGGGGCACCGGCTGGGTCAACTCAGCTTGGGTTGGGAAAAGCTTACTGACCCCAAGTGAGCCCGCGCCGTTGCTGGAAGGCTCGTCCTGCAACGGCAGCGGTGGTTCGAACGCGCAAAGTTCAAAGCCCGATCCGTGACCGGATCGGGCTTTTGAATTTTGGTTTCAGTTCGGTTTACTTCTTGCCAGGCGGCAAGTCCGTGCAGCTGCCGTGCGCCACCTCTGCCGCCATGCCGATGCTTTCGCCCAGCGTGGGGTGTGGGTGGATGGTTTTGCCGATGTCCACAGCGTCTGCGCCCATCTCGATGGCCAGAGCGATCTCGCCAATCATGTCGCCCGCATGCGTGCCCACCATGCCGCCGCCCAAGATCTTGCCGTGGCCGTGGGCCTCGGGTGAATCGTCAAACAGCAGTTTGGTCACGCCTTCGTCGCGGCCGTTGGCAATGGCGCGGCCTGAAGCCGACCAAGGGAACAAGCCCTTTTTCACCTTAATGCCTTGCGCTTTGGCTTCGGTCTAGGTCAAGCCCACCCAGGCCACTTCGGGGTCGGTGTAGGCCACGCTTGGGATGACGCGTGCGTTGAACGCAGCGGCTGCCAGCTCTTTGTTGCCTTGCAGTTCGCCCGCAATGACTTCGGCCGCCACGTGTGCTTCGTGCACCGCCTTGTGCGCCAACATGGGCTGGCCCACGATGTCGCCAATGGCAAAGATGTGCGGCACGTTGGTGCGCATTTGAATGTCGACGTTGATGAAGCCGCGGTCGGTCAC
>JAIXOZ010000019.1 GCA_027486495.1 Comamonadaceae bacterium | reverse complement strand
TGGTTCTTTGGTGGTGGGCGATGGCCATGTGTACGGTGATGCCGAAGCGCCGTTTGCCAGTGCCCGGATCGAGGACTTGATCATGGCCGAGTTTCACCAAGTGCTGAACTTGCCCAATGCCAAAGTGTCCGAGCGCTGGGTGGGCAGCTACTCCTCGGCCCAAGATGTGGTGTTCAAAAGCCAGCCCAGCAAAGGTGTGGCCATTGGCGTGGTCACGGGAGGCACTGGCGCATCCACCTCGTTTGCATTGCCGAGAGAGTTGCTCGACTTGGCCATGGGAGCATGAACACGGTGGGCATTTGGGGTGTCGGCGCTTGTGGGGTTAAGACTTGAAGTTGACCAAGGCCACGCCCAGCACGATGAACATCAAGCCCGTGATTTGGTACACCGACAAACTTTGCTTGTGCAAAAGGAAAGCGATTACCGAAACCAGCACGATGCCCAGCCCCGACCAAATGCCATAGGCCACGCCCACCGGGATCACTTTGACAGCCACCGATAAAAAATAGAACGCCACGGCATAAGCCACCACCACCAGCACGGAGGGCAATGGGCGAGTAAAGCTGTCAGTGGCTTTGAGGGCCGAAGTGGCGATCACTTCAGCGGTGATGGCCATGGCCAATGCCATGTAAGGCGTCATGCGGGTATCTTTTCATCAGTGACTGGCAAAGTGTGACCAATGGCCCGTATGAGCTTGCTGGGCTCGCTTCCTGGATAAAACCAAGCTGGCGATTGGCTCAGGCACTTTCAGCCTCATTAACTCTGCCGGATCCGGGCCAAAGCTTCCACAACTTCAAACACCGCTTGGTTGTTGATGTCTTGGACGTGCTGCTTGTAGCTGGGCAGATCCCTCAGCACAGCAGCTACGGCTACCGGCAGTTCACTGACCGAAGCAATGACTTTGCCCAACTTATTCTCTTCCACCCAAGTTGTGTTGTAGCGCTCTTGGGGCATGGTGGATGCGTTGAGAAAGGTGATGACCGGCAAACCCATGTGCACAGCCTCACTCAAACTACCCGGTCCAGGCTTTCCCACAAAGTAGTCACTCAGCTGCATCAACTGATCGATGTCTTTGGTAAATCCCAAAACCAAGTGCTGAACTGAGGATGATTGCGCAGCCATTTTTTGGGCCAAGGCGTTGTTGTATCCGGCTACAAAAATCAGTTGCTGATCTGGCAAAACCTTGGCAATTTTGAGCATCTCATTGGAGCCATGACCGCCAAAAAGAATCAAGCCTGTGGGACGATGGGGGTCCAGTCCCAATTCTTCGAAACGGCTGACTCTGTCCATGCATGGCTTGCGGTAAAAACTCGGACGCAAAATCATCCCGGATGTCTGGATAATGGATGCGCTGTCATAACCCAAACTTGCAGCCTGGGATGCCGCGAATTCTGTGCCGCAAATGATGAACTGACCTTGGTTGGGCTCTATCCAGAAATTGGGAGGGTAATCGGCCATGTCGGTCAAGACCGTGACATAGGGAACGCCGGGACACTCGTCGCGCAAGGCCTCGTACATGACCTTGTTGAAATTGGGCACCAGCGAGACCACCAATTTGGGCCGTGTGTTGCGCCAGAATGATCGCATCTTCTTTTTGAGCTTGGGCAAAGTCAGCCGAATCATGGCCTGAAAGAGTTTGAGCTCGGTGGCCAGGCCCCGTGTCCAGCCACGTTTCAATCGCATGTTGTACAGGTCTTCAGGCGCAAAGCCCGTCAGCTTTTGGTAATAGCGGTCTGAGTCAATGACTTCAAACAGGTTCACCAGGGTGACTGCCCAATCAGGGTGTGTTTGGGCGATGACTTCTTGCAGGGCCAAGGCAGCAGAACGGTGCCCGCCTCCGGCATTGAAATAAATGAGCTGAACATCGTGTGGCATGGCTGTGAAGCTTGCCCGATGCGAATGACATGGGCGTGACCGCGCAAGCCTGAGTAAGTCCTCAGTCTTTTCCATTAAATGAATACTTTATACTGCATTTTTATATATAATTACCTGAAATTTAATTTTTTATTGTTGAGCGTAAACACTTTCCGAGATAACAAATGCGCGTCATCCAAAAAATACGTCTGGTCATTGCCCAAGATCCACAGCAACAGACGGCCCAAATTTTTTCCCGCTTGATTTCTGGCTTGGTGGACGAAGTAGACTTCCCACTCAATGAACTGTATAAACTGCAGGCCACAGAATTTGAGCTGGCCATGCAAATTCTGCAGGAGTGGCGGCTAGACCGTTACTACATGGGCAAAACCAAAACATTCGATGTGACCCTGCAGGCCTTGCCTCCCATCAAGCTCAAGCCTTAAGGTTGCGCCTTTTTTTAAACAGGAGCCAATTTATGCGGATTGCATCATTTGTGGGACAAAAGGGCGGTGTGGGCAAAAGCACCCTGGCCCGTGTGTTGGCCGTGGCTGCGGCCCGTGCGCAGCACAAGGTGCTGATCGGTGACTTCGATCTGGAGCAGCTCACCTGCATGGAGTGGAGTGCTCTGAGGCTGCGCAACGGCGTCGAGCCAGAGATTGAAGCCCGCGCATTCAAGAGCCTTAAAAAATTGCGCAAGGACGTGGTGGGCTACGACCTGGTCGTGGTGGATACCCGTGGACTGGCCGACGAGTTGACCGAAGATGTCAGCCGCGAAAGTGACGTGGTGTTCTTGCCCACAGGCACCTCCATGGACGATCTTCGCCCCACATTGGCCCTGGCACGCAAGCTGTCCAAAACACGCGCTGTTGGCAAAAAAATCGTCATTGTCCTGTCCAAAACAGGCCGTTCGGAGCGCTTGCTTGAAGAAGCTGAAACCACCATTGCCGATGCCGGTTTTGACATGCTCAACGCTGTTTGGCCAGAGCGAGACGGCTTTCAGGCTGACCTGGATGTGGGACGGGCTGGCAGCGAGTCCACCAATCCCCACCTCAAAAAGGCTTCTATGGAAGTAGAGCAGGCCATGCTGACTTTGGCCATGTCATGAGGACTGCAGACCAAGCTCGAAACAAGGCATGAGCCTCCATCATGTACTTGATGGACAAACAACTCAGATGACTGCTGGCCCAAATGGACAGGCCAAATAAAAAGGCCAAACAGGCCAAACAGGACAAACAGGCCAAATGTTTGCCGAGGATGCCAAAGGCATCACCGGCTGTTTGAACATTTGGCCTTGGCGGTTTACAGACCGATCACGCCGCCGTCTTTGCGCGTGATCACGATCGTCGCCGAGCGTGGACGTCCTTGCACACCGTAACCCTGGTTACCAGGCCAGACGCTTTGTGGGGCTTCGCCCGATGCCAAGGGCTTGGACAACTCGCCGGGGTGCTGGATGTTGACAAACAAAGTGCGACCGTCAGCGGTTTCCGTGATGCCGGTGACCTCAGCGCCTTTGGGGGCAACCAAGAAGCGGCGCAGTTTGGCATCACCCAAAGCCGCACCCATAAAAGTTTCTTGTGTGCCGGTTTGCTCAACACCACCCACCACCATTTTGTTTTTCACGGTGACTTTGCCGCCGTCGCCCACTTGGCCTGGAATGGCTGCGAGCATCATGCAGTTGGTCTCGTCGGTGATGGCGCCGTCGTCAGTCTGAATCCAGCAGATGCCGGTGGCCTTGCTGAACCACAGGCCGTCAGGCGATGAGAACGCGTTTTTGGCGCTCAGGCCGGACAAGTTGGCATCGCCCGCATCTTCTTCTGCGCCGAACAAGAAAATGTCCCAGGCAAAGGCTTTGGCTGTCGACTTGTTGTCCGCCTCTTTAAAACGGATGATGTGACCGTTGGGGTTGCCCATGCCTTTATTGCCGTCCAAGTCCATGTAGGCGCGAGGGTTGGCCGCGTCCACTTTGGAAGGGGTGCGGTTGGCAGCGTTGTTGTTGGTCAGAGCGAAGTACACCTCGCCATTGCGGTAGTTGACTGCGCCCCACTCTGGACGGTCCATCTTGGTGGCGCCGACAGCATCGGCCGCCAAGCGGGGGTTGACCAACACATCGGCTTGGTTGGCAAATTTGTACGACGCAAAGTTGGCAACACGCGGATCGGCGATGGTCAATTCCAACCATTCGCCTTGGCCTGTGGCGTCAAAACGGGCCGCATACAGCTTGCCTTCGCTCAGGTATTTATCGCCGGCCACCATACCGCCGCCCACATCTCGGGGGTCCCACACCGCGGTGCTCACAAACTTGTAAATGTATTCGTTGCGTGAATCGCAGCCCATGTAAAACGCCAAGGGCTCGCCAGCTTTGGGGATGCTGCAAACAGCGGCTTCGTGGGCAAAACGACCCATGGCCACGCGTTTGGCGGGCGTGGAGTTCGGTGCCAGTGGGTCGATTTCGACGTTGTAGCCAAAGGTGTTGGCTTCGTTGCGGAAGTCACGCTCGGCATTGGCGCCCGTGGCGGCCAAGTTCCAACGGGCAAAACGGTCGTCGGTGGCCGACACGGTGTGCCAGCCTTGGCTGATGGCTCTTTGCACACCGGCAGCGGGGGCTGCAGCAGCGACGCCATAGCGACGGCGTGCCGCCACTTCTTTGGGGGAGAGGCCAGTGCCTGTGCCCGTGGCCTGGAAGTAAAACGCCCAGTTTTCTTCGCAACCCAAATAGGTGCCCCAAGGGGTTTTGCCGTGACCGCAATTGTTCAAAGTGCCGCGCGACATGGAACCTGCCGTGTCCCAACGGGTCACCATGAAGCTGCGGATGTTCTCGATTTCAGCGCGTGGTCCGCTGATGCGGGCCGGTGTTTGCGCGGTGATGCGGCGGTTCAAAGGCGAGTCCTGCTTGATGCGCCAGCCTTGTGGGGTTTTGACAATTTCCACCACCGAAACGCCGTGGTGGTTGATTTCTTTGAGCACTTCCAATTCAGGACGTGAACCCAAATCCCAAGAACCAAATTGGTCGAACCGCTTTCCGCTCACGCCATTGGAAGTTTGGCCATTGGGGTGCATGAAGTGCGCATCGGCCGAGCTTTCGTGGTTCACGCACAGCACAGCGCGGCCCGTTTCTTTCTCGGTGTAGCGGCCATTGGCATCGATGTAATAGATGTCCATGCCGTCGTGGTGGTCACCAATGCGTCGCGACCAGTCATCGGTCTCAGTGCCTTTGTTGGAGTAAGCGGGCAGCGTTGAATCCATTGCATCGCCTGTGGCGTGCAAAACCGTGTACTGGTAACCGGGCGGCAAGATCACGTTGTCCAGGAGACTTTTGTCCAAGGAGGGAAAGCCCAGGGCCGAAGGTGCTGCGGCCACGCCCGACACCATGCTGGCGCAACCGGGCAACATGGCCAAACCGGCCAGGCCCAAGCCACCGCGCAACAAACCACGGCGAGCCGGGTTTTGCAGGGATTGGGCCAAAACATCCAGAAAATGCGGGTTGTTGGAAGTGTTGAAAACTGGGTCGTGATCGTGATGTGACATGTGAAAAGTCCATTGAGTTGCTGTCATAAACAAAGCCCATGTTGGACAATGGATATGACCGTTGTATGACACATTACAAAATTCAAGGTCTTTGAGTTTCATTTTTTTGACACATTGGCATGTGTCAATTCAAGCTGTCTTGTCCGTGAAGTGATGCACATGTTGTTTGACTGTTTCTTTTTTTTAAGGTCTGCTACAGGGCTGTTTGCGATCACTTTTTTGACCGCTTGTGCAGGTCCTGGCTTGCACACCCCCGCCGCCACAGAATGGATGCCAAGGCCTCTTTCATCCGTAGGCGCAGTCATCCTCAAGGCCCCAGTTTTGTCGTTCACCGACACAGGCTTGAGTGTTAGCGATGGCGTCACGCACAACGGTTTGTGGGCAGTGGACAGTCCTGGCATTGACTGGGAGTTTTCTTTGGACCAAGGCGCCACCTGGACGAGAGGCATTGGCTCCTCTTTTGAAGTCACTGGCGACGGTGCCAAAATGATTTGGGTCCGAGCACGGGATGATGCAGGCAACAAATCTGAGATCGTGCGTGTCAACTGTGTTTTAGACACCACCCCTCCCGCTGCTTTGGGGGTCGCCGGCCAAACCGAAGGGGTGACCCACAGCTTGAAACTATCGGGCATAGAACCCGGTGCGCGCTGGGAGTATTCGCTGGATGAACAACGTTCATGGTCCACTGGTCAATGCAGCGCGCTGGGAATTTTGGGCAACAGCTTGAGCCGCATCTGGTTGCGCCAATTGGACTTGGCCGGTAACGCTTCTGGCGTCCAAGCATTTGACTTGAAAGACCAAAACCAGGCCCATGAAGCATCGAGCAACCCATTGCAACCCAGCATTTTGACACCGGGCTTGCAAACCTATTTGATCCATGGGGTGCTGGTGCGTGGTGATGCCGACTATGTGCGTTGGGACATCGCTAAAGGACACAAAGTGCAGTCGGTCAAGCTGGTGCAGTATGAAACGCAAGATGGCATCGCCTTTTATGCTTTGCAACGCAACACGGTGTTTGATGCAGGCATGGATGTCTCGCGCATGCTGGTTCACGGCGGCATGGGCCCCAGTGATTTGGGGCGCAATGTGTTGGCCAATACGCCCAGGTCTCAACTGGGCGAAGGGGCCATGACACTTAGGATTCAGCAAACCGGTCCGCTGCCTACCCAGTACGCGATCGAGGTGATCATGGCCCCTGCGGATTGATTCAAATAAATCAGCCGTGCAGCTGGTTTTCATCGTTCAACAAAAGCGCCATTTCATAACCACTTGCAAGCTGGAATGGGTGTGCAAAACCCCACAAAGCCGCCAATGCGGTTGAACCTCTTTTTTGTCATTCAGATGACACAAAGACAAGCCACAATTCCATATTCTTCGAATTAAAGAAACGGAATCGCCATGAAAGTCGGAATCAACGGAATGGGCCGCATTGGCCGTTTGGCCTTGCGAGCAGCCCTGGGGGCGGCAGAGCGC
The DNA here is from genome assembly GCA_027486495.1 of Comamonadaceae bacterium. Classification (GTDB taxonomy): domain Bacteria; phylum Pseudomonadota; class Gammaproteobacteria; order Burkholderiales; family Burkholderiaceae_C; genus Limnohabitans_A. The sequence goes on along the minus strand of JAIXOZ010000019.1, from coordinate 19,538 downwards.
CAGTCGGACGACCCGCGCGCAGGCAACCGTCTGGAGGTGGTGCACCTGAACGAACTCAAGGGCGGCGCAGCGGCCACGGCCCACTTGCTGGCCTTTGACAGCGTGCAGGGCAAATGGCGCGAGCACATCGAAGCGGAGGGCGACAGCCAGATCCGCATCGGTGAGCGCACCCTGGGCTTTTCGTCACACGCCAACCCAGCCGACATCCCGTGGGGCGACATGGGTGTGGACCTCGTCCTCGAGTGCACCGGCAAATTTTTGACCCCCGAAACCATCCAAGGCCACTTGGACCGGGGCGCCAAGCGCGTGATCGTGGCCGCGCCTGTCAAGGTGGGCGATGTGCTGAACATCGTGGTGGGCATCAACCACACGCTGTACAACCCCGCCAAAGACCGCATCGTCACCGCCGCATCTTGCACCACCAACTGTTTGGCTCCAGTGGTCAAAGTGGTGCACGAAGCGATTGGCATCAAGCATGGTCAGATCACCACCATCCACGACCCGACCAACACCAACTTGGTGGTGGACGCGCCACACAAGGACCTGCGACGCGCCCGCAGCGCCATGATGAGTCTGGCCCCCACCACCACCGGCAGCGCCACGGCGATTGCCCTGATTTACCCAGAGCTCAAAGGCAAACTCAACGGCCACGCGGTGCGCGCCCCAGTGCTCAATGCCTCGCTGACCGACTGTGTTTTCGAGATGAAACGCGAAACCAGCGCCGATGAGGTCAACGCCTTGTTTGCTGCCGCAGCCCAAGGCCCCTTGGCGGGCATTTTGGGTTATGAGGAGCGCCCCTTGGTGAGCGTGGACTACGCCCACGACACGCGCAGCGCCATCGTGGACGCGCTGTCGACCCTGGTGACCGACGGCACGCTGCTCAAAATTTACGCTTGGTACGACAACGAGATGGGCTACGCCTGCCGCATGGTGGACCTGGCTTGTCACATGAACGACGTCGGCATCTGAGATGAACGCCGCTGAAAGAAATTACGGCATCGTCACCGCGGCTTATTGGGGCTTTACCCTGACAGACGGCGCTTTGCGCATGTTGGTATTGCTGCACTTTTACAAGCTGGGTTACTCGCCTTTCACGCTGGCCTTTTTGTTCTTGCTCTATGAAGGAGCGGGTGTATTGGCCAACCTGATCGGCGGCTGGCTGGCCACGCGATTTGGCATTGCGCGCATGCTCACTGTGGGTTTGGTCACGCAGATCATCGGCTTTGGTTTGCTCTCGGCCCTGCAACCCGAGTGGACAGCCGCCATGTCGGTGGCCTGGGTGGTGCTGGCGCAAGGGGTGTGTGGTGTGGCCAAAGACCTGACCAAAACCGCCAGCAAATCGGCGATCAAGATCACACAAGCGCAAGCCAAAGACACGGGCAACGGACAACTCTTCAAGTGGGTGGCCTGGTTCACGGGCAGCAAAAACGCCATGAAAGGCTTTGGCTTTTTTCTGGGTGGCTTGCTGCTGGAGACCTTGGGCTTTCAAGGCTCGCTGTGGGCCATGTCGGGCCTCTTGGCTTTGGTGCTGATCGGCGTGGTGAGCAGCCTGCCGCCCATGATGGGCAAGAGCAAGCCTTCCAGTTCGGCACGCGAGTTGTTCGCCAAAAACCCGGGCATCAACGCCTTGGCGGCCGCCCGAGTGGCCTTGTTCGGTGCGCGTGATGTTTGGTTTGTGGTGGGCGTACCGGTGTTTTTGTACTCGGTGGGCTGGACCTTCACCATGGTGGGCGGCTTTTTAGCGGCTTGGACCATTGGCTACGGCCTGGTACAAGCCTTGGCACCTCAGATCGTGCGACGCAGCGCCGATGGTTTGAGCCGGGAAGTGCCTGCTGCCCGTTGGTGGTCGGCGGTGCTCACTTTCATACCACTGGGTATTGCAGCGGCCATGTATTGGCAAGCGCCGCAACTGCAGTGGTGGGTGGTGGGCGGTCTGAGTTTGTTCGGCTTTGCCTTTGCCATCAACTCTTCGGTGCACAGTTACTTGGTGCTGGCCTATGCAGGCTCTGAAAAAGCGGCTGAGGACGTGGGTTTTTATTACGCGGCCAATGCCTTGGGCCGATTCATGGGCACGCTGTTGTCTGGCCTGTTGTACCAGTGGGGTGGCTTGATGTACGCGCTTCTGGGCTCGGCCCTGATGCTGGCGGTGTGCTGGCTGGCCACCTTGCGGCTGCCCATGGGCTTGCTCCAGAACAGTCCGAATGCCGAGGACACACCATGAACCCTGTTTCACTTTTTCAGATCATGGACGAAGACGTGGCTGTGACGGCCCTGGCGGCATTGGCGCAAAGCTCGCGTCTGAAGGTGTTTCGCGCCATCGTGGGCGCTGGGCCTGAAGGCATTCAGCCAGGGCAATTGTCTGCAACTCTGGACATTCCCGCCAACACACTGTCGTTTCACCTCAAGGAACTGCACCACTCGGCCTTGGTCAGCGTGCAGCGCAAAGGGCGATGTTTACACTACCGCGCCGATCTGAGCGCCATGCAAAGCCTGATGGACTTTTTGACGGCGCACTGCTGCCAAGGTGTGCCCTGTGGTGATGCGCTCAATGTGATGTGCTCGTAGGCTGAATTTGAAATCCGCACCCTTGTGTGTTTGCGTCACCCCGGTCTTGCTGCGGGGTCCATCTTCTGCCTCGTCAAACAGCACGGCAAAAGCCCATGTCATTGGATCTTCATAATCCGGTCACATAATCATCATTTTGCCGAATCGCCCTCGCCTTCCGCCCACGCCATGCAAACCCATTCCCTTTACGCCGCCATCGACTTGGGCTCCAACAGTTTCCGCCTCGAAATTGGTCAGATGGATGCGGGCCAACTCCGGCGCGTGGAATACATCAAGGAAACTGTGCGCCAAGGCAACGGATTGGACAGTGAACGCAATCTGAGCGAAGACGCCATGTCACGGGGCTGGGAATGCCTGGCCCGCTTTGGCGAAAGAATTGCAGGCTTTGAACCTCACCAAGTTCGGGCTGTAGCGACGCAAACACTGCGCGAAGCCCGTAACCGGGATGTGTTTTTGTTCAAGGCCAAACAACTTTTGGGATTTCCGATCGAGGTAATTGCTGGGCGCGAAGAGGCCCGGCTCATTTATCTGGGTGTGTCGCACCTGCTGCCACAGTCGGACGAGCGCCGTCTGGTGGTAGACATTGGCGGACGCTCGACCGAGATGATTTTGGGCCAACACGAAACCGCCAGCACCTTGGAGTCTTACCGCGTGGGCAGCGTGGCTTGGTCGATGAAATATTTCCCCGATGGCTTGTGGACCCCCCAGGCCTTCAAAGCCGCCGAGATCGGTGCCATGGCCGTGCTCGACGAGGCGCACAGCCTCTTTAACCGCCAACACTGGGACAAATGCTACGGCTCCTCGGGTACGGTAGGCGCGGTGTCTGACATCCTGACCCAGGCTGGCTGGCCCGAGGGGCGAGTCACACGCGACGGCCTGAGTTGGCTCAAAGAACGCTTGCTCAAGGCGCAAAAGCTGGACAACCTGCGCTTAGACGGTGTCAAGGAAGACCGTAAACCCGTCATCGGTGGCGGGCTGGCGGTGTTGCAAGCGGTGTTTGATCTGCTGCAGATCGATGAGATGCATGCGGCTCAAGGGGCATTGCGCCACGGCGCACTGTACGACCTGATCGACCGTGAAAGCCCCCAGGATGTCCGTTCTTCCATGGTCAGTTGGCTGGCCCAACGCTTTGGCACCGACGAAAAACAAGCCGACAGGGTCTCACGCACAGCACAGGGCTTGCTGCAAGCCATGATCGCCTCGGGGCGAGCCGATGTGCCCCAAAACGAACGCCAACGCCATTTGCAAAAACTGCACTGGGCCTGCCAGTTGCACGAAGCAGGCATGCGCATCTCGCACAGCGATTACCACAAACACGGTGCCTACATTCTGGACAACACCGACCTGCCCGGCTTCACCTTGGACGAGTTGCACCGGCTAAGCCAACTCGTGCTGGGCCACCGGGGCAAGTTGCGCAAGCTCGAAGCCGAACTGCAAAGCACCCGCTTTGTGCAACAACTCATGGCGCTGCGCTTGGCGGTTATCTTGTGCCATGCCCGGCGCGACCCTGATTTGTCGGGCCTGCACATCCAGTGCGATGCGGACAGGCGTATCGTCAGCCTGCAAATGGACAGCGACTGGGTCGAACTCTGGCCCCAATCGGCCCACTTGCTGCGCGAAGAAAAGAACGCTTGGCAAAAGACAGAATGGATTTTTCAGATGGCGATGAACTGAATTCCTCGGTTTTAGGGCCCAATCTCTTGCCCACAGAAAATTAACGGTATAAACTGTATGCACCGTTAATTTTTTTAAGGCTAATCTTTCATGAACGATTCATCCACTTCCGCAGCACCCAAGGCCACCACCTCCACGCCCGAGCGCACAGACCAGATCGCTGCCAAGCCTGCTGCCAAGGCAATTTCAAATGCCGCGCCCACGTCCAAGATCCCTGCCAAAGCACCGCGCAAAAGCCCCACCCCTGCGACCAAACGCAAGCCCGTCAATGCCGCTACGGCCCCAGTAACCTCGCCTGCAGCACCCGCTGCCCCCGCCAAAGCCACAACCAGCCCGGCCAAAGCGCCTCAAGCCAAAGCTGCGGACAAGAAAAAGTCTGAAGCCCCAACCAAGGCAGCCAAAGAGAAAAAGGTCAAAGTCGTACGCGACAGTTTCACACTGCCAAAGACCGAGTTGCTGCAAATCAACGAGATGAAAAAACGCGCCATGGCTTTGGGTGTCGAAGTCAAGAAGAGCGAGCTGATCCGAGCAGGCCTGCAGGCCCTGGCAGGTATGGCCGACACCGCCTTCAAAAAAGCCATGGGCAATGTTCCCACCATCAAAACCGGCAGACCTGCCAAAGACTGAGGGCGCTGACTCAGGCGCAGATCACAAGCGCTCTGGACAAGTCACCGCCAGCAGCACGCTTTGCGCCTGACCTTCGCGGATGCGGTGGCGCAGCCACCACACCGCGCCTTTACGGATGGCGCAAGCGGCTTCAGGCATGCCCAACAATTGCGCCACCATGCCGCCCAGCGCCGGCTGGTGCCCGACCAGCAAGACCGGGTAACGTGCCTCGGGCCAGCCGGAGGTTTCAAGCACGTCGGCCACACTGGCCCCAGGCGACAGGGCGTCGCGGACTTTGTATTTGCGGCCCAAGGCCCGCACGGTCTGTTCGGCCCGCACAGCCGGACTGCTGAGAACGCGGGTGCCCTGTGGTAACTGGGCGTCCAGCCAGACGGCCATGCGCTCAGCCTGTTTGCGCCCACGTGGCGTCAAAGCCCTTTGCATGTCGTCCTCATGCGGCTCAGCCTCATGGGCCTCAGCATGCCGCCACACAATCAAATCCATGGCCCTCACTCCTGCACAGTTGATGCGTCGTAGCGCTGCATCAGCGCTTCTTGGGCCCCGGGCCCCGGCGCCGTCAAGCCAACACGGTGGTAATGCCCATCTGCGGCCAAGTCCCAGGCGTCGCGCCCGTCGTGCAGGTAAGCAATCAGGCATTCGTCAATGATGCGTTGGCGCAGCAACGGTTCGGTCACGGGCCAGGCCAACTCAATGCGGCGTGTCATGTTGCGGCTCATCCAGTCGGCGCTCGACAAGTACAGCGATTCGTCTTGATCTGCGCAGAAATAAAACACACGCGAGTGCTCCAGAAATCGACCAATGACCGAGCGCACCCGGATGTTCTCACTCAAGCCAGTCACCCCGGCAGGCAGCATGCAGGCCCCGCGAACAATCAAATCGATCTTGGCCCCCTTTTGCCCTGCCGCCAACAAGGCTTCCATCAGCGGTTGGTCGGTCAGGGCGTTCATTTTGATGACGATGCGCCCGGGCGCGCCACGCCCAGCCGCGTTGCCAACGACCTCGATGAGGGACAGCATCTGGGCATGCAGATTGAAGGGTGCGACCAGCAAGCGCTTCATTTTGGGCAAGCGGCTTTGGCTGGCCAAATGACCGAACAACTGGTCCATGTCGGCGGTGATGTCAGCATCTGCCGTGAGGTAACTGATGTCGGTGTACAGCGCGGCGGTGCGGCGGTTGTAATTGCCGGTGGACAGATGGCCATAGCGGCGCAAAACGCGGCCTTCGCGTCGGGTAACCAGCAGCATTTTGGCGTGCGTCTTCAGGCCCACGATGCCATAGACCACTTGAGCACCAATCGATTCGAGTTGCTCGGCCCAATTGATGTTGGCCTCTTCGTCAAAACGGGCTTTGAGTTCCACCACGGCCGTGACTTCCTTGCCTCGGCGTACCGCCTCGCGCAGCAAGTCCATCATGGTGGTGTCGCTGCCTGCGCGGTAAATGGTTTGCTTGATGGCCAGCACATTTGGATCCATCACGGCTTCACGCAAAAAGGCCAGCACGCCATCGAAGCTTTCAAAGGGTTGGTGAATCACCACATCGCCCACTTTGAGCCGATTGAAAATTGAGCCATGTTGCGGCAACTGACGCGGAAAGCTGGCTTTGAAAGGCGGAAAAAGCAAGTCCGGGGCAGGCACCAAATCAATCAACTGCATCAGGCGCACCAGGTTCACCGGGCCATTGACCCGAAACACAGATGCTTCGGGCAGGCGAAATTCCTTGCGCAAAAACTCTGACAATCGGGGCGCACAGTTGGACGAGACTTCCAGACGCACCGCTTGGCCATAGTGACGGTGCTGCAAGCCTTGGCGCAGAGCCATGCGCAAATTCGCGATTTCGTCTTCGTCAACTGCCAAGTCAGAATGGCGGGTGACTCGAAACTGCGAGAACTGCCCAACTTCACGACCCGGAAACAATTCGGGCAGGTGGGCCCGGATCACGCTGGACAAGAGTACAAAAGCCTTGCAGCCCTCACACACACGGTCCGGCAAAGCAATCACCCTCGGCAACACGCGTGGGACCTTGACGATGGCGATTTCGTTGGTCCGCCCGAAAGCATCCTTGCCCGACAACTGCACGATGAAGTTGAGCGATTTGTTGGCCACTTGAGGAAAGGGGTGAGCCGGGTCCAGGCCCACGGGCACCAGCAGGGGCTGCACCTCGCGCTCGAAGTAGCTTCGCACCCAGCGGCGTTGTTCGGCATTGCGCTCCCCGTGCGACAACAAACGGTAGCCATGGCGCTGCAAGGTGGGCAGCAATTCGTCGTTGTACAAGGCGTATTGCCGCGTCACCATGGCGTTGGTTTTGTCGGTAATGGCCTTCAAGCTGTCGTTTGTGTAATGCCCAGATGTGATCTCCTGCAAGCTGCCCATCACATGCGGCTCGGCCCGCACTTCAAAAAACTCGTCCAAGTTGGACGACACGATGCACAGATACCGCAGGCGTTCGAGAACGGGCACTTCGGGGCGGTGTGCCCAGTCGAGCACACGCTCATTGAAGGCCAAGATGCTCAGATCGCGTTCCAAAAACTCCGGTGTCAACACTGACGAAATGATCTGTGAATTTGGGTTGGACATGGCGCACAGTCAAAAAAATCAGGTCATCTTATAAAGAAAACATGGCATTTGGGTGACAAAACCATGACAGTCTGGTGCTTATTTGTTGTCGCCTTTGATCTCCATCAGGTATGACTTGAAAAAAGCTACCGAGTGGGGCCAGCCAAAGGCGTGCGCCCTGCGCACGGCCTCTTGGCATGGCACGCACAAAGCCTGCGCTGCCGCTTTTTCCAAATCCCCGTCAAGCGCGCCCCCAAGGACTGGCCGGTTTCAGCACCTGACACTTGCAAAGGTCCATCGACCGAATATGCCGCGTCAGGTGCACCGCAAGCCATGGCTTCAAGCATGACCAGTCCGAAAGTTTCGTTGCGCGAGGAAAACACGAACACATCAGCAGCGGCATTGACCTTGGCCAATTGCGGGCGCGGCAAAACCCCCATCCACACCACATTGGCGTATCGCGCCTACAGCTGCGCAGCCAAAGGGCCCTCGTCGCAGACGATGCGTGTGCCTGACCAAGGCATGCTCAAAAAGGCATCGATGTTTTTTTCATACGAGATTCGAAACATGCCCCACACACAAAGAGGGCGCGGCAGATGCTCCAACTCGGGCAATGCCGTCGCCTGCGGCTGCTAAGAAAACAAGGACACATCCACCCCGTGGACCAGCGCCAGCTTCAAGCAGGCACCGCATGCGCGGGCAGGGCGTTGACGACCACCGCCTGACTGCCCCAGTGGATGATCTCCAGTCGACCGTCTGCGTGCTCCACCAACGCGGTGCGGCTTTCCACCCAATCGCCGTCGTTGCAATACAGGGTGCCGTTCACATCGCGAATTTCGGCGTGGTGAATATGGCCGCACACCACGCCATCAAATCCCCGGCGCTTGGCCTCATGAGCCACAGCCACCTCAAAGTCGCTGATGAAATTCACCGCTTTTTTGACCTTGAGTTTGAGGTATGCCGACAAAGACCAATACTCCAGACCCATGCGCGCCCTGTAGCTGTTGAGGTGGCGGTTGATCCGCAAGGCCAGCTCGTACAAATAATCGCCCACATAGGCCAACCACTTGGCGTACTGGATCACGCCGTCAAAGTGGTCGCCGTGCACCACCCACAATCTGAGGCCTTGGGCCGTGGTGTGTGACGTGTCATGCAACACCTCGACACCGCCAAATGCGTGGCCCACAAAATGCCGGGCGAACTCGTCGTGGTTGCCCGGCACATAAATCACGCGGCACCCTTTGCGCGCTCGGCGCAATAATTTTTGCACCACATCGTTGTGGCTTTGGGGCCAAAACCAGCGCCTGCGCAGTTGCCAACCGTCTACGATGTCGCCCACCAAGTACAACACATCGCTGGGGTGGTGTTTCAGAAAATCGAGCAAGGCTTCGGCCTGGAAACCAGGCGTGCCAATGTGCAAGTCCGAAATGAAAACTGCCCGCAAACGCTGCCGGCCTGCGGGCAAAATGTCATCGTCTTGATCGTCTGACCCCTGCACCGACTCAGTCAAGACTTGGGGCGAAGTGCTATCAAAAGCCGCATAAGATGTCTTGAACATCGCAGCAGCCGTTAAGAGTCCGTCGGATTTGGTCATGTGGCCCCCATAGAGAAATTTTTGCGGTAGCGCATGGGCAAATCGGCCGTGCGCATCATCATGGGCAGATCGGCTGTGTTGAAATCCGGGTCCCAAGCGGGCGCACCCAGCACCTTGGCGCCCAAGCGCAAATAGCCTCTGATGAGCGCGGGTGGCTCAATGTCCAAACCATGGTCCAACTCTTCCACAGGCAGAGGCAAACGTGGCCGCACATGAAATTGGATATCAGCCAAATGCTTTTCACGCAACTGGTGCCAGATGCTCGCTGCGACATCACCCGTGACCACGCCGTTGTGCAACATCGGGATACTGGCGCAACCGATCATGGTGTCCAAGCGGTTGCGGTCCATGAACTCAAACAAGGCACCCCACAAGGCCATGATGACTGCGCCATGGCGGTGATCTGCGTGCACGCAGCTGCGGCCCAACTCGACCATGCGGCTGCGCAGATCGCGCAGACGGGTCAGGTCAAACTCGGTGTCACTGTAAGTGCTGCCTGCCCGCTTGGCTTGTGCGGGCGTGAGCACCCGATAGGTGCCAATGACCTGGCCTGATGCATTGTCCCTGACCAGCAGATGTTCACAGTAATCGTCAAACAAATCGATGTCGTGGCCTGGCAGCGATTTGGGCAACCGCGCGCCCAACTCGTTGGCAAAAACTTGATACCTCAGGCGCTGCGCTTCGCGGACTTCGTCAAGATGCTTTGCCCAGCTGACTTCGAGGGAGCTTTGTAGACGCCGAGGTAAAAAGTCCATACCAGCGATGGCTGATCCCGAGTGGAGCGCGCCCCCTGGTAATTGAACATGGGGCAGTGCAAAGGTGGGGTTGGGTGACTCTTTCATGACTTCAGCTCCTATTTTTTTCCTATGTTGAATGATCCCCTGCACCCGTGTCAAAGACATGTCTTTTTTGTTAAATTTAAGTGACGCGCTCCTGCGCGACGCGGTGCATCAGCTGCATCAAATGGTCAAGGGCATCGTGGCGTGTGTCTTCAAACCAAGAAGATTTATTGCCCAGGTCATCCCATACGCGCAACTTCACGGCATCGGCAAAAAAAGGCTCCTCTTCAAATGCCGCACACGCTTGCGGCCCCATGGGTCCGCCCTGCAATTGCAGGCTTCGCACCGAATCGGGCGTCAGCTTGCGGGCATAAGTCTCTCGTGTGCTCACCAAATAGCGCTTGGCCTGAACATGCAATCTCACAGGCTCTGAAACAGCAGGGCCAAACACAGGCAGCAGAACATGTGCACCGATGCTTTCATGCGCATCGTCTTGCCCTCTGAGGGTGGGTGTACCCTCAAAATTTGCCCACAAATGACCCACATCGTGCAACCAGCTGGCCAACTGCAAAGCCGCGCTGGCACCTGACTTTTCAGCCAGTCGTCCGCATTGCCAAGCGTGCATCAACTGGGTGACCGACTCCCCTGCATAGACCAAGTCGCCGCCTTGCTCGTACAGTGCCAAAAGAGTGCCTATCATTTTCTGCATGGCGTGACTTTGGACTCAACTCGTGTCAAAAAAATGACAAAAGAGGCGCAGCCAAACTGACTTATTTTCTTCATCACAACGTCACGCGCCCTTTGCAAAATAAAGCGCATGTTGAATGAACATTCTGCTGTCTGCGTCATCAACGCGTGCAAATCATCCCAAAAGGATCGGCAGGTTCTTCAAGTCATGAATATTCGCATTGACATGGGGGCATGGATGGGCTTGTTGGGTGCTGGCGGCCTTGGCGTGATCTTGTTAGAGCTGTTCGGGAGCTTGACGTACACCCATACATGCACCGTCTTTCTGATATTGATCGCCTCCGTCTGTCTTGTTAACATGGTTTCATCATGGCTGAGATGGCGACTCGTTTGAAATGTTTCAATCCGGTTCAGCCCGCTCGGGGCCACAATCTGTTGCACACCCACACACCTGCACAACCGTTTTTTGTTGGCCGACCCGCACGCCGTTTCACAGACCATCAAGGCCGATTTGAAAAGACACTGGCGTTCACCGTGTTTGGGCTGTATTTGGCAACAAACGGCCCAAAACAGCATCACGGCGGCGCTGCAGGTGTGCCAGCAACTTTAGCCTTCTTGGGCCGCAGGACCAGACGCTGCCTTGTTGACCATGAGGCGGCGGATCCTATCAACTCCAGCAGGCATTCGGCACAGCCCATGGCCGTAACTTTTTAGGAAACACAACATGAGCAACGATGTGATCATTGTGGGCAGTGGCATCGTCGGCCTGGCCTGCGCCTGGGCTGCTTTGCAGCAAGGCAAAAGCGTTCGGGTGATCGACCGCGACCCGTTTTGTGTGGGGGCCTCTATTCGCAACTTTGGCTTCGTCACGGTGACTGGCCAAGGCCGAGGCGACACCTGGCGTCGCGCCCGCAGGTCACGCGATGTGTGGGCCGAACTGGCCCCACTGGCGGGTATCGCCATTGAGCACCAGGGCTTGTATGTGCTGGCGCAAAGACAACAGGCCAAATTGGTTTTGCAGGAATTGTGCAAACAACCTGAGGGACAGGATCTGCAATGGCTTGAAGGCCAAGCCCTGCAAGACCAGGCTCCACACTTTGTCATGCGCCATTTGCAGGGGGCGCTGTACAGCCCCCATGAGCTGCGCATCGAGGCGCGCAGCGCCATTGAAAAACTGCGTGTTTGGCTGGCCACTCAAGGGGTTGTGTTTCAGCTCGGGCAACACGTTCAAGAGGTCATCTCTGGTGCCGTCTTCACTGGTGGGCAATGGCTGCAAGCCGAGCGTATCCTTGTCTGCCCAGGCCCGGACATGCGCAGCTTGTTTCCTGATGCATTCAGCGAAAACAACACCCAGCTGTGTCAGCTGCAAATGCTGAGGGTGCAGCCGCCGCACGGCTACCGGCTCGGGGCTGGGGTGATGAGCGATTTGAGTTTGGTGCGATACCGGGGTTACAGTGAATTGCCTGGCTCCCAATTGCTGCTCGATCAGCTGCGTGTCGAAGCGCCAAAGGAATTGGCCCACGGCATTCACCTGATCGTGGTGCAAAGTCAGGACGGCTCACTGGTGGTGGGCGACTCACACCATTACGGCCAGGCCATGCGGCCTTTTGCTTCGCGCGAAGTGGATGACCTGATCCTTTATGAAATGCAGCGCCTGCTGTGCTTGGGCCACTACCAAGTGACAGAGCGCTGGACGGGCATTTACCCCAGCGCCCAACAGGACAGCCTGGTGCGCGATGTGTTGCCCGGTGTGCAGTTGGTCAGCGTGACCAGTGGCACCGGCATGAGCACCTCTTTTGGCTTGGCTGAAGACGTCGTTCAAAACTGGAGCAAAACATGAACTCCCAACAAGAACACACCATCCGCGGCATCGTGCTCGACTGGGCGGGCACCATCGTGGACTTTGGCAGCCTGGCACCCATGGGCGCTTTCGTCGAGTTGTTTGCCCGCCACCAGCTTGAGATCACCATCGCCGAGGCCCGTGTGCCCATGGGTTTGCCCAAGATTGACCACATCGCGGCCTTGGGAAACATGCCGAGCATCGCTGCCCAATGGCAAGCACTGAATGGTCGCCCCTTCAACAACGCGGATGCGCAACAACTGCTGTCAGAGTTTGAGCCCATGAGCGCTAAAGCGGCTTTGGACCGCAGCGACTTCATTCCAGGCTTCATGGCGGCTTACCATGCCTTACAAGCCCAAGGCTTGGCCTTTGCCACCACCACAGGCTACACCCGAATGATCATGGCACCCTTGATTGAGATCGCCCAAGCACAGGGCTTCGAACCGGCCTTGGTGGTGTGCTGTGATGATGTGGCCCGCAGTCGCCCTGACCCCATGGGCATGCATGCCTGTTTGCTGGCCATGGGTTTGCAAGGCAAGGCGTCACAGGTCATCAAGGTCGACGACACTGCGCCCGGCTTGGCCGAAGGCCTGGCCGCAGGCGCCTGGACGGTGGGTGTGTCTGTGAGTGGCAACGCGCTGGGCTGGACGCATGAGCAATGGCTGCAAGCCAGCGAACAAGACCAGGCCCATGCCAGGGCCAGCGCCAGCGCCCTGCTGCTCGCGGCTGGGGCCCACGAGGTGATCGACAGTGTGGTCGATTTGGCAGACGCCATCGCCCGCATTGAGCAGCGCATGGCCTCGGGCGAAACCCCTTGATGCCACATGAATCCAGGCCTGTGTCCTGAACAAGCTTTTTGGTCCCGACTGAGCGGGCAGGATCAAGCTTGGCTGGTCAGCCAACTGCAGGCCCTGAACGAACCGCCCGCAGGGGGGTTACTCTGGTCGTGTGACGGGAATGGCATAGGTTGGGTGTCTCACGATCGTGCCCAAGACATGGTGGCTTTGTTGCCGGGCTGTACCATCGCTCAGGGTCGCTTGCACTGGCAATCGGGCGCAGAACATGCTTTACAACGAAGTCAGGCTCTGCAGGCTTTTTTGGTCCAGCAAGCAGCTCAAGGGCGGTTAACCGGATGGCGCGGTGAATTTTTTGCGTGGTGGCCTGACACGCCCGCATGGCCTCCTGCTTTGGACGTGCCGCCATTTTTGTGCGTTGAGCGCTCTGGTTTCAGGCACCTGGGCATGATGAGCCATGCCGTGCACATCCATGGCTTTTTGCCAAATGGCGACTTGTGGTGTGGTCGACGTTCTGACCACAAGCCCACCGACCCAGGCCTTCTGGACAACTTGGCGGCCGGGGGCTTGACCGCCGGTGAAATCCCTTCAACAACCGCTCTGCGTGAACTGGCCGAAGAAAGCAGCTTGAACTTACCCAATTCAAACCGCTTGCGATGCTCTGGAGTGATTCGCACACAAAGGCCCGAGCCTCAGGGCTGGCATGACGAGCAATTGCTGGTGTACACGCTGCACCTGTCTGAACAAGAGATCCCCATCAATGCCGATGGCGAGGTGCAGCAATTCCTGTGTCTGAGCCCGGCCGAAGTGGTCTCTCGCATGCAATCGGGACAGTTTACGGTGGACGCTTGTGCATCTTTGGCACAAGGTCTGAGTTGGCTCGTGACCGACGATGGCCTACACCGAGCGGGCACAAAGGCGTGCTGAGCACAGCAGAGACGACTTGAATGAAGGAGACGCCTTGGAGGCCTGGTTTCGGTTAAGGTTCTTTTTTTATCAGCCCCTTGAGACAAAACCATGATCCTAGAACTTGCCGACATCCGCATCCAGCCTGGCCAACAGGCCGCCTTTGAACAAGCCATTGAACTGGGCCTGAACACCGTGGCCTCTCGGGCCAAGGGCTTTCGAGGAGCCAAGGTCAACCGCTGCATTGAAACCCCAGAGCGTTTTGTGCTGCAGATTTTCTGGGACACCCTGGAAGACCACACTGTGGGCTTTCGCCAGTCAGCCCTGTTCACTGAATGGCGCGCCATCGTCGGCCCCTTCTTTGCAGCGCCTCCGCATGTGGAGCATTTTGAGTTGACGTATACCTCGACCTGAGCCCTCATTCAGCCGTCTTGGTGGCCTTGCACCAGGCGCGAGAGCAAATGCACAAACTGGCTTTGCTCTTGCGGCGTCAGCGGGGCCAAGATTTTTTCTTGCACCCGGGCCACATCGCTTTGTGCAAGGGCCAGAGCTTGCACACCCTGCGGCGTGACCACCAGCAGTTTGCGCCTGCGGTCGGTCGGATCGGCCTTGCGAACCACCCAGCCCTTAGCCTCCAGACGCCCAATGACCGAGCCCGAAGTGGCCGGATCAAAAGCCACGCGCTTGGCCAGGCTCACCTGGTCAATGCCGGGGCTGCCCAGCAAGGCGTTCAGAATGGCAAATTGAACCGGCGTGATGTCGGCACTGCCCAAGTACTCGGAAAAAATGGCCACAGCAATTTGCTGGGCCCGTCGTATCAGGTGACCCGGCGTGGCCTGAAGGTTGATGCTTTGGATCATGTGCGTGTCGTGTTGCGGGGATGGCACGGGCGCCTGAGCTCAGACATTCCGATTACCATCTGATTTTCAATTCTTGAGAAAGCGACCCATGAGTCTTGTATTTTCACCCATGCCTGTGGTCTCGGTGCCTGTGCTCGGCCAACCCGAGCGTTTTCCGGTGCACCGCATTTACTGTGTGGGCCGCAATTATGAAGAACACGCCAAGGAGATGGGCTTCACCGGGCGCGAGCCACCTTTCTTCTTCCTCAAACCCACCGACAGCCTGGTGGTGGTCGAAGCGGGTCAGACCGGCACCATGCCCTACCCCAGCCTCACGCAAAACCTGCACCACGAGATCGAACTGGTGGTGGCCATTGGACAAGGCGGGCGCAACATCCAAGCAGCCGATGCAGCCAAGCACATCTACGGCTACGCCGTGGGCCTGGACATGACCCGCCGCGACCTGCAAAACGAGATGAAAAAACAAGGCCGCCCTTGGTGCATCGGCAAGGCATTCGACCATTCGGCCCCCATCGGCCCCATCACCCCGATCGCCCACGCCGGGGATATCAACAACGCCGAGATCAGCCTGCAGGTCAATGGGTCCGATCGTCAGCGCAGCAATGCGGCCAAACTGATTTGGAATGTGGCTGAAACCATCGAACACTTGTCTGCCGCTTGGGAGCTGCAGCCCGGTGACCTGATTTACACCGGCACCCCCGAAGGTGTTGCAGCCGTTGTGGCAGGCGATGTGCTGGTGGGCCAGGTGGCAGGTTTGGGCAACTTAGAAATAAAAATTTCCTGACCGGCAAGATCGCCAAAGCGCAGTCTGGCGAGTCAAAAAGCACTTTTATTCAATATGCAAAAGTGCACGCTCTCCAGAAAACAAGGGTTAACCCTTGAATACGTCGGTCTAAGTTGCAACATAATTCATACCTGTTGTAACTCTGAGGGCTTTAGGGTGCCTCAAGTTGAGCGCCACTTGAGCCGTGCTTTGCATTAACCGACCGATCGGTTGGTTTATCATTTCGTTTTTTAACCCAAGTTGGAGACAAGTCGATGAAGAAGTTCCTGCAACAAACGGCCTTGGCCGCAGGTCTGATGGCCGTTGGTTTTGGCGTGCACGCCCAGACCATCACCCTGAAAGTGCACCACTTTCTGAGTGCACAAACCATCCAGCACACCACCATGCTGGGCGACTGGTGCAAGAACATTGCACGCGACTCCAAAGACCGTTTGAAGTGCGAAATCTTCCCCTCGATGCAACTGGGTGGAACACCCGTGCAGTTGTATGAACAGGCCCGTGATGGCGTGGTGGATGTGGCTTGGACTTTGCAAGCTTTCACCCCTAAGTTGGCCAAACTCGAAGCGTTCGAGTTGCCTTTCATGATGACCAATGCAGAAGCCACCAGCCGCGCCGCTTGGGACTACGGCCAGAAGTTTGCGCAGGACGACTTCAAAGACGTCAAGATGCTGGCCATCCACGTGCACGGACCAGGCAACATCTACACCAAGAACAAAGCTGTGACCACCATGGCTGACCTCAAGGGCCTGAAAGTGCGCGCGCCGACTCGCCAGGTCAACAAGATGGTCGCCATGATGGGCGCCACGCCTGTGGCCATGCCTGTACCCCAAGTCCCTGAAGCCCTGTCCAAGGGTGTGATCGACGGCGCCGTGATTCCTTACGAAGTGGCACCCAGCTTGAAGGTCAACGAGTTGACCAATTTCACCGCTGAGACCGACCGCAGCTACAACGCGCTGTACACCACGGTGTTTGTGCTGCCCATGAACAAAGCCAAGTACGATTCGCTGCCAGCCGACCTGAAAGCAGTCATCGACAAGAACTCGGGCCGCGAGTTGTCAGCCTTCCTGGGCAAGACCCAGGCGGGCCACGACGCCGTCGGTAAAAAAGTGTTTGAAGCTACTGCCAACCAGAAAATCAGCATCATCCCCAAAGCTGAACTGGAAAAATGGAAAAAAGCCACGGACTCTCTGGACGACGCCTGGGTGGCTGAGATGACCGGCAAGGGCATGGACGGCAAGGGGATGCTCCAGTCGGCCACGGACTTGATCAAGCAGTACACCAAGTAATTCAGCTGAGGTGAGATACGAGAGCAGGGCAGGTCCCTGCTCTCCGTTTTTAAGGGGCCTGGCTTGATGCATGCATTGCGATCAGACCCCGAACTGATTTTTCAATTTTCCGCTCAGCGGAGCACACCATGATGTTTTCAAATCCCTTGGAGCGGCTGGCCCGGCTCTGCAGCATATTGGGAGGGCTGGTCATGACCGGCCTGATGCTGATGACCTGTTACAGCCTGATCGGGCGTAACTTTTTTGATACCGCCCTGATTGGTGACTTCGAGCTCACCGGGGTTGGTGCAGGCGCGGCGATCGCCCTGTTCATGCCCTTGTGCCAGTTCAAGCGCGAAAACATCATCGTGGACTTTTTTACCGCTAAGTGCAGTGATGCCACCAACTTCAGGCTCGACCGATTTGGCGATCTGATCATGACGCTGATTTTTGCTGTACTGTCTTGGCGCTGTGGCCTTGCGGCCATCAATGCGAAAGAAACCATGGGGGCCTCCATGTTGCTGGGTTTCCCGGACTGGATCGTCTTCACCAGCATGTGCATTCCTTTTGGCATCAGCGCGGTCATCGCCGCCATGCAAACGCTCTCGTCCATGGACCACCAAAAGGCTTCGACATGACCCCCATCCAATTGGCTTTGCTCATTTTTGGCATCATGCTGCTGCTCATGGTCGTGCGCGTGCCGATCGCGGGTGCCATGTTTCTGGCTGGCGCTGTCGGCTTCACCTTGCAGTCGGGCGTCTCGCCTTTTCTGAATTTTTTGAATAACCTGGCCTTTGCCCGCCTGGCCAACTACGACCTGTCGGTGATTCCTCTGTTCATTTTGATGGGCAATTTCGCCACGCAAGGCGGCATCAGCAAGGCTTTGTTCCAGTTCGCTGCGGCCGTGATGGGCCGCTTCAAAGGCGGCTTGGCCATGGGTGCCGTACTGGCCTGCGGCGCGTTTGGTGCCATTTGCGGCTCATCAGTGGCAACAGCCGCAACCATCACCGGCGTGGCCTTGCCTGAGATGAAACGCCACGGCTACTCAGGTCGCCTTTCTACCGGCACACTCGCGGCGGGCGGCACGCTGGGCATTTTGATTCCGCCCTCCGTGCCCTTGGTGATTTACGCCATCTTGACCGAGCAAAACATTGCCAAGCTGTTCGCCGCCGCCATGCTGCCCGGCATCATCGCCATGGTTGGTTACATGATCGCCATTGCCGTTTACGTTCGCCTGGTGCCTGGCCAAGCCCCAGACCAGGAGGAGCGAGAGCGACTGACGTTTGAATCGCTCAAAGGCATTTTGCCGATTGCCACCATCTTCATCATCGTGTTTGGCGGCATTTATGCGGGCTTTTTCACCCCCACCGAAGGGGCGGCCGTGGGCGCTGCGTCCACGTTTGTCGCGGCATTGCTGAAGCGCGAATTGAACTGGGAGAAGTTCTTGCACTGCTTCCACGCCACCGCCTTGAGCAGCGCCATGATTTTCATGATCTTCATGGGGGCCGACGTCATGAACGCCTCGCTGGCCCGCACGCAAGTGCCCGCTCAATTGGCCGAAATGGTGGTCGGCATGAACCTGGCCCCGCTCTTGGTGGTCTCGGGTATCTTGTTGTTGTACGTGGTGCTGGGCGCTGTGATGGACGAGCTGTCGATGCTGCTGCTCACCATCCCGATCTTTTTCCCCATCATCATGAAGCTCGACTTTGGTATGACGCCGGAGTACACCGCCATCTGGTTCGGCATCATGGTGCTGATGACCGTGGGTTTTGGCATGCTGGCACCGCCGGTGGGCCTGAACGTGTATGTGGTCAACGGCATGGCCAAAGACGTGCCGCTGAGCGAAAGCTACAAAGGCATCATGCCTTTCCTGATCAGCGATACCGTACGCACCTTGCTGCTGCTGTTTTTCCCGGGCATCGCGTTGTTCTTGATTCCTTACCTGACTTGATTGAGCAATAGCCCAGCCAAAACCTCCATGGTCCATCACCCTGGAGGTTTTTTTTATGGCGGACTGGTTAGACTTGGAACAACGTCTTTTTTGCACCCACACTTCGAGCCCATTTCATGATGTTTGACCGCACCATCCGACATTGCCGCCAATGTGGCGCTCTGGTTGCTCGCCGCTTGCCCGATGATGGCGACACCAAAGAACGCGCCATTTGCACCGCCTGCCACACCGTGCATTACGAAAACCCCCTCAACGTGGTGGGAACGGTGCCCCATTGGGGAGACCAGGTGCTGCTGTGCAAGCGCAACATCGAGCCGCGCAAAGGCAAATGGACCTTGCCCGCAGGCTTCATGGAACTGGGTGAATCCACGTCGCAAGGCGCGGCCCGCGAGACGACGGAAGAGGCTGGGGCGCAATTCATCATGGAAGACCTGCTGACGGTGATGAGCGTGCCCCGTGTGGGTCAGGTGCACCTGTATTACCGCGCACGCTTGACCAGCGATGTGTTCGACCCTGGACACGAAACCATGGAAGCGCGCTTGTTCAAAGAGGACGAAATACCTTGGGACGAGTTGGCCTTTCGCACCGTCAAGGAAACGCTTGAGCACTACTTTGCAGACCGGCGTGCAGGCCACTTCAGCACACACGCCTTCGACATCG
>JAIXOZ010000156.1 GCA_027486495.1 Comamonadaceae bacterium | reverse complement strand
GCTGCAAGGCCAAGCCGTGCAGACCTATGTCTACAACCGACCGGTAGAGGGCTGCACACCCATACCGCACGGCGACTACCGCCGCTACATCCGTGAAGTCGGGCGCGAATCCTGAAAACCCAGCGGGTCAGTTCTTGATCACCAACTCGCCACGCAACGAGTGCGACAGGCCTTGCGTGATGCGCACGTCGGCCATCTGACCGATCAGGCGGTCCATGTTGGGGCCGCCGGGGAAGTTGACCACCCGGTTGCACTCGGTGCGGCCCGCCAGCTCGGTCGCGTCCTTGCGTGAAGGGCGCTCCACCAAAATGCGCTGCACCGTGCCCACGCGGCTCTCGCCAATGCGCTGCACGTTGGCTTCGATGGTCGCTTGCAGGTGGTGCAGGCGGCGCAATTTATCGGCGTGCGGCGTGTCATCGTGCAGGTTGGCCGCAGGCGTGCCGGGGCGGGGGCTGAAGATGAAGCTGAAACTGGTATCAAAACCCACATCGGTGATCAGCTTCATCATCTTGTTGAAGTCGTCCTCGGTCTCTCCGGGGAAGCCCACGATGAAATCGCTGCTGAGCGACATGTCGGGGCGGATTGCCCGCAGCTTGCGGATCGTGCTCTTGTATTCCATGGCGGTGTAGCCGCGCTTCATGGCCATCAAGATACGGTCTGAGCCGTGTTGCACTGGCAAGTGCAAGTGGCTCACCAGTTTGGGGATCTTTTCATACGCATCGATCAGGCGCTGGGTGAACTCGTTGGGGTGGCTGGTCACGTAGCGGATGCGCTCGATGCCCGGCATGTCGGCCACGTATTCCAGCAACAAGGCAAAGTCGGCAATGTCAGCTGTGCCGCCCATCTTGCCCCGGTAAGCGTTCACGTTCTGGCCCAGCAGGGTGATTTCTTTCACGCCCTGCGCGGCCAGACCGGCGACTTCGACCAGCACATCGTCAAAGGGCCGCGACACCTCTTCGCCCCGGGTGTAGGGCACCACGCAATAGCTGCAGTATTTGCTGCACCCTTCCATGATCGACACAAAGGCGGTGGCGCCTTCCACCTTGGCAGGCGGCAGGTGGTCGAACTTTTCAATCTCGGGGAAGCTGATGTCCACCTGCGGGCGCTGTTTGCGCTCGCGCTCGGCCAGCAAATCGGGCAGGCGGTGCAAGGTCTGCGGGCCAAACACCACGTCCACATAAGGCGCACGTTTGATGATCTCGGCGCCTTCCTGACTGGCCACGCAGCCACCCACGCCAATCAGCACGCCCTTGGCCTTGAGGTGCTGCACCCGGCCCAGATCGCTGAAGACCTTCTCTTGCGCCTTTTCACGCACCGAGCAGGTGTTGAACAAAATCAGATCGGCCTCGTCCACGTCTTGTGTGGGCTCATAGCCCTGGGCCGCGCCCAGCACATCGGCCATCTTGTCCGAGTCGTACTCGTTCATCTGGCAGCCAAACGTTTTGATGAAGACCTTCTTGCTCATGCGGCCTCCACGGAGGTGACGGAGGTGATGAAGTCAAGGCAAAGCAAAGCACGCCCGAAAAGGGCCAAAGTGCAGCGGTTCATGGTGTAGATCCAGAGGCTGTTGGGGAAAAGCGCTGGGGGCGCTGTGGAGGGGGGATTATCGCAGGGGCTCAGAGCGTGTTCCGCGCAAGGATCACTTGCTCATGCAGGTAAGGCAAATCGCGCTCGATGGTTTTCCAGACGACGCCCAGGTCCACTTTGTAGTAGCCGTGCGCCAGCACATTGCGCATGTCATAGGCAAATGACAAGGGCAGTTCAGGGTGGGCGGTTAGGAAGTCAGGTGCAACGCGTTCGATGTTGCGGCTGGCTTCTCCAATGATCTCGAAGTTGCGAATGACGGCATCTTGGACCAGCGGGGTGGTCAGAAATCCTGATTCATCCAAGTCTTCGCAATAGTTTTGGATGCGGTGGATGGCTTCCAGAATGTGGTCCAGATAATCGGGCAAGCGAAGAGGATCCCGGCTCATACAGGTCGGGCCTCAGCGATGACGATGTGTCTGAATTTTTCAGGTAAGGCACCCGGCGTCAGCACGTCCACAGGTACGCCCAGCAAGTTGCGGAGTTTGTAGCGAATGGCTCCCAGGTCAAACAAGGTGGTGTTGGCTGTGGTGTCCACCAGGATGTCCAAATCGCTGTCTTCAGTGTCCAGGCCATGCACGACCGAGCCAAACACACGCGCATTCACCGCTCTGTGTGCCAGAACGATGTCGCGAATTTCGCTGCGGTGTGCTGCCAGTGCTGCTGAAGGTTTCATGGTGAGGATGGGCCTTGGTGGTCAGATTTTATGCATGAGCCCTGGGAGTGCCAATTTGGCTTGATCAAGAGCCCTCCACCGCCTTCGGCTTGAAAAACATCGGATACGCCCTTTGCACCGTCGGGCTGTCATAAGCCCAGCTGTGGCATTGGCCCAGGAAGTAGGGCGCTTGGGTCATTTCGGGGTGGGGCTGCCCCGCCAGTTCGCGGCGTTGCCATTGGCCTGAGGGCAAGGTTTGGTAAGCGGCAGTGGCCATGTTGAACAGCATCTCGCGCAAGTGGGTGCAGCCTTCGGTGCCGCCCACATGTTGGTTGATGACCTTGCGCCAGCCTGGGCCCATGGTGCAGCCGATGAGTTTGTGCATGCCGTGTGGCGCGCCAACGCATTCGGGGTGCGGGATGTGGTCCATCGACGTGGAGACGTCCTGGATGACCATCTGGTTGTTGAGCGTCACGCGGATTTTCAAGCCGTGGATCGGCTCATCACCTGGGAAAAGCCGTTCGTTCGGCACCTGAAAGCTGAAGGTCTTGACGTCGGTCAGCTCGGCTTCGATGTCCCACAGGCCGTCTTCGCGGTCATAGCCTTGGTACACCACAGTTCGCGTATGTGACAGTTTTCGGGGGGTGGGAGGGGGAAGTGCCAATGGAATTCTCGCGGGTCTGGTGTTCAATCACCTGATCATAGCCACGCAGGAGCCCCGAACATGTCGCACGCTGTCTCTACCGTTATTCACCCCGCTGTTCGCCGCCAGACGATTGCCGATGCCTTGCGCCGCACCGCGATCCGCCTGCCCGCCAAGACCGGCATCGTGTGTGGTGCCACCACCTGGACCTATGCCGAGTTCGATGCGTTGGTGTCGCGCCTGGCCGCAGGCATGGCCAGCATCGGCGTGGCCGAGGGCGACAAGGTGGCGGTGTTGGCCCGTAACTCGCACGGCTTTGCCGCGCTGCGCTTTGCGCTGGCCCGTCGGGGCGCGGTCATGGTGCCGATCAACTTCATGCTCAAGGCCGAAGAGGTGGCCTACATCTTGCGCCACGCGGGCGCCAAAACCCTAGCCACCGACAGCGGTCTGGCCGAGCTGGCGCAGGCTGCCAGTAAGCTGGACACGCAAGTGCAGCAGTTTATCTGGCTCCCGTCCGAAGACCCCAGCCAGCCGGTGGCGGGTATGCACAACTTTGACACGCTGGCCGCTTGCACCGATGCGCTGCCCGATGTGCAGCTGGGCAGCTACGACGTGGCGCAGATCGTCTACACCAGTGGCACCGAGTCCTCGCCCAAAGGTGCGCAGCTCACGCATGACGCGGTGATGTGGCAGTACGTCAGCTGCGTGATCGACGCTGAAATCGCAGAGGCCGATGTGGCCTTGCACGCGCTGCCGCTGTACCACTGCGCCCAGCTCGATGTGTTCTTTGGCCCGGCCATTTACATGGGCAGCACCAACGTCATCACGTCCAAGCCCACGCCCGACAACCTGCTGCCCATGCTCGAAAAGTTCGGCATCACCAGCTTCTTTGCGCCGCCCACGGTGTGGATCGCCTTGCTGCGTTCGCCGCTGCTCGATGCCGACAAGCTTGCCCAACTGGCCAAGGGCTACTACGGCGCGTCCATCATGCCGGTCGAGGTGCTCAAAGAGTTGGCCGCACGCCTGCCCAAAGTGCGCTTGTGGAACCTGTACGGCCAGACTGAGATCGCGCCCTTGGCCACCATGCTCGGCCCGGACGACCAACTGCGCAAACCCGGCTCGTGCGGCAAGGCGGTGCGCAACGTTGAGACCCGAGTGGTCAACGATGCCATGCAGGACGTGGCCGTGGGCGAGGTGGGCGAGATCGTGCACCGCTCACCGCATTTGATGCTGGGCTACTTTCATGACGACGAGCGCACCAAGGCCTCGTTTGAGGGCGACTGGTTCCACAGTGGCGATCTGGGCATCATCGACGCAGAGGGCTACATCACCGTGGTGGACCGCAAGAAGGACATGATCAAGTCCGGCGGCGAAAACGTGGCCAGCCGCGAGGTGGAAGAAATGATCTACCGCCTGTCGCAAGTCAGCGAAGTGGCGGTGATCGGCCTGCCTGACCCCAAGTGGGTCGAAGCCGTGACGGCGGTGGTCGTGGTCAAAGCAGGGCAAACGCTGGACGAGGCCACCGTGATCGCGCACTGCGCGCAGCACATGGCGGGTTTCAAGTGTCCCAAGCGCGTGGTCTTTACCGACGCGCTGCCCAAGAACCCGAGCGGCAAATTGCTCAAAAGGGATTTGCGGGTGCGCTACGCCTGAGGTGGTTCAAAGCACATGCGCATGGCCTGATCAGGCCAATGAGTTGTCGCCACTCATGTAGACCTGCACCGCATCAAATCGGGTGCCGCGGATGCTGAAAAAATTGCAGTTGTTTTTGACACTCAAGCTGCCATCCTTGAGTGTGTTTTCAACCCGGAACTGGCTGGCGATGCGCGTGGGGACTTGAACGACGTGGTCAAAACTGCCGTGCCAAACGCGGCTGTAGCGACTGTTGAGTCGCTCGAACATGCTTCGAATGCCAGTGTCTCGACCTTGATAAATCGTATTGAAGGTGGCAATGGTGAAGGTGGCATCTGGCTCAAAACAGGCCAACGTCGCATCGAGGTCCATTCGGTCAACCGATGCAAAATAACGCTCGACCAAAGCCACCATTTCTGTTGAATTCAGAGTTGTACTCATACGGTTATCTGTTGAGCAGGGGAGGAGAATCCGGCGTCTTGCAAGGATCTGAAAAGAGCCAGCGCTTTTTTGTGCTCTTCATTGGCTTGCGAAGAAAGTGCCTGCTTCAAACGCTGCTCAGCCAGAAAATGACCATGGTCCTTGCCTCGGACACACAAGGCGGAGGGTCGAACCGGACCGGTGGGTTTGAGGTGAGCCGGGATATAACTGATGGCAAATCCCAATCTGCGGTCATCGCTGTCATTGGCGCCAGAAGCATGCACCAGGTCGGTGTGATGCAAAGACATTTGACCCGCCATCACGGGCATGGGTACCCCAGTTTCATGGTCGAACCGATCGCTGATCCCTTGCCCGCGCCGAATCATGTTCATCGGCTCAGGCTTGTCGTCGTGTTCAAAGGAGCCCCAGTGGTGACTGCCTGGCAGCGCCCTCATGCAACCGGCTTGTTCGGTGGCGTCTGACAATGCCACCCAAGCAGTGATATGCAAATGAGGGTCAAGATAAAAATAGGTGCTGTCCTGGTGCCATCGCACGTAGGCCGGCGTATGGGCCTCTTTCAAAAAAAGGGTCGAGTGGTAAACCAAAATGTCGGGTCCGATCACATCTTCGACAGCATCCAGTATGCGAGGGTGGTGGACCAACTGATCGGCCCAATCAAACAGCAGGTAAGACTTCGATTTTTCTGGAAAATCGATCGGTCCACCCCGAGCCTGCTCCCATGCTTGGAGCTCTGAACGGTAGCGGGTCACTTCGGCGGGTGTGAGCACATCGATCGGAAACAAAAAACCATCCTGCTCGTAGCGCTGGACTTGTTCGGCATTGAGTAAGCGTGTCATGAGGATCTTTTGACATGGGTTTGAGCCGCATCCAACATGCAACCCAGCATGTTCAATCGGTCGTGCATGGGCTTGGGAAAGCCCACACGGCTGTGCGTCAATCGGAGTCCCAGGGCCGCCTCGGCCATTTTGTAGCTGAGCGGGCCGGGGTTGATGATGGGAACAGGCAAACGGGACTGGAGATACGCATGCGATTGGTGCATGGTGGTTGAGCCCAAAATCAGGACCTCGGCACCATCTTGCTCAATGGCCTTGAGCGCGGCAGCTTCCAGTAAAGGAAAAACGTCTTCTTCTTTACCGGACAACAGGTTTTGGTTGTCAGGGGATACTTCGATAGCCCGAACAGAGGCACATTTGTGGTGGAGGCCGAGCTCGTCGAGGGCTTTCTTGTAGAGCGGTTTCCATCGACTGGCCATGGTCAAAAACGAAAACCGGTCACCCAACATGAGCGCCGTCAGCACCGATACCTTGCCGGGACCAAAAACCGGGATGTCCAGCACCGAGCGCAAAGCGGCCACCCCTGAGTCGCTCATGGTGTCGATGCAGACGGCGTCAAAACCTTCGGCCTGTGCGCGGCAACCGGCTTCGAAGTTGGCCACATCCGCCAAAACAAAATCGTGATGGCTGGAGTAATTGACGGGGCCGGCTTTGACGGGGCGGTATTCAAATTGGATGTGGGGACCCAAGGACAGGCTCGTCAATTGTGCCTGCCGCAACAGCAGGTTGTCTGCCGACATGGCGAACGGAACAATCACCAGAACCCGCCACGTCGGTGCGGGTGCTGCAGTCTCATTGACCATGGGGGCTCTCCAATTCGTTCAAAACATCTTGGCTGCTGCTGACACGGCCAAAGAGGCGTTGAAAATTGCGCATAGTGACCAGGTGCAAATCTTCGTGCGTGGTGCCGCAAGCATCTTCAACCAGTGTCACCAGGTAACCGCGGTCGGCAGCTTCCCGAGCAGTCGTTTCCACGCACATGTTGGTCGAGACGCCGGTGAGATAAATTTGTTCACACTGAAGTGAGCGCAGCAAGCTGTCGATGTTGGTCGATGCGAAAGCGCCAATGGTGGTTTTTCTCAGAACATGTTCACCAGGCAAGGGTTTCAATTCATCCAAGATCTCGTGCTCGCGGCTGCCGACGAAGTTGCGAAACTCGAC
Organism: Comamonadaceae bacterium; assembly: GCA_027486495.1. Taxonomy (GTDB): domain Bacteria; phylum Pseudomonadota; class Gammaproteobacteria; order Burkholderiales; family Burkholderiaceae_C; genus Limnohabitans_A. The sequence goes on along the minus strand of JAIXOZ010000156.1, from coordinate 44,082 downwards.
AAACAATTTGCGCATGTGCGGTGGCGCATCCAAGGCATCGGGATGGGCTGCGCCAATGGTGACATGCAAGATGGGTCGACCCATGGCGCGAAAATGGTCTCTCAAGCGCAATGAATTGGGCACGACGTGGGATTCAATTCGGTCAAAACGGTAGTTGCCAATCGTTGAGCCTTCGGCTTGAAGTTTTCGCCCCAAAGCGCCATGGCGTGATCCCGTGGCATATTGCAAATCAATCATGACCAAAGCCGTCGAGCCTGGTTTGATTGGGCGATCGGGCATGTAGGCGCGGATGTAGTCGGTGGACGGGTTCATGGCTTGATACTTTCGGTCAATGGCGTTTGTGCGGGTTATGCAGACAGGACGGATTGTTCGCGGTAACTGTCCACGATTTGGCTGCCAGTGGCGCACCACACCCCGCTGTGTCCAAGGATGTAGGTCAGTGCACTGGCGAGGTGTTCAATACGGTGGGGTTGACCCATGATGAACGGGTGGACGGCGATGTTCATCACACGTCCGCCTTCGGCATACAGGGTGTCAAATTCATCGCAAATTTTTTGTGCAAAAGCTTCTGCTTCCATGCCCCGACGCCAAGCGATGCTGTCGTTGATTTCCATGCTGTAAGGCAAGGACAGCAATGAACCGTGGCGGACCCTGATGGGGGTGGGCTGATCGTCATGGTAGAGGTCGCACAGGTAGTCCATGCCCGACTCGGCCACCAAGTCAGGGGTCAGCAGCGTGTTCGATGCCGCAGGGGAAAACCAGCCACGAAGACTTTTTCCGGTGATGCGGCGGTGAATGGTCTGACACTCTTCAATGGCGGCCCGTTCTTCTTGCTCGCTCATGCCCCAGTGGTACCGGGTGTTGAACAAGCCATGCGACATGAATTCCCAATGGCGCTTGAGCATCGCCTCGGCAATGTCCGGGTACATGTCCAACACCGCCATGGACAGAGACACGGTGCAAGGCAATTTGAACCGGTCAAACACCTCCATCAATCGCCAAACACCAACCCGGTTCCCATAGTCGCGCAGACCGTATCCAAGAATATCGGGGTGTGGAACCCTTGGCCATGGGTTTCGAACACGCACCTGCTCCGGCAAGTATTCGTAATGCTCAATGTTGGGCGCAACCCACAGGGCCAGTCGAGCGCCTTCAGGCCATTGAAGGGTTGTACGAGCGGGAATGGCTGAATAGGCAATCCGATCCTGCATGGCCACTTCCATGCCGTGTGCTGCCAATTCGCCAGAGTCCAGCATTGGGATGTGCCCCGTCATGTGAACACTCTCAGCGTCGTTGGGCTTGGGTTTCAGCCAAATCATTCCAGACGTCTTGGCGCTGAATCAAGCCGTCCACAATTTCAAAACGATCAATGAAACGGATGCCCTCAAACGCCGTGCCGTCCAGCCAGATGCCGTGCAAAGTGCCAAAGCAATAAACCACACAGGATTCATCCCCCCAAGACTCGTCAAATCGCTCATAGTTTTTGCCGATCTGTTGGTACCTGCCATGGGCCCATGACACCAACTCTTCGAGTTTGTGCATGACAGGACTTGCAGGAAATCGCATGGTGAAATCAGGCGTCAGCAACAGCGCCGCATCCGCAAGTTGTCGGTTTTGCATGCGCTGCAAGAAGTCACGCACCAGCGCACATGCATCGACACGTGCAGCGCCGCCGCCACTGAACACACGACCATCGCGTTGGTAGGTGCTGGCTTGGTGAACAAAAACAGTCGTGCCCGCTGAAGAGGCCGCGATCACCGATCGGGCGGCCTGCGCTACGCGATTGACCAGGCGCTGCTCGGTTTCCGGGCTGTAGCCCGGCAGCAAGGTGATGGAGATGACGGGCATGGGTGCGCTCCAATAGACAGAGGGTTCAGGTCGCAGACGAAGCTTGGGATGCGCTGGTCTTCCATGCATCCAGGATGTCGCTACCGGTGGCCGCCCAAACACCAGGGTGGCTCATGATGTGGGCCAGTGCCTCTTCCAGTGCCCTGATTCGGTAAGGTTGACCAATCACCCAAGGGTGCAGGGAAATGGCCATGACGCGACCGTTATCGCTGCTCGATTCACGGTAGAGCCCGTCAAATTGGTCGATCAACTGGTCCCTGAAGTCGTCTTCGGTGTGGTGGTTTTGAACCAAAATGGTGTGGTCGTCAATGTCAATCGGGTGCGGCATGGCCATCAGCTCGCCTGCACGTGTATGCATGGCATAGGGCATGTCGTCATTGACCCAGTCGCAAACGTAGTCGAGACCGGCTTCCTTCAACAAGTCAAGCGTGTGGTGCGATTCTGATTTGGCAGGGGAAAGCCAACCACGGATGCGTTGACCGCTGATGCGCTGGAGCACATCCAGAGAGTGGGTGATCCATTGCCGCTCATCGGCTTCGGCCAGTCCACCATGATGAATGTGGTCCATGTCCATGCCATTGGCGATGATTTCCCAGCCGCGTTGCAAACAAGACTGGATCAGCGACGGGTAGCGTTCGGCCACGGCGGAGTTGATGGCAACCGAAGCAGGTATGGCATGCTTTTCCAAAGCTTGCATGATGCGAAAGATGCCAACCCGATTGCCGTAATCTCGCAAGGTGTAATGGCGAAAATCAGGATAGGCCGTTTGCATCGCCCCCGGGGGCTTGAAGGGCAAGCCTTTCATGTTGAGGGGAAACCACTCGAGAGCCGGAATCACCCAAAGTGCCAAACGAGCACCTTGGGGCCAACGCACTGGGGGGCGTTGCGGCAACATGGACCAAGCGTACCGGTCATGGTCCATGCCATAACGGCGCAAAGGGTAATCGAGGTAATCGTCGGGCAGACTCATGCGGCTTCTCCCACGGTTTGTGCTGCTGCCGTGAATTCGGCGTGGTGATGCGTGTTGAAGTGGTGAGCGATTTCCCTGCCGGTGGCCAGCCAAACCTTATCATGGCCAGTGATGTAAGACAGGGCCTCTTCAAAGGCTGCCATCCGATAGGGTTGACCAATCAAATAGGGGTGAAGTGGTATGCACATCACCGTTCCCGATTTTTCGCCCTCGGCATAGAGCCGGTCAAACTGGCGTTTGAGGATGTCTGCGTAGCGACGAGGTGAAACCAGATTGACGTTGTAGACAATGGTGTCGTTCATCTCCAACGAATAGGGGATGCTGGTCAAACGCCCCTGCTTGACCTTCACGGGGCCGGGTTGATCATCGTGAAACAGGTCGCAAACATAGGTCAGACCCATTTCAGCCACCAAGTCCATGGTTCTGTCGGTATAGGTCAAAGCGGGGGCCAACCAACCGTCGAGTTTTTGGCCCGTGTGTTTTTTGATCGTGTCGATGGAATCTTGGATGACGGCGCGCTCCTGCGCTTCGGTCATTCCCATGAGATATCGGGTGTTGTAGGTGCCGTGAGAATAAAACTCCCAACCATTTTCAGCACACGCCGCAATCACCTCGGGGTGGTGTTCGCACACGGCCACGTTGAGTGACACACTGCCGCGCATGTTGGAGCGTTTCATGGCATCGAGCATGCGCCAAAATCCCACGCGATTGCCGTAGTCGCGGTACGAGAAATTTTGAACGTCGGGTGAGGGGCGGGCCCATGGCGCACGAGCAGGATTGCGTGGTGGATCGAGCTCATAGTATTCGATGTTGGGGGCGACCCAAAATGCCACTCGGGCACCACCGGGCCAGCTTATTTTGGGCCGCTGGTCATAGGGCAAGTAGTCGTAAAAACCGGGATCTCTTTTCACGCCCGTGCTCCCGAAGCTGGGGCCAGCTGACGCAAGCCTTCCAGGGTTTCCTTGACCGAAATGACATCAGCGTATTTCAAGGCCATGTCGTACAAGTTGGCGAAGTGAGGGGATTCATGTTTGTCGGCAACACACTCTTCCGGCACGATGGTGCGAAAACTGCGTTGCAGACTGTCCACCACAGTGGCCCGAACGCAACCAGAGGTCGAACCCCCTGTCACGACAACCGTGTCCACACCGTGGAAGGTGAAGATGGAGCCCAGGTTGGTTTCGAAAAAAGCCGAAGCCATCCGCTTGTTGATGATGATGTCGCGCTCGCGATCAATCTTCAGGCGGTCGTCAAACTCTGCACGGCGACTTCCAACCTTGATGTTCTGCAGGGAATCCGGGGTGTTGGTGCGGGTCCCCCAGACGCCGCAATCTTCACCTGAAGGCATGTAGGCCACATACGTCCAGACCACAGGAAACCCTTTGGACCTGAATTCGGCAGCCAGTTCATTGACATGGTCCAGTTGGTGTGGATCGGTTTCATAGGCGGTGGCAAATTCGCCAAGGCTTGTGTAGGCTTTTTGCAAATCGATGTTGATCAAGGCGGGCATGCGGCCGAAACCAAAACGTTTGCGGGTCGGTGCGGCCTTGATGTCGGCAAAAAGCTGTCGGGCTGACTTGTCGGAGGTTTGCATTCGAATGACTTTCAGTGTGTGGTGGGTGATATTCGGTCGTGATCAGAAGCGACAAGCATGCAGGATCGACCTCTGACAAATGGTGCATGGATCAATTTGTCCTGTCAATAGAACATTTGACAGTGAAGCGATGGTTCAATGCTTGGGAGGCGCTTTGACCAGGTCTAACCAGTGCGCCAAGTTGAGCTTGCCGTTACAAAGCTGGTGGGTAGCCTGCAAAACCTGTTGGGCGTGGTCTTGGGTCCATACGCGGCCCGTCAAATCCAAGAATTTATGCGTCAACTCTTCTTCGCTGTAAGGCGATGCATCATCTCCCCGGTTGACGCCAGCTTCCCCGGTCCATTGATGGCCATCAATGTCGGTGATCACCACACGAGCGGGGCGTTCGTTGGGCAATCGTCGTGACATGTCCGGGTCTTCAGAGATGTCAACCTTTTGGGCAAGGGCCAAGACCCGTGGGTCACGAACGGCTTCCCAGGTAAAGCTCGAAAGTGCACTGCTTTGGTGAACAATCCGTGTGGCCACAGCAAAGGGAACAGAAAATTTGGCGGCCAACGTATTGCGTGGCGCTGGATCGTTCAGTTCGGCAGCAAGGTGGTAGGTGGTCACTTGAATGCGTGCGATGCGATCGGCGGCGGGCAAAGGGTTTTGTGCTGCCATGGTGTCCAGGGCGTCCAGCGTGCCGTGGTTGTACCGGCAGCAAGAATGCAATTTGAAGTAGTTGTGCATCACATGCCAATCACCACCCAAGTCCCGCAGCAAAATATTCACGTCAAATTTTTCGGACACAATTTCGCCAAACAACGAGCTCAAGCCATCGCGTTCTCCACTAAAACCGCAGGCAACCAGTTGAGACGCCAAAACACCATTTCGGTTGCTGAGGCCGGCGTAAACGTTGCGTACCAGACCCCCTTCGAGCATGGTGCGCTTGGATGTGGCGGTGGTCAGGGAGGAACTGACGTTGATGGTTTCCTTCATGCTGGAGGGGTCTGAGCCCAGCACGCGTGCACAAGCGGCGGCCGCGCCTATGGTGCCCCAAGTTCCATGGGGATGCATGGCACTTCGCAATTGGGAGGCCGCACCAATGCGAGATCCCACTTCGTATCCCACCACCAGGGCCGACAGAAAGCGCTCCGCATCCACTCCTTGCATCTCGCTCAAAGCCAGTGCAGCAGGCAGCACGTGAATGGCCGGGTGTCCTCTGGAGAACCGGTTGCCCTCATCCATTTCCAGAAATGTGCCTGCTGTGCCGTTGAGCAGGGCTGCTGCTTCGACATGAACTTGTCGACCTCTGCCAATGAGTGTTGCACCATTGCCAAAACCCATGGCTGCATTGAGCCCTTGCATCTCTGGTTCGGCGGAGCCTGCCACGATGGATGCCAGCGTATCGGCAAGCACCCAGCCTGTGTGGGCTTGAACTTCAGCGGGTAAACCAGAGTAATGCAGGTGCGAGGCGAAATGACTGAGTTGGTCAAGTTCTTCGGTTTTCATGTCGGGCCTTTTGTTGGAAGTTGTGAAAGATGTCGGCTGGCTGGGTCCAGTTCACATCCGGCCGTGTGTGCATGTCAGCAAGCAACTGCCGAAGTGGGCCTATGCGGCTGGACATGCCACAGACCCAAGGATGCAGCGTGAGGCCAAATACAAGTTGGCGTTGCTGTTCGATGGCCTCCAAGCGCAGCTTGTCAAAGGCACTTAACGCTAGCCGGGCGTGGGAGCGAGGATCTAGGTTTCTCAACCACTGGCACTGGACGTCATCCCATTCGGCGCCAAGCGGTATGGCAGTTATGCCCGGTTGGGTGTTGAGCATGTAGGGTTGATCGTCATTGGTCCAGTCAAGGCTGTAGCGAATGCCCGCTTGAGCTAAGAGCTTGTATGTGTCGGGCGTGGTCCCCCAATCCTGACTAAGCCAGCCCAGCGGTCTGTGTCCCGTGCAAGACACGATGGTTCGCATGGACCGCTCGATGACTTGCGCTTGCTGCTCGGGTTGGAGTCCCGAATGCATCATGGCAGAGGCAGATTCAGCGTGCCCGATCCACTCGCAGCCCCATTCGTTGAAGGTTTCGACCAGTTGGGGCAGCCTTTGAATTGCCATGGAATTGGCCGCGATTGCAGGACGTATGCCTCTTGCTTTCAAAGCATCCATTACCCTGAAAACACCGATGCGCAAACCATATTCACGTTGTGTCCAGCTCCTGTAATCCGGGGTAAAGCTACCAAATTCGCCGACGAAACGGGGATCGCGAAGGCTGTCAACAGGGGGCTGTGCTTCCCAGTGCTCCAGGCACAACACCACAAAAGCTTGCAGTCGGGCCGCTGTGCCTGTTGGCTCCTGAGGGCGCTTGGGCAAAGCCGAATAGCCGTAGTGAGAATGGTCCATTTGTGCAAAGGGGCTTGACAGCCTAACTGAGTCAATACATAGTCTAGCCCAATTGTTCTATTTTAAGAACAATTAAACTTCATTCTATTTTTCGAGGACACCTCATGACTTCCGAAAACCGCATTTCCCGTCGACTGGTGCTGCAAGCTGGCGCCGCCACATCTGTTTTGGGCGCTCCTGGCCTGCTGCTTGCGCAACCCAAACCCATCAAAATCGGTTTGGTTCATCCTGTCAGCGGAGGCTTGGCTTACAGTGGTGGTCAAGGACGCTTGGGTTGCGTGATGGCCATTGACGCCATCAACGCAGCCGGTGGCATCAAGTCCATGGGCGGTGCCAAGTTGGAGGCAGCTTTGGGTGATTCGCAGTCGCGCCCTGAAGTCGGTGTTGCTGAAGTGGAGCGCCTGCACCAGGAAGGTGTTTCTGCCTACATTGGCTGCTTCTCCAGCGCCATTGCTTTGCCTGCAACGCAGGCTGCTGCCAAATACAACACACCTTTCCTGATCGATGTCGGTGTGTCCGACTTGATCGTCAGCCGTGGATTGAAGAATGTCTTTCGCTTGGCCCCTGGCTTTGGCAAATGCGCGGACGATGCCGTATTGGCGCTGGGTGAAGTCAACAAAGCCGCTGGCGGTGTGGCCAAGACCGCAGTCCTGGTTCATGAGGAGTCTGAATTTGGCACCGGTACTGCCAAGTTGTTGGCTGGAAAACTGCCATCGGTCAATATTCAGGTTGCGGAAGTCATCAAGCATGCCAACCCAACCCGTGATTTCTCCAATGTGGCCCTGCGCATCAAGGGTCTGAAGCCCGATTTGGTGATCATGAGCAACTACCAAAATGAATACGTGCTGCTGGCCCGTACTTTGCACCAACAAAAAGTGGAGTTGGCGGCGATGTTCAGTGTGTTGGGCGGTGGCTTCAACTACAGGCTGGTCAAAGAGCAACCACAAGTGGCTCAGCACATGATGGACTTCAACCATTGGTTCAATCCCCGCAGCGCCCAAGCCATGGAGATGAAGAAAAGAGTTGAGGCGACTGGCAACCTCTTCACATTCGAGGTGTATTGCGGCTGGAATTCGGTGATGTTGTATGCCGATGCTTTGGAGCGCGCCAAGACTGCTGACAAGGAAAAAGCCATTGCAGCACTGGAGAGCAGCACTTGGTCCAACCACTTCATGCCCTACGGTGATACCAAGTTCGTGAACGGTCAAAACACCGGCGGCCGTGCCGCACTGCTGCAAGCCACCGCAACCGACATTGAGGTGGTCTGGCCCAACCAGTTTGCCTCGGTCAAGCCCGTCTACCCACGCCCCAAAATGGGCTGATCCCTTAGCCATTTTTAACAGGCAGTTGTCTTCGGGGCCCGCTTTGTGAGGCGGGCCCCGGGTTGGCTGCGACCAAACTGAGGGGTACTGACTTGGACTTGACAATATTAGGTGCGGCTGCGATCAACGGCCTCCTCATTGGGGGTATATACACCCTGGTGGCTTCAGGATTGACCTTGATTTACGGTGTCTTGCACATCATCAATTTTGCGCACGGCAGCATGTTGATGCTGGCCATGTTCGGTGTTTATTACCTGTTGATCAAGCTGGGCATCGATCCCTATCTGTCGCTTTTGATCATGGTTCCGGTGATGTACCTTTTTGGTTTTTGGCTGTACAAGTTATTGATTGGAAGACTGGCACAAGGCAAAGACGAGAACATTCTTTTGATCACTTTGGGCTTGTCCATTTTGATCGAGAATTTGGCCTTGATGTTTTTCAAGGGCGACACACGAACCATCTCGGTGCCTTACTCAGACGTGATGGTCGAGTTAGGGCCCACACTCGTTTCGCTGCCCAAAATCATCTCCTTTGGCGCGGCCATGGCCTTGTGTGTATTGCTGGGGCTTTTCATTCAGCGAACGGATACGGGCCGAGCGATCCGCGCCGTGGCCAAGGAGCGTGTGGGTGCCCGTTTGGTGGGCATCAACGTTGACCGTGTCTTTGCGATTTCTTATGGCATTGGCCTGGCCACACTGGGTGCTGCAGCTTGCCTGTTGATGCCCATTTTTTATGTGTCACCCACCACCGGTCATATCTTTGTCATGGTGGCCTTTACCGTGGTGGTCTTGGGCGGCATGGGCAGTTTCCTGGGCGCAGTTGTGGGCGGACTGATCGTCGGCTTAACCGAGTCCTTTGGTGGCCTGTTCCTGGGCGAAAGTCTTGGACAAATTGGCATTTCGCTGATTTTCATCTTGATCTTGCTCTTCCGACCTTCTGGACTTTTTGGAGCCAAGCGATGACTGACAGTTCGCGTTCCATCGGTTGGCCCTTGCATCTGAGCCTGTTGGCTCTGGCGGTGGTCTTCCCATTCGTTTTTTCGACACCCTTCATGGTGAATTTTGGCGTCCTTGCTTTGTTTTATGCCTTCATCGGGCAGTCCTGGAACATTGCAGGGGGCTTTGCTGGGCAACTGTCCTTCGGACACGTTGTCTTCTTTGGTGCCGGTGCATATGCTTCGACGATATTGCAGTTGCGATTTGGCATGAACCCTTGGCTCGGGTTGCCCGCCAGCGCCATTGCCGGAGGCATCGTTGGCGGCATCATCGGGTTCCTTTCTTTTCGTGCCGGCCTCAAAGGTTCTTACTTTGCTCTGATCACTCTGGCATTTGCCGAGGTGTTGCGAATTTTGGTCAATTCAGTGGAGTTCACCGGTGGTGGTTTGGGCTTGCTGATACCTGCCAAGATCGGCGCAAATAACTTCCAATTTTCGGAGCGAATTGGTTTTTATTTCGTCATTCTTTTCCTGACGGTGTTATCGGTGGCCATTGCAGTCTGGCTCAAGCACTCCCGTTTTGGCGCGCAGTTGGCAGCGATTCGTGAAAACGAAGATGCGGCCATGGCCCTGGGCATCAATGTCTTCAACGAGAAGGTCAAGGTCATGGTCCTGTCCGGTGCCATGTGTGGCATTGGGGGAAGTTTCTTTGCCCAATATTTTCTCTACATCGATCCCACCATCGTTTTCGGTGTGGACAAATCGGTCGAGATGTTGCTGGTGAGCATGATCGGTGGTGCAGGCACGGTTTACGGACCACTGATTGGAGCGGTTCTTTTGGCTGGCGTCAGTGATGTTACCCGTGTGCTGACCAACGTTCAAGGCTTGTCCTTGGTGCTGTATGGCACCTTGCTGGTCATCATCATTGCCTTTTTGCCAAACGGGTTGATTGACTTGTTTAAACGCATTGGCCAGCGCATCAAACAAAGGGGCCAGTGATGCTCAAGGTGAACGGATTAACCAAAATTTTTGGCGGTCTCAAAGCGGTTGATGACGCGTCATTGGAAGTGGCTGAAGGGCGCATTGTTGCCTTGATTGGCCCCAACGGAGCGGGAAAGACAACGCTTTTCGCTTGCATAGCGGGCTTCCAATCCAGCAATGCCGGTCGGGTTGAATTTGGCGGCAAAGACATCACGGGCCGGCCTGTTCACGAGATCGCGCGACTGGGCATGGTGCGTACATTTCAAATTACCCAGCCCTTTGCCAAGCTCACGGTGCATGAAAACATCGCGGTGGGCGCCTACCAAAAGTACAACGACCGCGCAGCAGCCTGGGAGCACGCCCGGCGTATTGCGGACCAGGTGGGCATGGGGCAGATTCTGGATCAGCCCGCCGCAGACTTGACCGTGGCCGGACGCAAGCGACTGGAGTTGGCTCGGACTTTGGCCACAGGCCCCAAACTGTTGTTGCTGGATGAGGTCATGGCTGGATTGAACCCATCCGAAATTCTCGACATCATCGACATCATTCAGAAGATCCGCGCCAGTGGTGTCACGGTGCTCTTGATCGAGCACGTGATGCAGGCTGTGATGAGTTTGTCCGAGCACATTTATGTGTTGTCGTACGGCAAGATCATCGCCAACGGTGCACCCCACGAAGTGGTCAATGACCCTGCGGTGATTGAGGCGTATTTGGGACGTGGCGCCGCTGAGCAGATGGCGAAGGAGGCAAATCATGCTTGAGATTCGTGCGCTGCATGCTGGCTATGGCAAGGTTGAAATTTTGCGTGGCATCGATCTGGATGTGGGCCAAGGCGAGATCGTTGCTGTACTTGGCAGCAATGGTGTCGGAAAGTCCACGCTCAACAACAATATCTCTGCGCTTTACACCCCGTTTGCCGGGTCCATCCGATTCAGAGGCGAGGAATTGGTGGGCAAAAGCTCCTCTGACATTGTCAAACTGGGCGTGATCCACGTGCCTGAAGGGCGTCGCATTTTTCCCAACCTGAATGTGCTGGAAAACCTTGAATTGGGCAGTCTTGTCCGGGGCAAGGCCAACCGTCAAAAAAACATGGAAAAAGTGGTGGGCATTTTTCCGCGTCTGAAGGAGCGTTTCAGTCAACTGGCGGGCACTTTGTCAGGTGGAGAGCAACAAATGCTCGCCATTGGACGTGGTTTGATGTCTGAGCCAGATTTGCTGATCATGGACGAGCCATCTTTGGGATTGTCCCCATTGTTGGTTGAAGAAATGTTCGCCCTGATTCAAAAGATCAATCAAGAAGGCCAATCCATTTTGCTGATGGAGCAAAACGCTGTGCAAACACTGGCCATTGCTCACCGGGCCTACATCATTGAAAACGGTGCGGTGGCCATGAAGGGTAATGCAGCCGATTTGGCCCGCGACCCCGATTTGCGCAAAAACTACCTGGGACTTTGAATTCATGACTTTGTTGAACGCCACAGGGTCTAGGGAACTTCAGGGTCGCCGTGTGTTGATCACGGGAGCGGGTTCAGGCATCGGGTTGGCCACTGTGCAGGGGGTGCAGCAGCAGGGCGCCAAAGTGGCAGCCGTGGTGCAGACCGAAGCGCAGCGCCAAGGTTTGCTGGGATACCTGCCAGCCGAAGCTGTTTTTGTACGTGACCTGTTGGACGATGAGTCCACTGCTGCTTTACCTGGCCAAGCGTCTCAAGCTTTGGGTGGCCTTGACGGCTTGGTGGCCTGTGCCGGTGTTTTTTTCAAAAAAGGATCTGACGACACGCGTTTGGATGAGTGGCGTCAAACCTTGGATGTCAACTTGACGGCAACATTCGTATTGACCCGTGCCGCTTTGGCTGTGATGCGTCAAGAACAGGCCGCAGACGCCAGCGTGGTCGTCATCAGCAGTCAGATCGGTTTGGTGGGGCATGCCAAGGGCGCGGCATATGCTGCCTCCAAGGCGGGTCTCAATGGCATGGTCAAATCGCTGGCGCTGGAATGGGCGAGCATGGGTTTGCGAATCAATGCCGTGGGTCCTGGCCCCATTGAAACACCCATGGTGGCCAACACCATGGCCGACCCTATAGCCTTGGCGGCCATGCAAGCGAGCATTCCAATGGGCAGGTTGGGGCAAGCGCATGAGGTGGCTGAACTAGTGAGTTTCTTGTTGTCAGGCAGGGCGTCGTTTGTCACAGGTCAGATCATTTGTGCCGATGGTGGTTTTACCGCCCGTTGAATTGAACATGCCCGCTGTTGCCTTGACCGATTTGGTCCATGTCATTCGCAGTAAAAATGCAGGGCCCACTTTGTTGACAATCGATTTGTTTTTTCGGGATCGCAGTGGTTACGAACGCGCGATCCAAAGTCCACAATTGTCGATGGACTCGGTGGCCCATTTGTATGGCTGCGCCCTAGCGCGCATGAGCCGTTATGACTTGGCTGATTTGTACGCCATCAAGTTCACTTTGCCGCGGAAGGTGTGTGCGGGCTCACCAGGGGATGGTGATGTCTACGGCGCGCAGCAGCATGGTCCATTGTTGGGGGTCATGCTTTGATGCACGCCACAGAAAGACTGTTGAGTCGTCACCGTGTGGGGCATGAGCCCTTGAGAATTCTGGCCGCTTCGGGCCAGCTTGGATTTGGAATTCCGCAGGCGTCATTTGAACGCGGCATGGCCCGGCAGCCGCATGTGGTTGGTTGTGACATGGGCTCCATCGATCCTGGCCCTTACTACCTCGGGTCAGGGCAAATGGCGGCGCCAATGACCATGGTCAAGCGTGATTTGGCGCTGGTGTTGACTGCCAGCCTGAATGCGGGTGTGCCATTGATCATTGGTTCCGCCGGCACGGCAGGTGCGCGACCGCACTTGGAGGCCACCGTGGCGGTGCTGCGCGAGATCGCCACCGAGAAAGGTCTGTCATTTCGACTCGTCACAGTGAAGAGTGATCTGCAGGCTGAAATGGTTTTGACCAGCTTGACCAAGGGTGAGTTGGAGCCGATTGGACCGATGCCAGAGCCCTCTGCGGATGATGTGATCAACTGCCAACACATTGTGGGTCAATGTGGCACAGAAACACTGGCGAGAGCGCTTGCACTTGACCCGGATGTCGTGCTCGCTGGGCGTGCGTGCGACACCGCCATTTTTGCAGTATTCCCGCAATTGCTGGGTTATCCGGTGGGCTTGTCTTTGCACATGGCCAAAGTCATAGAGTGCACATCCTTGTGTTGCCAGCCTGGCGGACGTGATGCGATGCTGGCCACACTGGATGCGGATGGATTTACGCTCGAAAGCATGAATCCAGCGTGTCATGCCACACCCGCTTCGGTTGCAGCGCATGCCTTGTACGAGCAGGCCAATCCCTACGAAGTCGAAGAGCCCGGAGGAACCTTGAGCTTGTACGGTGCGCGTTATGAAGCGCTGGATGCGCACCGAACCCGTGTCAGTGGGGCAGAGTTTGTGCCACGTAAAAAGCACACCTTGAAAATTGAAGGGGCTACCTACGTCGGCAGCCGTGTGGTCTTGATCGCTGGCGTTGCCGATCCACGTCTTTTGTCTTGTTTGCCTGAGGCGCTTGCTGCTGTTGAGGAAAAGGTGCGCAGCCTTTTGCCCGGCGATTGGCGTGTTGTGCCGCACATTTATGGGCAGGGTGCTGTTCGAGCATTGCCGCCAGAGCAGTTCAGCAGCCATGAGGCCGGATTGGTGGTCGAGTTCATTGCCGACAATGCGGAGATGGCCATGACTGTTGCGTCTGTTTTCAAACAAAATTTGTTGCACCACGCGTTTCCACAGCGGTTGACGACAGCAGGCAATTTGGCGTTTTGTTTCACTCCCCCTGAGCTTGCCGGGCGCGAGGCCTATCGGTTTGTTCTCTACCATGTGATGCACAACGCCCCCTTGGATCAAATCTTTCAAATCGAAGTCCAGTCCATTGCACCTGCATGGATTCAATGAGTTCCTATGGTTACGTCTTTGCCATTAACCAAATACCATCAGATTTATCTGGTGTTGCGTGAACAGCTTCAAGAGGGGCGCTTCGCACATGGTCTTCCAAGTGAGTTGGAATTGACCCGGCATTTTGGCGTAGGACGGGTGACGGTTCGTCGCGCTTTGGAGCTTCTTGCTGCAGATGGTTTGATTGTGCGAGAGGCAGGGCGAGGCACCAGGCCCGCCACCCGCCACGAATTAGGGGCCCGTCAGTCAACCGAATTGACTCTGGGACATCCTTCGACCAAATTGACGGGTCTGTTGGAAAACATCGTGAGCGTAAGTCGCGGCACCACAGTCAAAGTGCTGGACTGGCGCGTGATTCAGGCCTCGGACAGTTTGGCCTTGACCTTGCAAGTGACCTCGGGTTCAAAGATCCGCAAAGCGGCGCGTCGACGCAGCACGCAGGAGGGACCCATATCGCACATCACCACCTATTGTCCGGAATCGATCGTCAAAGGCATTGTTCGGCGTGACTTGATGCAAAAGCCCATTTTGCAATTGCTGGAGGAGTCAGGCATTGAGCTCGGTCGAGCCATGCAGACCGTTTCAGCCAGGCAGGCAGATGCGCAAGTAGCGATGGCGCTCGAGGTGGCTGTTGGCACCGCTTTGTTGTCGGTTCGCCGTTTGGTTTTTGATGCCGCCGACCGCCCCGTTCTTTTGTTGCACGGTTTGTACCGTCCCGATCGTTATGAATACCAAATGGAGTTGTCGCAAGTCGGTGGCATTGATGCCCGCATTGTGGCCAAAGAAATACGTGCCTGACCAACCATCCACCCCCAAATCACATGGACAGTGACATGACAACGCAGACGCCCATTCCCCAAACCCTGGCGCAAAAGTTGATTGCTCAAGCGGCTGGTCGACCTCACGTGGCCGTGGGAGACATCATCAGCTGCAAAGTGGACTTGGCCATGTTCCACGACTCATCGGGGCCCAGGCGGCTTAAACCGATGCTGGAAGATCTGGGCGCCGAAATTTGGGACAAATCACGTGTGGTGCTCGTCATGGACCATTACGTGCCCGAGCAGGATGAGGATTCACGACGCATCGTGCGCATAGCCCGTGATTGGGCACAGGACCAGAAATTGCCGCATGTGTACGACAGTCAAGGCATATGCCATGTCGTCTTGCCACAAAAAGGACATTTGCGTCCGGGCATGTTCTGCGTCGGTGGAGATTCACATTCCCCGACCGGCGGCGCTTTTGGCACGTACATGTTCGGTATTGGGAGCACCGAAATGCTGGGTGTTGTGGTGACCGGTGAGATCTGGGTGCGTGTTCCGCAAACGATACG
Organism: Comamonadaceae bacterium; assembly: GCA_027486495.1. Lineage (GTDB taxonomy): Bacteria > Pseudomonadota > Gammaproteobacteria > Burkholderiales > Burkholderiaceae_C > Limnohabitans_A. Next base: position 28,780 of record JAIXOZ010000156.1, on the reverse strand, counting down.
CATGTGGTGGGAGGGGCGACTGCCCGTGGGTGTGACGGCCAAAGACATGATGCTCCACATGATTGGTCAATTTGGCATGAATGGGGGGGACTATCAGGCGGTTGAATTTTGTGGTCCGGCGGTACAAGCCTTGTCCATGCAAGAGCGCATGACGATGTCCAACATGAGCGCTGAAATGGGTGCTCAAGTAGGGTTGATCGCACCAGACGAAGTGACGCAAGACTGGCTTGTGAAAACTGGCGTGTCAAAAGAAGACATCCACCTTGAACATTGGCACACCGACGAGGACGCGCCGGCCGTGGTGCACCGATTCAATGCCGCCAATTTGGCACCTCAGGTGGCGGCACCACACAGTCCAGCCAACACCCACGCAGTCAGCGAATTCCAAAACGTTGCCGTACAGGTGGCCTACATCGGTGCTTGCACGGGGGCCAAGCTCGACGATTTGCGTGCGGCAGCCCAAGTTTTCAAAGGCAAGCGGGTCGCTCATGGTGTGCGGTTGATGGTGGCACCCGCCAGTTTGACTGATCAAAGTCAAGCAGAGCAAGAAGGGGTGATGTCGGTGTTGCGGGAGGCCGGGGCCGAAGTCCTGCCTACAGCCTGTGGCGCTTGCTCGGGCTATGGCGGCAGTATTCCGGATGGTGCCAATGTGATTGCCACAACGGCTCGGAATTTCAAGGGGCGCATGGGTTCGGCCACAGCGCAGGTTTATCTTGCTTCACCCTACACCGTGGCGGCATCAGCTTTGCGTGGTTTCATCAGCGATCCAAGAGAGGTATTGGCATGATCACATCCCACAGAGTCTGGATGTTGGGTGCGGACATCGACACCGATGCGATGGCACCTGGGGCTTACATGAAGTTGGGGATTGAGGGTATCGCACCCCATTGCCTTGAAGCGGTTCGCCCTGAATTTGCACGCGACGCCCAAAGGGGCGATGTGATTGTGGCCGGTCCGAATTTTGGTATCGGTTCTTCACGTGAGCAGGCGGCAGGCGCACTGGTTCACTTGGGCATCAAGGCTGTCATTGCACCTTCTTTCAGTGGACTGTTTTTCCGAAATGCGTTCAATCTCGGGCTGCTTCTTTTGACCTGCCGTGACACAACGGCATTCAAGGATTTGCAGTCCCTGGGGCTGGATATGGAGACGTTGACCCTTACGGCGCCCGATGGATCGCACATCCCATGCGATCCCATTCCTGATTTCCTTCTGAACATGGTTGAGGCCGGAGGCCTCATGAATCAACTTCGTCAGCGCATCAAAAGGCCATCATGAACATGCAAGCCACTGCCCCCAATTCTTCTGCCTCCGTGGTGCGGTCTGCGGCCATGCCCGTCGCAGTCCCACATGTTCCCGTGCTGATCGTGGGTTCGGGTGCTTGTGGTTTGACCACAGCCATCCGACTCAGGATGGCGGGTGTCGAATGCGTTTTGCTGGAACGTGATGCCGTGCCGAGCGGGTCAACCGCCTTGTCATCAGGTTTTGTTCCTGCGGCACAAACCCGTTTGCAAAAGTCCTTGGGCATTGAGGACTCCCATGCTGCATTTGCCGAGGACATTGTGGCCAAATCCCATGGACAGGCGGCACCCCATTTGGTTCAGGCCTATACCCAAGCGGTGTCTGAGGCGATTGACGCCTTGGAACAAAAGGGGATTACTTTTGAAGTGCTCGACGGTTTCTTGTTTCCGGGGCATCGTGTGCGGAGAATGCATGCGGTACCCGAGCACACGGGTCTTGCCCTCATGGCGGCATTGGAGCGAACAGCCATTCAGGCGGGCGCCGATACATTGACTGAGGCATTGGTTCGTGAAATATGGATGGATGACAACGACAGGGTCTTGGGCGTCGGATGCTTGCGCCCTGATGGCTCGGTGGAGCGACTCGCATGTGATGTTTTGGTGCTGGCTTGCAATGGGTATGGTGGCAATGCAGCGATGGTCAGTGAGATGTTGCCCGCCATGCGCAATGCGGCGTTCGGCGGTCATGTCGGCAACGATGGCAGCGCGATTGCCTGGGGCAATGCCATGGGGGCACGTTTGGCCGACTTGGGTGGCTACCAAGGACATGGCTCTTGGGTCACGCCACAAGGTGCGCTCATGACTTGGGCCATCATCATGGAGGGGGGTATTCAGATCAACGCTGAAGGGCATCGCTTCCATGACGAAACACAAGGTTACTCAGAGGCTGCGGTCAACGTGCTGAACCAGCCAGGGAACATCGCCTGGAATGTTTTTGATGGTCCCTTGCTTGACTTGGCCCGAAAATTTCCTGATTTTGTTGAGGCAGAAAAAGCAGGGGCTGTTCGCAAGGCCAACACCACGCAGGAGCTGGCCGTCACAATCGGCTGCAGTGTAGAAACACTGCAAGCGACCTTGGCCCAAGTGGCACCTGAGTTTGCCGATGGTTTAGGCCGAGTCTTCAAACGCGCATTGCAAGCCCCTTACTACGCAGTCAAGGTCACCGGCGCGCTGTTTCATACACAGGGTGGGCTGGACATTGATGCGTTCTGTCGTGTGTTGCGTGAGGATGGACGACCGCTCCCCAATTTGTTGGCTGCCGGGGGCGCTGCACGTGGTGTTTCTGGCAATGAGGTGTGGGGGTATTTGTCGGGCAATGGACTGCTCAGTGCCATAGGGGGTGGATGGATCGCCGCCGGCACAGCGGCCAGTCAACTCAACCCCTGATATCAACCGAATTGATCGTAAGGAACCTTCGATGAACCATAACATCCATGACAAGCAGGCCTCGTTGGCGAATCGCCTGCAACAACCCTCCGCCTTGTTGGCGCCTGGGGTTTACGACGCACTCACGGCCCTGGTCGCCCAGCAGGCGGGTTTTGAGGCGGTTTACTTGTCGGGCGCATCCATAGCGTACACCCGCTTGGGACGGTCAGACATTGGTTTGACCACAGCAACTGAAGTGGCGCAGACCTTGTCCCACATCACCGACCGCGTGAGCATTCCCGTGATCGCGGATGCCGACACCGGCTTTGGCAACGCGCTCAACACGCAGCGCACCGTGCGCGATTTTGAGCGTGCCGGGGCGGCAATGATCCAAATCGAAGACCAGACTTTTCCCAAACGCTGCGGACATCTGGACGGCAAGGGTGTGGTGCCTGTGGCCGAGATGCAAGGCAAGCTGCGCGCAGCGCTGGACGCACGTCACAACAAGAGCACCCTGATCCTGGCCCGCACCGATGCGGTGGCGGTGGAGGGGCTGGATGCCGCTTTGGAGCGTGCCGAACGATATTTGGAATGCGGCGTCGATGCGCTGTTCATCGAAGCGCTCAGGTCTAACGAGCAAATGAACCTTGCGTGCGCGCAATTTGCCCGTCGTGTCCCTTTGCTGGCCAACATGGTCGAGGGCGGTAAAACGCCGGTGCAAAGTGCCGCAGAGTTGGGTGAACGCGGTTTCAAAATCGTGATCTTTCCCGGCGGCACGGCGCGTGCCGTGCTGCACACGCTGCAAGGCTATTACGCGAGCTTGCACACGCACCAGACCACCCAGCCCTGGCAGGGCCAGATGCTGGACTTCGATGGGCTGAACGCCGTCATTGAAACCCCGCAATTGCTGGCGCTGGGGCAGCGCTATGAAGGCGGCAAGCCCTCATGACACCCTCCATCGGGTTGCGCAGCTTGCAAGTGGGCGACATCGGCTGGGTGGCGCACCGCCAAGGCATTTTGTATGCACAAGAATATGGCTGGGACGGCACCTTCGAGGCCCTGGTGGCCGAGATCGCGGCGCAGTTTGTGAGGAACTTGGACCCTGCTTGGGAGAACGCCTGGATTGCTGAGCGTGATGGGCAGGTGCTGGGTTCGGTGTTTTTGGTCAAGGTGTCCGAGCAAGAGGCCAAGCTGCGCTTGCTGTACGTAGAGCCCGATGCGCGTGGCGCGGGCCTTGGTCGGCGTTTGACGCAAGAATGCATCGCCTTTGCTCAAGCCAAGGGTTATGAAAAGCTCACTTTGTGGACCAATGACATCTTGCATGCAGCCTGCCGCATTTACCAAGAGGCCGGGTTCGTGTTGGTGTCTGAAGAGCCGCACCATTCTTTTGGTGTCGATCTGGTGGGGCAGTACTGGTCGCTGGACCTTCGCACAAGGTATTGATTCAGGCACCCCCGAAAGGGTGGTGCCGGAGGTGCCCTGCGATTGGATGGCGATGCAAGTCCATGGCTTAGCGCAGCTGCGCTCGAAGATCGTCTAAGGCTTCAGGCCTGGGGTGGACACCAGCCCATTTCAAGCCAGTGTGCATAGCCTGGCTTGAAGGGCCAGGCTGTGTGTTGCACAGGAGTGCCGGTGGGCAAGACGTTTTCGGTCAGGTGGTCCAGCCAGGGGCTGATGGCCCCCAGCTGTTGTAGCCAGGCTTGCCCTTCGGCTGTCTCCATGGCCACACCCGCCAAGCCCTGTCGAGGCACAGGCATGGGGCTGCCTGGCACGGTGCGGCCAGACATGCGGTCGTGCACGCTGCCCCAAGCGACATGTTTCAAGGTTTTTTGTAAAGATTGCAAACGGCGGCTGACCGCATCGAGGGGCTCTTGGGTGAACCGCAGCTGTCCCAGAAGGTTGTCGAACCAAAAAAATGCCCCGGGCATGGTCCGTGTGCATTCGCTTAAATGGGCCAAGCCATCGCCCGTGTGCAGTTGCAAGCGTGTCCCCTGGGTTTGCAAGTGCCGGCCATGTCGCCAACGAAACAAGGGGGCGGCCAATGGGTCGATGTCCCAGGCGTGCACCTCGTCAAATTGCGCCAACCAGGTGCTGGGCAGCATCCAGCCCGCGCTGGCGCCCAACAAAACCAATTGTTGGCGTGGCATGGTCTGCGCCATCAGCCAATGGTCGATCTGAGCGGACGCAGGTGCCCATCGCGTTTGTGATCGCCATGCCCGCCAATGCCAATGCCATCCACCCGTGAGATTCATGCCTGAACTTTAAACCTGGAGACAGGGATGGTTCGCAGGAATGGACGACAGGGCGAACTCAAATGATCCGCCCATGCCGCCACCAAGCCCAAGCGCTGCCCCAAGTCAGCAGCAGCATGCCCAGCAAGGCACACAAAGCAGAGACCTCGGTGCGCCGATGTTTTTTAAGAACGATTTTGCTGCTCAAGTTCTCATAAATTTGCATCAGGTCTTGGCGGTTGTCGGCGCTGAAGTATTCAGCCTTGGTGATCTCGGCTATTTTTTTCAGGCTGGCTTCGTCCAACTTGACCCGCATTTGCATGCCCTGGGCTTTGAGCACAGTGCCTTGCGCCGTGCCCACCCCCACGGTGTAGACACGCACACCCAGATCGGCGGCCACTTGGGCCATCTTGAGGGCGTCAGGACCGACATTGCTTTGGCCATCGCTGAGCAGCACGATGGCCGCTGCCGTGTTGGAGCCGGGTGGCACTTTGGGCAGGCTGACCGGCTTGCGGGGGGGGGCGCCCTGTGTGCCCGCTGCTTGTGAAGGCGCGTTGGGTGAGCCACCCAGGGGCGCACCGCTTGTGGGCTGGGGGTTGCCCTCGCCATCGATCAACCCGCGCACGTCCAGGCCCGAGCCGGGCAACATGGCATGCAGCGCAATCACGATGCCGCTGCCCAGAGCCGAGCCCGGCTGCAGGCTCAGCTGCTCGATGGCCTGGATGACCAGGTCGCGCTGGTCGGTGGGTGCTTGCACCAGCGCAGCCGCCCCCGCCACGCTGACGACCCCCAACTTGACTTGGCCAGGTTGTCCGAGCACAAAGCTCTTGGCGGCGGCCTGAGCGGCTTCGATGCGGCTGGGTTGCACATCGGAGGCCCGCATGCTGCCCGAGCTGTCGATGGCCAGTATCACGGTATCGATGCGGCTGGGCAAGAGCAAGATGGCCTGAGGCCGAGCGATCGCCACCAGCAAGCCAGCCAAGCCCAGCAGCAGCAGCAGGGCCGGGGCATGTCGCGTGAAGCGGCTGTGGGTCGCACCAGTGTTCATGCTGGCCGAGGGCCAAGCCCTTTGCACACCACGGCGTTGCCAGGCGATGTACAGGCCCAGCCACAGCGGCAAGCTGACCAGCAGCCACAACAAGCGCGGCCAAACGAACTGGATCGAGTGCCATTCAGGCATGGGCACCTCCAGCTTGAAAAGGCCGCTGATTGCCCACAGGGGCTGCACGCCCACCGGTGCTCAACTGGCTGGCGCGTTTGCGCAGTTGTGCAAAACGCAGCAGGGCCTGGTCCATCGCTTCGTCGGTGTTCAGCTCCAGGCAGTCCACACCGGCTTGGCTCAAGTTGCTCAACAAAGCGGCTTCACGGTCCAGGGCTTGCTGAGCAAAACGCTGGCGGAACGCTGCATCGTTGCCGTCGACCAACAGTTGCTCGCCCGACTCGGCGTCTTGCACCAGCAGCATGCCGGTGTTGTCGGGCCAGGCCATCTCCAGCGGGTCGCGTAGACGCACTGCCACCACCTCATGACGTCGGGCCAGTTGGGCCAGAGGTTTTTCCCAACCGGAGGGGCTGATGAAATCGGACACCACAAACACCGCCGAGCGGCGCTTGAGCAACGATTGGGCCTGAGCCAGCCATGGGCCCAGCGCGCTGGTCTGCACGACGCTGACATGGTTTGGATTTTGGTTTTGACCCGCCTGCAGCATCTGGTGCACGATGTGCAACAAATGCCGCCTGCCGGAACGGGCGGGCACCACGCTGTGGACACGGTCTTGTCCGGTGAACAGCATCAGGCCCACGCGGTTGCCGTGTTGTGACAGCATCTTGGACAACACCGTCACGATGCTGCAAGCCAATTGGCGCTTGCTGGTGGGGCCCGAGCCAAACGCCACCGAGGCAGACAGGTCGACCACAAACCAAGCAGCGATTTCGCGGTCTTCCTGGTGCTCGCGCACATACGGCGTCTGCATGCGGGCGGTCACGTTCCAATCGATGTGGCGCACATCATCGTGCGCTTGGTATTCGCGCAGATCGGCCAGCACCAGGCCGCTGCCGCGAAACAGGCTGCGGTAGTCGCCTTGCAGCTGGCCGTCGAGCCGTTTGAGCACGGTCCATTCCAGCCTTTGCAACCATTGCGCTGCGTTGGGCCATGGCGTGTCTGCGCCGGGCGCGCCAGCCACTGGGGCCTGGGGTTGGCCCCTGCCAGCGCTGGCCGTGGCCTCAGTTCGCTTCTTGCGCAGCCAGCTGAACATGGCGGTCCAGGGGTTTACTCGGCGCGGGCACGGCCTGCAGGATTTTCAGAATCAGCGCATCGGCCGTCATGCCCTCTGACAAGGCTTCGTACGACAGCACGATGCGGTGACGCAGCACATCGGGCACCAGGTCGATCAAGTCTTGTGGCAGGGCGTAAGGGCGACCGCGCAAGAAGGCCAGCGCCCTTGCGCCTTCGATCAGGGCGATGGTGGCGCGGGGGCTGGCACCAAAGGTCAAATAGGGTGCCAGCTCGGGCAAGCCGCAGCGCACCGGATCGCGCGTGGCGGCCACCAGTTTCACGGCGTACTGCACCAGGGCCGGGTCGACATAGCCCTGGCGGCATTGCGCCTGCAAGGCCAGCAGCTGCGCGGTGTCGGCCACGGCCGCTGCGGTGGCGGGCATGCCGGTCACACGCTGCACGATCACGAACTCTTCTTCCTCGGTGGGGTAGCCCACCAGCACCTTCATCATGAAGCGGTCCACCTGCGCTTCCGGCAGGGGGTAGGTGCCCTCGGTCTCGATCGGGTTTTGTGTGGCCATTACCAAAAAAGGCCGGGGCACGGCATGGGTTTCGCCGGCGATGGTGACTTGCCGCTCTTGCATGACTTCGAGCAGGGCGCTTTGCACTTTGGCGGGCGCGCGGTTGATTTCGTCGGCCAGCAGCAAGTTGGCAAACACCGGCCCCAGAACGGTGCTGAATTCGCTGCTTTTGGGATTGAAGATCCGGGTGCCCACCAAGTCGGCAGGCAGCAAGTCAGGTGTGAACTGGATGCGCTTGAAGCTGCCACTCACGGTTTTTGCCAGCGTGTTCACGGTGAGGGTTTTGGCCAGTCCTGGCACGCCTTCAATCAGCAAGTGTCCTTGCGCCAGGATGGCCACCAAGATGCGTTCGAGGAAAGCGTCTTGCCCCACGACCACGCGTTTGACTTCATACAGCACGCGTTCCATCAGCGCGGCGTTGACGCCAGTGCTTTGGGGCGTCTGGCCCTGGTTCCATGCCAATTCAGAGGGGTTCATGCACAAAGCCTTTCAGGATCGGGTGGGTCATCAAAAATCAAAACGGCGACATGCCCATGCCACCGCCTGCGCTTTCAATGGTGGCGGCAAACACGATGCCAATGAAGGTGCGGGCGGCGGTGGGGTTGAGGATGGCGGTGACAATGCCCACCACCTCACCGGCCATGTTGATGAGCGGCCCGCCCGAGTTGCCGGGGTTGGCGGCGGCATCGGCCTGGATCAGGCCGCGCATCAAGGTTTTGTCTTCGGAGCCGAACGACCGGTTCAGGCCCGAGACCACACCCGCCGAGACCGAGGGACCGATGCCAAAGGGGAAACCAACCGCCACCACTTCGTCACCGGGTTGCAGGTTCTGACTGCTGCCCAGCGTGGCGGGTTGCAGGTCGTCGGGCAGGCGCTTGGCCTTGATCACGGCCAGATCGTTTTCGGGTTGCACGCCGATCACCAGTGCCTCCGATTCCGTGCCATCGGCAAAAGTCACCTGAATGCGTTTGGCGCCTTGCACCACATGCAAGTTGGTCAGTATGACGCCTTCTTCTGAGATCACCACACCGGAGCCTACGCCGGTGTTTTGCAACTCGCCTTGAGGGTTTTTCTTGTCTTCTTCTTGGGTCTGCACACGCACCACGGAGGGCGCGATCAGCTGCGCGGCGCGGGCGGCGCGCGAAGGCAATTCCTGGGTGTTCAGGGTGTGCAGCACCGCTGCGTTGATGTCGTCTTGGGTCAGCCGTTGGGGTGCGCCCGCCTGCCGGGTCAGGGCCCAAGTCAGCGTGGCCGTGATCAAGGCGCACAGCAGCAAAGCGGCCCAAAGCGGCAGGCGCTGCAATTGCTGGGAGATCTTGCTGGTGCTGCGCAAAGCCGTGCGTGCTGGATAGGTATCGTCCGCTTTGGCCGGTGCAGGAAGCATTCTGTCAGCCCCTTTTGCAGAGGGCTTTCGGCTGTAGAGTGCGGCGCGTTTCATCGTTGTTGGGGCCTTCGGTGATACAGTGGCTAGACTTCATTGCACGCCACACAACATGCACTTTATCTGGCCCGAGCTGCTTTGGCTATTGCTGTTGATCCCCCTGTTGGTGGTGGGGTACATCTGGGCGTTGCGCCGAAAACGCACCGCGGTGGTGCGTTATTCCAGCCTGGACCTGATACGGCCCGCTTTGGGGCCGGGGCACCGGATCCGCAGGCACATCCCTCCCGCTTTGCTGTTGTGCGCCTTGACCTTGGTGTTGCTGGGCACTGCCCGCCCCAGTGCCCGAATCTCCTTGCCTGCCGATTACCTGACCCTGGTGTTGGCGATGGACGTCTCGCGCAGCATGCTGGCCGAAGACGTGCCGCCCAGCCGCATCGTTGCGGCCCAGCAGGCGGCCAAAGCCTTTTTGCAAGAACTGCCAGGCCATGTGCGCGTGGCCGTGGTGTCTTTTGCGGGCAACGCCCAGCTGGTGCAAGGCGTGACAGACCAGAAAGACGAATTGTTGGCGGCCATCGACAGCTTTCAGTTGCAGCGCGGCACGGCCACCGGCAGCGGCTTGCTGGTGGCCCTGAACACCTTGTTGCCCGAATCGGCCATTGACCTGGAGTCGGTGTTGTACGGTGCCGAGTTCAAGGCAGGCAGCTTGGTGCAAGGCGGCGGGCAGGCGGGGCGTTCGCTGGACCAGCGACCTGCACCGGGCGCTGCAGAGCCTGCCAAGCCCGTGCCAGTGGGGTCGTACACGGCCGGTGCGGTGATTTTGTTGTCCGATGGTCGCCGCACCACCGGACCCGATCCGGTTGAAGTGGCCAAGTGGGCGGCTTCCAAGGGAGTTCGTGTGTACACCGTGGCCTTTGGCACGCCGAACGGATTTATTCCGGGTTTTGAAGGTTTCTCTTTTTACGCCAAGGTCGATGAAGAAGCCCTGCAAAAAGTGGCCGAGACCACCGGTGCCGAATTTTTCAGGGCCACCAACGCCAGTGATCTGGCCACGATTTACCAGCACCTTTCGAGCAAGTTCACGCTGGAGCGACGTGACACCGAAATCACCGCTTTGCTGGCGGCCCTGGCGGGTGTTTTGGTTTTGCTGGCGCTGGGTTTGTCCATGCGCTGGTTCCGCCGCTGAAAGTCCTTGTTCACCACGCCCACGGGGCGTTGAACATGCCCCATGGCTGGTGTGGTGAGGCGCTGAATTCAACCCTGCTTGAGCCGCTCGTTTTGCGGGAACATGAACTTCTTGGCGTCCGCGTCCATCTCGGTCTTGAAGGTGTATTTCGTTTTGAAGGCTTCGGCTCGCTGAGCCGCTGGCCGTGAATTGACCAGATCGAGCACACGTTTGATGTGGGGGTATTGCGTCCAAGTGGCCTCACCCGTGCCCAGCACATAAGGCAGCATCCGGGCCCAACCCCAAAGCGCCATGTCGACGATGCTGTAGTGCTCACCCAGCATGTAAGTGTTGTGTGCCAAGTGCTTTTCCAGCACGGTCCAGTGGCGGTGGGCTTCAAAATCGTAGCGGTTCAGGGCGTATTCTTTGGGTTCGGGTGCGGCATGGCGAAAGTGCACCGACTGCCCAGAAAACGGCCCGATGCCGCTGGCAATGAACAGCAACCATGACAGAGCCGCGCCCCGCTCTTTGCCCTGTGCCATGGTGGGCACAAACTTTTGTTCACGGTCGGCCAGGTACAGCAAGATGGCGTTGCTGTCGAACACGGTCACGTCGCCGTCCACGATGGCGGGCACTTTGGCGTTGGGGTTGACGGCCAGAAAAGCAGGTGCAAATTGCTCACCCTTGCGCGTGTCCACCGGCACGGCCTCAAAAGGCAGGCCCAACTCTTCGAGCAGCAAGGCGATCTTCATGGGGTTGGGGGCGGCGTTGAAGAAAAATTTCAGCATGAGGGCGTTCCATCCTAAGAGAGTGAAGTTTCGGGGTGACAGGCCAAGGGTTCAAGGCCCAAGGTTCCAGCAGGCACAAGTGTCCACCAGTCCGGTCACTTCAAGGTTGGGCAATCAGTCATGTGTGTGACTCAGAGGAGGGCGCTTTGTTGTTACGTTCACCCGTCGCTATGGGCAGGGTGAATGTTCTGTGCTGTTGAACAGCTGCTTGTGCTCGGGCTTTGGTGTCGCCCCCATTTATTGCAGGAACGTTTCATGACCGAACGATTGGCCCAGATCCGCTATGACGAATTACCCCCTGAGGTGCGGCCTTTGGCCGACGACATCCTGAAGGTCTCCAGTGCCGCACTCGGAGGCCCTTACAACGCTTTGCTGCGCAGCCCCGACATGGCCCGGCGTGCGTTTGATTTTTTGGACTACCTGCGTTTCAAGACTTCGGTCAACAAACGCCTGAATGAATTCGCTATCCTGATCCAGGCCCGTATTTCGAACGCCCAATACGAGTGGTGGGCACACGAGACCATTGCCCGTAAGGCGGGTTTGTCGGACGCGGTGATGCGCGACTTGCAGGCATGCCGACGACCCACCAGCATGCAAGAGGACGAACGCCTGGTGTATGACTTTTGCATTCAGCTCTCACTCAATCACCGCGTGCCCGACGACTTGTGGCAAGAAGCCGTGGCCAGCATGGGCGAGCAGGCGGTGGTGGACCTGACGGTCTTGTCGGGCACCTATGTGATGGTGTCCATGCTGCTGAACGCGACACAAGTGGGCATTCCCGGTGGTGGTGCTGAACCCCTTCAGGTGCTGAGTCCTCTGGACATTCGCCAGCGCTTGTTGGCCTGATCCATCACACTGCCGTGTCCAATAAAAAAAGGAGACTTTCATGCCTACTCGTTTCATCCGCACGGGCCTGGCCATGCTGCTGGCCGCCACCGCCATGCAGGCTTCGGCTCAAGACTTTCCCAACCGGGCCATCACCATGGTCATGCCCTATGCCGCAGGCGGCCCGGGTGACACCATCACCCGCTTGTTTGCCGGGGCCATGCAAAAGCACTTGGGCCAGCAGATCGTGGTGGACAACACGGCTGGGGCCTCTGGCTCCATAGGCACGGCCAAAGTGGCCCGCGCCAAAGCCGATGGCTACACCTTGCTGATGATCCACGTCAGCCATGCGACCAACGTCGCCATGTACAAGAGCTTGCCCTACCACCCGGTGGATGATTTTGAGCCGATTGGTCGGGCCACCAGTGGTCCCATGGTGATCGTGGCGCGCAACGAGTTTCCGGCCAAAAACCTGAACGAGTTTGTGGCCTACGTGAAAGCGAACGGCTCCAAAGTCAGCCTGGCCCATGCAGGTGTGGGTTCGGCCTCGCACCTGTGTGGTTTGATGATGATGAACGCCTTGAACGTCAAGCTCAATGAAATTCCTTACAAAGGCACTGGCCCGGCCTTGACCGACCTGATGGGCGGCCAGGTGGACATTTTGTGTGACCAGACCTCGGGCACGGTGCCCTCGGTCAAGGGCGGCAAGATCAAGGCCTATGCCTCTGCGGGTAAAGCCCGTTTGCCCCAGTTGCCTGAAGTGCCCGCCATCACCGATGCCGGTGTGGAAGGCTTTGACATCAACATCTCCTTTGGCCTGTATGCACCCAAGGGCACGCCCAAGCCCGTACTCGATCAACTGACATCGGCTTTGCAAAAGTCGGTGGCTGACCCCGAAGTGCGCCAGCGCTTGGAGGCCATGGGCATATCGGCCGTGGGCGTGGAGCTCGCGCGGCCAGAGGCTTTGCGAGCCCACCTGAAAAACGAGATCGACACCTTGGGCAGTTTGTTGGTCAAGGCGGGCGTCAAAGCCAATTGAGGGTGCATGTGCTCACCGGGGCCTTGTGGGTGCCCCTCTCCCCTGTACGGGAGATGATCCGATGAAAAACTGGTGGCCTTTGTTGCTGACCCTGGTGATCCAGGCCATGGTGGCCATGGCTTTGCTGAGCTTGCCTGTGGTGGCTCCGGTGGTGGCGCAGACTTTGCAAGTCTCGCCCGCCTTGGTGGGCCTGTATGTGTCGGTGACGTATGCGGGGGCCATGGTGGCCACCTTGATGGGCGGCGCCACGGTGGCCCGCATGGGCGCCATCCGCGTGAGCCAGTGGGGCTTGGTCTTGTGCGCCTTGGGTTTGCTGTTGTGCGCTGTGCCCTGGTTGCCGTCCATGGTGTTGGGCGCCGTGTTGATCGGGCTCGGTTATGGCCCGATCACCCCGGCCAGTTCACACCTGCTGGCCCGCACCACGCCCAAGCACCAGATGTCGCTGGTGTTTTCCATCAAGCAAACCGGTGTGCCTTTGGGCAGCATGCTGGCGGGTGCGGTGGTGCCGCCCTTGGCGCTGCTGGGCAATTGGCAACTCAGTCTGGTGGCGGTGGCGGTGGTGTGTTTGCTCTGCGCCTGGGTGTCACAAAGTCTGCGGGTCGAACTCGACAGCGACCGCCAAAGTCACGCCGCCATTCGCTGGGGCAGTTTGATCGAGCCCATTCGCCTGGTGTTGGCGCATCGGGCGTTGTTCACCATGGCGTCCTGCTCGTTCATGTTTTCCATGGTGCAGCTGTCGCTCACCACGTATTTGGTGACCTTTTTGCACGGCGATTTGTCTTACGGCCTAGTGGCGGCGGGTCTGGCTTTGTCGGTTACGCAGTTGGGTGGCATTGGTGGGCGCGTGGTCTGGGGTTATGTGGCCGACCGTTGGTTGGGGGCGCGTCGCATGTTGCTGTTGTTGGCCAGCATGATGGCATCGGGTGCGCTGGCTTCGGCCTTTTTGACCACCGACACACCGCAGGCCGTGGTGATTGCGATTTTGGTGGGCTTTGGTGCTTCTGCCATTGGCTGGAACGGCGTCTATTTGGCCGAAGTGGCCCGCCGCGCGCCACCCGGCATGGCCAGCATGGCCACGGGCGGCACCTTGGCGTTCACATTTTTGGGCGTGGTGGTGGGGCCCCCGATGTTTGGTGCCTTGTCTGGCCTGTTCGGGACCTACCGCGCTGGTTTTGTGGGCCTCATGGTCATGGCCAGCATCAGTGGCACGGTGCTCTACTGGAGCCAGCGCCCTCGTTGAGTGGGGTGATGCAGCCCGGGAAGGCACATGCCTGTCACCCCGGCCTTTGAGCCGGGGTCCAAGTTTTGATGCTTGCAATGCACCTTGAACACTGGATCCCGGATCGAGTCCGGGATGACGGGGGGGTGGTTGGATCCCGAATCGGGATCGTGATGGCGAGGGGTGGTTGGAACCTCGGGTTTTAGCCCGCCAACAAGATGCGGTCGATCCAGCCCTGAATCGCGTGCCCGTCCATGCCGTGCGCCAAGCCCAGCAGCATCACGATCCGTACCTTGTGAGGCGGCAAGGGGCCGGCCGTCAGGATGCCGTGTTGGGCATCGGCGTACACGCTGGCCCGCGTCACGCTGCCCGTGATGAAGCGGGCGCAGCGGGCCACCAATACACCTTGTGCAGGCAATGACTGGATGAAAGCGCGGTAGGCTGTGGGCGTGTTGGCATTGCCCAAACCGGCATGCACAATGCCCCGCGCTCCTGCGGCGACAAAGGCATGCATCGCGGTCTCGTCCACACCGGCGTAGGCCAAGGCAATGTCCACCCTGGGCCATTCGGAGGGTGTTTTCCAAGTCGAAGGCGTTTGCCAGGCCACCGTGGGTGCACGCCCTGCGGCGCGGAACCACTGCACCGCCTGGTCGGCCACCTCACCCACGGCGCCGGCCAGTGGGCTGTCAAAGGCCTCGACGCTGCTCACATGGCGTTTGCCCACCCACAGGCCCGAATGGATGCGACCATTCATGACCACCAAAGTGCCGCGCTCCCGCGCACCGGGGCAGGCGGCCACACAGCAGGCGTCCAGCAAATTGGCTGGGCCATCGGCAGAATAGGCGGTGGCGGGTCGCATGGCCCCCACCACCACGATCGGTTTGTCGCTGTCTACACTCAGGTGCAAAAACGTCGCAGTTTCCTCCAGTGTGTCGGTGCCGTGGGTGACCACGATGCCCGCCACATCGGGGTTGTTGACCGCTTGCATCACAGCCGCATGCAGATCAAGCCAATGCTCGGGCCGCACGTCGTAGCTGGCCAATTGCATGGGCTGGGTGACTGCGATGTTGTAGCGCTGGCGCAGCTCTGGCACGGTGTCGACCACGGCAGCCAGGCTCAGGCTGGCGGGTTTGTAATCGGTGCTGACGGAGGCAGTGCTGGCCGCGCCTGCAATGGTGCCACCTGTGCCGATCAGGGCCAATGTGGGTTTTGTCATGGTTTAAGTCGCCGAAAAAATCATCTCAACACGGCCCAGCGGGCCGAAGTCGGCGCTGGCGCTGTCGCCAGGCTGCAGTTCAAGCGGCACCATGCAGGTGCCGGTGATCACCACATGGCCCTTTTCCAAGGTGATGCCCAGGCTTGACAGCTGGTTGGCCAGCCAGGTCAGGGCGATGCGCGGGTCGCCCAGCACGTTGCCGCCGGTGCCATCACGGGTGTACTTCAGTTGGCTGCCGTGTTGGACCCGGGCGTGCACCGGGTAGGTGCTCAAGTCCAGGTCGCGCCAGACATCGGGCGCGGCCGGGCCCAACACATAGTGGCGGGCACAGGCGTTGTCGGCCAACAGTTGTGCTTCACCAGCTGAGGTAAAGGGTTCCAGCCGCGAGTCGGGCACTTCTAGGGCCGGGTGCAAGCTGGCCACGGCGGCCATGACTTGCTGCTGGCTGTAAGGTGCGGCTTGCGGCGGCAGGTCCTGCGCCATGGCAAACGCAAACTCCGGCTCGGCCACGCGCATGCGGTTGCCGGCTGACGGCACGGTGGCACCACTTTCAAACACCTGCCCCGACAGCAACCGACCGACCAATGGGCTGCTCACGTTGATGTGCGCTTGGCCGTTGGTGCTGGTGGCTGCGATTTTCCAACCGACCACAAGGCGACCGGACACCATGGGCAGTTGGGCTTGGGCGGCGTAGCCTTGGGCGGCGCTCATGGGATGGCAACCCTCAGGCAGGGCAGCCAGCACTTGGCCCGATTGCCAATGCGCCCAGATCACTTGGGCGGCTTGATGGGCGCTGGCCTGGCCGTTAGATGGCAGAGAGGAGGTGGGTGCGGGGTTGGTCTGTGTCATGCGCCCATTGTTACGCCAACTGGCGCGATTGCCACGGAATTTTGTGTATAATTTTGGGCTTGACGGTAACGTCAGTGACTCAGGTGATATAGCTCAGTTGGTTAGAGCGCAGCATTCATAATGCTGATGTCGGTGGTTCAAATCCACCTATCACCACCAAATTCGAAGCCCGCAGTTTAACGACTGCGGGCTTTTTGGTTTTTATGGTTTGTTCTTTTTTGATCAAACCCCCAGCCCTGCCAGACCTTCGCCCCTCGGTTATGGTCAGGGGATGAACAATCAGTCTTGGATGCATGGTTTGAAGCTGGGTGCACGCCAGTTGTGGCGTGACCTGCGGGCGGGCGAGTTGCGCCTGTTGATGGTGTCGGTGGCCTTGGCGGTGGCGGCCTTGACGGCAGTGGGTTTTTTGGCCGATCGCATGCAGTCGGGTCTGTGGCGTGATGCGCGTCAACTGCTGGGGGGCGATGTGGTGGTGGTGAGCGACCAGCGCACCCCTCAGGCCTTTGCCCAAAAGGCCCGGGAGGCTGGTTTGCAAAGCAACACCAATGTGAGTTTTCCGACCATGGCGCGTGCCATGAACGCGCCGGATGCTGCCTCCCTACCTGACACGCCAGCCACCACGCCACCCGCTACCCGTCTTGTGGCCCTCAAAGCCGTGGAGCCCGGTTACCCCTTGCGCGGACACCTCGAGATCGCAGGCGCCAACACGGGCAGCATTCCTCCCGTTGGCGAAGTCTGGGTCGATGCGGCTTTGCTCGAAGCCCTGAACGTGCAAGTGGGTCAGACGCTGGGCTTGGGCGAGCGCAGTTTGCGCATTGGCGCCACCATCACCCGCGAGCCCGACCGGGGTGCAGGCTTCATGGCATTTGCGCCGCGCGTGATGATGAACATGGCCGATTTGGCCTCCACCGGGCTGGTCCAGCCGGCCAGCCGCGTCAGCTGGCGCATGGCGGTGGCTGGCAACGATGCGGCCGTGCGCCAGTTTTTGCCGTGGGCGCAGGCCGAGGCCGACAAGCCCGAGGTGCGAGGCGTGAAAGTCGAATCGTTGGACAGCGGTCGTCCCGAAATGCGCCAGACTCTGGACCGGGCCTCCCAGTTTTTGAACCTGGTGGCTTTGCTGGCCGCCTTGCTGTGTGCCGTGGCGGTGGCCTTGGCGGCACGCAGCTTTGCCGAACGGCAATTGGATGCTTGCGCATTGCTTCGTGTTTTGGGGCAAAGCCAGCGCACACTCACATTGAGTTATGGCCTGGAGTTTCTGTGTGCTGGCCTGGTGGCCAGTGTGCTGGGGGTGCTGGCCGGTTATGGCGTGCACATGGGGTTTGTCCAGTTGCTGGTGGGGTTGGTGGATGCCAACTTACCTGGCGCTACGCTGCAGCCGGCGCTGATGGGTCTGGCCATGGGCTTGACGCTGTTGGTGGCTTTTGGGCTGCCGCCTGTGTTGCAGTTGGCGAAAGTGCCGCCGCTGCGCGTGATTCGCCGCGATCTGGGCAACGTGCAGGTGCGTTCGGGCCTGGTGCTGGTGATGGGCTTGCTCGGATTTGCCATCACTTTGCTCATGGTCAGCCGTAACTTGACGCTCGGCTTGATCACGGTGGGTGGTTTTGCACTGGCACTTTTGTTGTTTGCCGGTTTGGCTGCTGCCACTTTGTTTTTGCTGCGCCGTGCGGTGCCGGATGAATCGGCCCCGCGCTGGTTGCGCCTGGCCACGCGACAGGTGGCGGCGCGCCCGGTGTTTGCCGTGGTGCAGGTCAGCGCCTTGTCGGTGGGTTTGTTGGCGCTGGCTTTGCTGGTCTTGCTGCGCACCGACCTGATCGCCAGTTGGCGTCAGGCCACGCCTGTGAACGCGCCCGACCGCTTTGTCATCAATGTGCAACCCGATCAGGCTGAGGCCTTTTTGGCGTACCTCCAAAATGCGGGCGTGCAGTCGCCCGATTGGTTCCCCATGATCCGCGGCAGGCTGGTGGCCATCAATGGCCGGGTCATCGGCCCTGATGACCTGGAAGCTGACCGGGGTAAACGCTTTCTCGATCGTGAAATCAACCTCTCGCACAGCGCGTTGTTGCCGGATCACAACCCGCTGGTGGCTGGACGCTGGCAGGCCGAAGAGGCCGACGGCGTGAGTGTGGAAGAGGAGATTGCCCAGGCCCTGGGTCTGAAGCTGGGTGACCGACTGGGCTTTGACATTGCCGGTCAACCACACGAGGCCCGGGTCACTTCCTTTCGCAAGGTGGACTGGGCTTCGATGCGGGCCAACTTTTTCATGCTGTTTCCGGTCTCGCAAATGCCCGATTTACCCATGACCTACATGGCTGCTTTTCGCTCGCCCCAGGGCGCGCCAGGTTTTGAAAATGCCATGGTCAATGCCTTCCCCAACATCACCAGCGTGGACATGCGCAGCACGCTGGCGCAGGTGCAGCGGGTCATGGACCAGGTGATTCGGGCCGTGGAGTTTTTGTTTACCTTCACTTTGGCAGCGGGCCTGATGGTTTTGTTGGCCGCCGTGGGCGCAAGCCGCCAAGCGCGTGAGCGCGAATACGCCATCATGCGGGCGCTGGGCGCGGGTCGCAGCCTGCTGGCGCAAGTGCAGCGCACCGAGCTGCTGGGCATTGGCTGGCTGGCTGGCTTCATGGCCAGCGCCATGGCGCTGGTGGTGGGCTGGGCCCTGGCCCGTTACGCCTTCGAATTCGCTTGGCAGCCACCTTTGTGGGCCCCTTTGGCGGGAGGCCTGGCCGGAGCCCTGCTCGCTTGGGGTGCGGGCAGCCTCAGCCTGGCCGGAGTGTTGCGCCAGCCTGTGGTGCAGACTTTGCGCCAAGCGGCGCAGTGATCTTGGACTTTGTCACCCCGGCCGTGTGCTTTGTCACCCCGGCCGTGTTTTTTTCATCCCGGCCTTGAGCCGGGATCCAGAAAGTACAGCAGCATGAGAACCAAGGCCAGCGGTGCACACTTGGATCCCGGCTCAAGGTCGGCAAGACCCAAGAATCTGACCACTTGAAGGCATCCACTTTGTCCGACTGGAACCATACCCGGCCAAGGTCCTTTGCAACACGTCACAATTGATCGCAATGAACATCGACGAAAAGCCCCCGTTTGACACCCCCTTTGCTTGGATGGGCGGTGAAGCGGTCGTGCGTGCCCTGGCCGACCGCTTTTATGACCTGATGGACATGGAGCCGGGCTACAAGGCTTTGCGAGACGCCCACGGCAGCAGCCTGGACGGTGCCCGCGACAAGTTGTTTTGGTTTTTGTGCGGATGGTTGGGTGGACCCGAGCATTACACCGAGCGTTTTGGCCACCCGCGTTTGCGCATGCGCCACATGCCGTTTTCGATTGGGGTGCTTGAACGCGACCAGTGGCTGGCCTGCATGGACCAAGCCATGACCGAGTTGAGTGTGGACCCGGTGCTGCGCGAGCGGCTGAACGCCAGTTTCTTCAAGACCGCCGACTGGATGCGCAACCGGGGCGTGTGAAGTCCCTGAAAATTCTTGTGTGCTGAAAACGTCCCACACGCCCTGACTGGAGCATCTCCCGTGAAAATCAATGCGCTGCAAGACCTGAAGAAAGTCCGCCAAAAGCTGGCCGAGGCTCACGAGCAAGCCCAGGCCCTAGCGGCTGCACAGGCGCTGGCCGCACGTCAGCGTGAAGCTGAAAGCAACCTGTTTGTGCGTGCTGTGGGTGCCGTGCAGCGTTTGCCTGCGCCCAGCTTGGTCAGTCTGGAGAAACCGGGCCCAGCCCCCATCGCTCACCAGCGACAGTTGGACAACGAGGCGGTGCTGCGTGATTGTCTGAGCGACGAGTTCGACGCCAGCACCCTGCTCGACACCGATGACGCCCTGAGTTTTCGCCGCCCGGGCATTGGGCGCGATGTGATCCATAAACTGCGCAAAGGCGACTGGTCAATTCAGCGCGAGATCGATCTGCACGGTCTGCGCAGCGAAGAAGCTCGCGTGGCGCTGGCCGAATTCATCCGCTTGGCGCACCGCCAAGGATTGCGTTGCTTGCGGGTGGTGCACGGCAAAGGCTTGGGCTCGCCCGGCAAAACCCCGGTGCTCAAGTCCAAAGTGCACAGCTGGCTGGTGCAAAAAAACCAGGTCATGGCCTTCGTGCAGGCCAAACCTGCCGAAGGCGGTGCAGGGGCCTTGCTGGTTTTACTCAAGCCGGTCGGCTGAGACAAGCGTCTTCACTCAACCGGGTACCTGCGCCTGAGCGCATGCCACTTGAACAAGCGTGTGCTGCCCGTCTTGGCCCAGGCGCATGGCGCTCAGGCAGCCACCCCAGACGCAGCCGGTGTCCAAAGACCAAATGTCGCTGCGGCCTTGCCAGCCCAAGGTGGACCAATGGCCAAAGGCCACGGTGATGTCTGCCGTGCGCCGCCCTGGTACATCGAACCAAGGCATGAAGCCAGTCGAGGCTTGCGCAGCGCTGTCTTTTGTGGCGAATTCCATGGTGCCATCGGCTGCGCAAAAGCGCAGGCGTGTCAAGGCGTTGACCACGACGCGCCAACGGTCCAAGCCCGACAAATCGTCGCGCCACGCGGCAGGCTCGTTGCCATACATGTGGGCCAGAAAATAGGGCAAGTCCGGCCCGCGTAAAACGGCCTGCACTTCGCACGCCAAAGACAAGGTTTGTGCCAAGGTCCAACTGGGCAAAACACCCGCATGCACCGACAGCACCCCGTGTGACCACAGCGCCAGGTGCTGCTGGCGCAGCCAGCCTGTCAAAACTTGTCTGTCGGGCGCCTGCAGCAACTCGTCTAGTGTGTCTAGCCGCTTGGTACGGCTTAAACCCCAGGCCACGGCCAAGGCATGTAAATCGTGGTTGCCCAGCAGGCACTGCGCACTGCCTTCTAGCGCCATCAAGCGGCGCAGCACGCCCAAAGAATCCGGGCCTCGATTGACCAGATCGCCCAAAACAATCAAGTGGTCGCGGCTGGGCGAAAACGCCACCTCGTCGAGCAAGTGTGCCAAAGACGCGTCGCAGCCTTGAATGTCACCGACCCAGTAAACCGCCATATGCACCCTTCATTGAACCACTTCCCCAAATGGAGTGATGGTTTTGGATATTGTGAGCCAGGTTTACCAAAGATTTTCGGGGGTATGGGGCTTTGCAGATGGTTTGAGATTAAAAAATATCCCACGAGATCGAATGATGATGGGATTGAACCCGGACGCGTTCAAATATTGAGCAAGCCGTGCTGTCACATATAACTGCTTTGATGTACATTAACGCATTGTCATTATCTATTGAGGTTTAACCATGTCATTGTCATATAAAGAATTATTGCAAAAGCGCGAAGCCTTGGAGTACGAAATTGCCCAAGCGCGTCAAAATGAAATTTCCAGTGCCGTGGCCAAAGTACGCGAGTTGGTCGCCGAATATGGTTTGACGTCGCAAGACGTTTTTCCTGGCCGTGGTTCCAAAACTTCGGCGACCAAACCTGTGAGCAAAGTGGCTGCTAAATACCGTGATCCTTCCACGGGTCAAACCTGGACTGGCCGCGGCAAAGCCCCCAAGTGGATCGAAGGTCAAGACCGTGCGCCTTTCGTGATTGCTTGAACCACCAGACCCGCAATTGTCATGAATTTAAATTGACCGTTTAAGGTTGATTTTATATTTTTGATGATTTTTATCTTGAAACCGAACCCCGCGACGGCGGGGTTTGTTGTTTCAAGCAGGGGACTTGAGCTCGATCATGGATTCTTAAAATAGTAGATCCTTGGGGTTGACCGATCGTGAGAATGGGTGTTGTTTTGAATTCAGAGATTGTCGATATTGAAAATCAGAGCTTGAACCGCTGGTATCTGGCTTATACCAAACCCAAGCAGGAATCTGTCGCCTTGGTCAATCTGGAGCAGCAGGGCTTTGAGGCCTATTTGCCCTTGTTCAAAAAGTTCAAAAAAACCGAACAAGGGCCGGTATCGGTGTTTGAGCCCATGTTTCCGCGCTACATCCTTTTTCGGCCCAGCCGCTCAGAACAAAGCATTTCAGCGGTGCGCAGCACCAAGGGCGTGACCACGATCGTTCGGTTTGGTTTTGAGCCCGCCTTGCTGCACGACGATGTGGTGAAGCGGATTCGCCAGATGGAGCAAATGCGCGATCAGGCCACGATCGAGGAGCTCAACCAACTTCAGGTGGGGCAAAAAGTGCGTCTCAAGCACACCGCATTGGGTGCCATCGAGGGTTTGGTGCACAACGTATCGAGCAAAAGGGTGGCGGTGCTGCTGGAGATTTTGGGGCGGCCCACGGTGGTGCAGGTGGATCACCACCAAGTCGAAGCGAGCACTTGAAGCGGGCCCTGCCTTGGGGTCAAAGTGGGGCAGAGGAGCCAAAGCGCCGGTCGCGCGTGGCAAACCAGGCCAGCGCCTGTCTCAGGGTTTCGGGGGAAAAGTCCGGCCAAAGCTCGTCACAGAAAAACAGCTCGGCATAAGCCGCTTGCCAGAGCAGAAAGTTGCTCACCCTTGACTCTCCGCCCGTGCGGATCAGCAAATCCACTTCCGGTGCATCGCCCGTGCTCAGGTATGGGGCCAGGGTTTCTTCGGTCAGAGCGTCCAGCGGCTCATTGGGGTGCGCCTTTTGCCAGGCTTTGGTGGCTTGGAGCATGTCCCAGCGACCGCCGTAGTTGGCACAAATGTTCAAGGTGATGACTTGATTGTTCGCCGTTTGGGCCTGGGCATCGGCAATCAGCGCTTGCAGGGCCGGAGAAAACCGGCTTGTGTCACCCAGCACCTTCAGCCGAACCCCATTGGCATTCATGCTGCGAATTTCCTTTTTCAGGTAAGTCGTGAACAAACCCATGAGGCTGCTGACTTCCTCTTCGGGGCGTTTCCAGTTTTCGGTGCTGAAGGCAAACAGGCTCAATTGCGGGATGCCGATTTCCCCGCAGGTTTTGACAATGTCGCGAACGCTTTGCGCGCCCGCTGCATGGCCCAACGCCGCAGGCATGAAGCGCTTTTTGGCCCAGCGGCGATTTCCGTCCATGATGATGGCAACGTGCTGCGGCAGAGGGGAGTTTGGTGAAAGGTACAACAGAGGGACTCTATTTGAAACAGAGACCGATTTTAGTGGTTCTGTGACAGTGGCCTCCAAGAGGGTGAATGACTGGGGCTGCTCAGCAACCAATATTGAGGTTGACCCGTTTAACGGCCAAGGGCTGCGTGACGAACTGTAGCTCTCGATGGTAAGTGTTAAGGTGGTCTTGCAGCAGTGCCTCTGTGCCTGAAACAGAACAGCCCATTCAGGTTGTGGCGCATCGCTCGTGTGCTGATGCCATTTGCCCCCAAGGAGACACCATGAACCCCCAAATTCAGGAATTCCTGGACCGTATTCAACAGCTGGAAGCGGCCATTGAGCAAGATGCCAAAAGCCGCCGACAGCAGTGGCAGGCCGATTTTGAAGAGCACAAGGTGCGTTTTGAAAAAGAGGTGCTGGCGCAGCAAAAGCGGTTCAAGGCCGGTTTGCTCGGTTATGTGCTCACGGCCGAGTGGCGGCATGTGCTGTGCGTGCCCTTCATTTACCCGGTGCTGGTGCCCATGCTGCTGTTCGACGCCTCCATCACGCTTTACCAATGGGTGTGTTTCCCTTTGTGTGGCATCCCCCGGGTTAAGCGCTCGGGGTATTTTGTCTACGACCGCACGCACCTGGCCTATTTGAATTGGCTGGAAAAAATCAACTGCGCGTACTGCTCCTATGGCAACGGCCTGATGGCATATGGCCGGGAGGTGGTGGCCCTGACCGAAAAATATTGGTGTCCCATCAAGCACGCCCGCCGCAGGATGCAGGCGCATGCGCATTACCACGGCTTTGCCGATTACGGCGATGCCGAAAACTACCGCGCCGAATTGGCCCGTTTGCGTGAAGAGCTCCGGCAGATGAGTGCCAAGGAGGCAGCACCCCCTGCATGAGTCCGATGGGGTGTACCGGGCTGTGTCACGTCATCGACACCTGGAAGGCGCGCAGGTGAATAAAGTCAGGGCTATGAAAACATTTGCAAACTTGGACGAATTGGCCGCTTGTGTCGGCCAAGATGTGGCCGCGACCGAATGGATCACCATCACCCAGCAACAGGTCAACCAGTTCGCCAAGGCCACAGGCGATCACCAGTGGATCCACGTTGACGTGGAGAGGGCCAAGCAAGGGCCTTTTGGTGCGCCCATCGCGCATGGTTTTTTGACCTTGTCCTTGCTGTCGCAGTTCTTTGACAAAACCATTCAGATCAGTGCCAAAAGCATGGGCGTCAATTACGGCCTGAACAAAGTCCGTTTCATGGCGCCGGTGCCGGTGGGCAGTCGTTTGCGGGCGCACCTGCATTTGCATTCGGCCACGCCCATTGAGGGCAATGGCCTCCAGCTTCAATGGAACGTCACGGTGGAGCGCGAAGGCAGCGACAAACCGGTGTGTGCAGCCGAGTCGCTGGTGCGCATTTACGCCTGATGAGGCTGTCCTGGAGCCGGGCTGGCCCCGGCAAAGCCGTTTTGTCGCCAGGCCTCGAACACGGTGACCGCCACCGCGTTCGACAGGTTCAGGCTGCGCTGGCCTTCGCGCATGGGCAGCTTGATGCGCTGTGCGAGGGCGAACTGTTCGCGCAATTCGGGTGACAGGCCCCGCGTTTCCGATCCAAACACCAGCCAGTCGCCTGGCGCAAAAGCCACGCCATGGGCTGCGCGGCTACCGCGCGTGGTCAGGGCAAACATGCGCTCGGGGTTGGGTTTTTCTTGTGCCAGAAATGCCGCCCAATCTGCATGGCGACGCAGATCGGCGTACTCGTGGTAATCCAAGCCTGCACGGCGCATGTGTTTGTCGTCCATCGAAAACCCCAAGGGCTCGACCAGATGCAGCGTGCAGGCGGTGTTGGCCGCCAGGCGGATGACGTTGCCGGTGTTCGGCGGGATTTCGGGCTCAACCAAGACGATATGGAACATGGCCAGTATTGTGCCTTGGCCTTCAGGCTTCGCCCCCTGCTTCAGTGCGAGCCAGCACCAAGGCGCTGACCTGCGCAGCGCCCGCCTCGCGCAGCACCCGCGCCGCCGTATGCAGGGATGCACCGCTGGTCATCACGTCGTCGATCAGCACCACCTTTTTGCCGCGCAACTGTGCGGCCCGCAAAGGCTCTACCGCAAAAGCCCCCACCAAATTGGCCAGCCGCTCTGCCCGTGGCAGGCCGCGCTGCGAGGGCGTGTCGCGTGTGCGCAGCAACAAACGGGCGTCGGCCTTGTGCGGGCTGAGATGGCGTGCCAGCAGCCAGGACTGGTTGTAGCCGCGTTCGGCCAGGCGCTGGGCCGACAGCGGAATCGGCAGCACCCAATTGGCAGCGTCCAGCGTGTCTTCGGCCCAAGGGGTGCTCAACATCAAGGTGGCCAAAGGACCTGCCCATCCGGGTTGCTGCTGAAACTTGTAGCGGGCGATCAGGTCTACCCAAGGCCAGGCGTAGGCTGTGGCCGTCAGGCACATGTCCAGCGGGGGCGGTGATTTCAGGCAAGCGCCGCAGCGCCGAGTCGGGTTGGTCAAGGGCAGAGCGCAGCTGGCGCAGCGGTGCTGGGGCTGGGCAAAACGGCTGATGCAGGCCTCGCAAAGCGGTGCCTGGGGCCAGCTTTGGCAAATTGCGCAACGGCTGGGAAGCCAGCGCCAAAACCCACCGGCTCTCGCGGTGAACGATGTGTACAACAAGCCCTGGAGCCAATCGGGTCTCATTCAGTCAATATACTCAACCGGGGCTGACAGAACAAGCGCAAAACCTGTGTGCGCTGGTGCACTCCCCCTCATTTAAAGCCGTGTCCCATGCCCCAAGCCCTTCGCCCCCCTACTTTGGACCCCGTGGCCGCTGCCCGATGGCTAGCTTTGCCTGTGCAGTCCGCGCAGTCGCCTTGGTTGCATGAAGAGGTGGCCACCCGCATGCAGGAGCGCTTGGATTTCATCAAGATGCAGCCCCAGCAATGGGTGCATTGGGGTCCGCTGCGCGGTGGCTTGGCGGCACAACGCGCTCTGGAGCAGCGCTACCCCAAGGCTCAGGTGTGGCTGGCCGGCGAACCCCCAGCGCAAGCCCATGTCACCCAGCAAGCGCTGCAAGCCCCATGGTGGCAGGCTCCGTATTGGCTTGGGTCCAAGCGGCGCCTGGGTTTGCCACCTGATCTTTCGGCCCACATGGTGTGGGCCAACATGCACTTGCATGCCAGCGCCGAGCCCCAAGCTTTGCTGCAGACTTGGCACCGTGCCTTGGCCGTTGATGGTTTTTTGATGTTCTCTTGTCTGGGCCCCGATACGCTGCGTGATCTGCGCCAGGTTTACGCCCGAGCCGGCTGGCCCGAGCCCGCGCACGCGTTCACCGACATGCACGACTGGGGCGACATGCTGGTGGAAGCTGGGTTTGCCGAGCCGGTCATGGACATGGAGCGCATCACCTTGACGTATGCCAATCCTGACACTTTGTTGGCCGAGTTGCGCGGACTGGGGCGGAATTTGCATGTCCAGCGTTTTCAGGGTTTGCGTTCACGTTTATGGCGTGAACGCTTGTTTGAGGCTTTGCTGGCGCTGGCTCGTCCCGAGGAGGGCGGACGCCTGTCCTTGGGCTTCGAGATCGTTTACGGTCACGCCCTGAAACCTCAGCAGCGCATGAAAATGGCGGCTAAAACCGAAATCGGACTGGACCAGATGCGTCTTATGCTGCGTTCGGGTGGGGGTATAGACGGCTAACATTGAGATCCGTCAAAAGATGGTTTGATCTCAGGTAAAATCCGCCCGTTTTGTCCACACAGCATGCTTGACAGGGTGTTAGGTTATTGAAAGTTGACGGATGTCAAATGAGGCTTACCAATTCGCGCAAGTGTCGGGCCCTTCTGTTCAATGGCGGCTGAAACGCAATTGTTCGGTCACGCCAGTCCAGTTGGGCTGGATGTACCTGTCGTTGTGCACGCTGTCCTTGGGCATCGGAGTGTTCTTCTGGCTGCAGGGGGCTACTTTGGTGCTGGCCTTTGCAGGTCTGGAGGTGGCTGTGGTGGGTCTGGCTTTTTTGGCCTATGCCCGCCATGCTTCGGATGGTGAAATGATTTCGCTGCAAGGCAGCAACTTGGTGGTCGAACTGGAAACGGCGGGCCGCTTGGAAAGGGCAGAATTCGCGCGCCAATGGGTGCGGGTTGAGCCCAAGTCCGGAGACCAAAGCCTGATCGAGTTGTCGGGCCAAGGTCAAACGATAGAGGTGGGGCGCTATGTCAGGCCCGAGCTGCGGCAAGTGCTGGCGCGAGAAATCAGGAAGGCATTGCGTTCTGCGTGATGCCATGAGGTCAGCCGGATTTTTCCGGTCTGGCGCAAGGTGTGAGTTCAACAGAGTCTTGGAAGTTAGTGAGAACCATGAAGAATATTTCCAATCAATTGGCTTCGCTGCTATCCCGCGCGGGCATTTTTGTCGGTGCCTGGATGGCCACTGCAGCCTATGCGGTCAATGATTTGCCGGGTGGTCCTGCTGTCAATCAGCTCAATTTGCATCCTGCTGCCACCAAAATTGCCGAAGAGCAACAATGGCTGCACTGGTTCATGCTGATCATTTGCACGGTGATCTTCGTCGCGGTTTTTGCGGTCATGTTCTATTCCATCTGGAAGCACCGCAAGTCGGTGGGCCACAAGCCTGCCACCTTTACCGAATCCATCACCGTCGAAGTGGTTTGGACGGCTGTGCCTTTCCTGATCGTGATCCTGATGGCCTTGCCTGCCACCAAGGTGCTTGTGGCCCAAAAAGACACCACCAATGCCGATTTGACCGTCAAAGTCACGGGTTACCAATGGAAGTGGGGCTACGACTACATCAAGGGTGAAGGTGAGGGGTTGAGCTACATCTCTACCCTGGATTCCGGCCAACGTGCCATGTCCAACTCAGGCAAGCCAGAAGGTGACAACTACCTGCTCAAAGTGGACAACCCTCTGGTGGTGCCTGTGGGCCAAAAAGTGCGCGTGATCACCACGGCCAACGACGTGATCCACGCTTTCGCTGTGCCCGCTTTCGGCATCAAACAAGATGCGATTCCGGGTTTTGTGCGCGACACTTGGTTCCGCGCTGAGAAAACTGGCGATTTCTACGGTCAGTGTCAAGAGTTGTGTGGCAAAGAGCATGCCTACATGCCTATCCATGTGAAAGTGTTGTCTGCACAAGACTACGCAGCATGGGTGGTGACTGAGAAGAAAAAACAAGCGGCCAAAGCCGATGACCCTGCCAAGGTGTGGGCATTGGATGATTTGTCCAAGCGCGGTGAGAAAGTCTATGCCGCTAACTGTGCCGCATGCCACCAAGCAACTGGCCAGGCAGCTGGCGCCATCAAAGCGCTTGATGGCTCAGCGCTTGTTTTGAACGCAGACAAATTCAAGCAAATTGCTGTTTTGCTCAATGGTCAGAACAACGGTGCCATGCCTGCTTGGAAGCAGTTGTCGGACACCGAAATCGCTGCTGTGATCACCTACACCAAGAACAACTGGTCCAACAAGACCGGGCAAATCGTGCAGCCGGCTGAAGTTTTAGCCGCTCGCAAATAAGCCGTACCGTATAGCAATCAAAGGAAATCAAGATGAGTGCCGTTCTAGACCATCACGATCACGCCCATGACGACCACGGTCACGCGCCTGCGGGCTGGCGTCGC